>JBEKOK010000262.1:0-6625 GCA_049521875.1 Steroidobacteraceae bacterium
GGCGGGCACACTCAAACGCATCACGCTCGAGCTGGGCGGCAACGATGCCGCGATCGTGCTCGATGATGCCGATCCCAAGGCTATTGCCGCGAAGCTGTTCTTTGCCGCGACCGTCAACAGCGGCCAGGTGTGCATGGCCGTCAAACGAATCTATGCCCACGCATCGATCTACGAGGCGCTGTGCGGCGCGCTTGCCGAGGAGGCGCGCCGTGCGATCGTCGGTGATGGCCTCGATCCGGCCACGCAACTCGGTCCGATCCAGAACCAGCGCCAGTATCTGCGCGTACTCGCGCTGATCGATGACACACGTCGGCGGGGCGCGCGCATCCTCGCGGGCGGCCACGCGCTCCCGGGCCCGGGCTACTTCATCGCGCCGACGATAGTCTGTGACATCGAGGAGGATGCCCGCCTGGTGCGCGAGGAGCAGTTCGGACCGGTAGTGCCGATCCTCAAGTATCGCGATATCGAAGATGCCCTGCGACAGGCGAATGACTCGCGCTACGGGCTCTCAGGCTCGGTGTGGGGTGCGGATCTGAAGCGCGCGAGCGCGGTTGCGGCGCGCCTCGAGGTCGGCACGGCGTGGGTCAACCAGCATCGCTCGCTCGCACCACGCGTACCCTTTGGCGGCGCCAAGGAGTCGGGCGTCGGGCGCCACTACGGCGCTCTGGGCCTGAAGGGCAATATGGAACCGCGGGTGCTGAGCGTACTCAAGTAATCCGGCCAAACCACATCGCCAGCGCGGCGTTCACCTCCGCGCTGCGCTCGAGCGTACACATGTGGCCGCAGTCGGCGATCTGCACGTAATCGCTGCGCGGCAGAAGGGCTGCCATTTCCATGTGCTGCTGGACGGGTGCCGACAGATCCTCGGCACCGCACAGGACGAGTGCCGGCACCGCAAGTCCCGGCAGCAGCGCCGCCGCATCGGCTCGCCCCAGGAGTGCCTGCATCTGTGCGGCCAGGTGCGCGAGGCTGCGCCGCTCCCACATCTCGATGATCGAAGCCTGCAGCGCCTGATCCTCGAGCCGGCTGGGATGGACCATGCCCTTGAGCCACGTTGCAGCGGCTGCGCCCAGACCTTCGCGCTGCGCCTGCGCCAGCACGCCCATGCGAGCACTGCGCTCACGCTCGCCGGGCGCACCGGGCACGAGCGCGTGACAGCCGGTGTCGAGCAAGGCCAGGCCCTGCACCCGTTGCGGCGCCCGCCGCACCACTTCCAGGGCCACGCGCCCGCCCATCGAGTGGCCGGCAAGCGCCAGCGGTCCGGGGTAAGTCTCGAGAATCTGCTCGGCCATCAATCCGAGGTCTGTGGCCAGCCCATAGGCTCCAGGCGAGCCCACCTCGCGGCTCACGCGTGGCGGCGCTGCGCTAGGTGCCGGCCGTCGCGGAGGGTTTGATCTCGCCCAGGAAGTAGATACGCGCCAGTTCATCGTTCCAGCGTGCCAGCGAGAGCTGGAAGCGGTCAATGAATTCGTGCAGCTGGATCTGATCCAGCCCCTCGAGGCGCGCGCGCGTGAGCACGCGGCGCGTACGCGAGAGCCAGCGTACCAGCGGCTCGCTGTGCGGCAGCGAGTGCAGCACTTCCTCGGCCCGGTGCAGGCAGCACACGCAGGCACGCGGAAAGTGCTCATCGGCCAGCAGAAAGCGCACCACGCCGACACCATGCACGCGCTCGCGGGCGTGCATGCGATACATCTGATAACCCGAGAGCGAGCGCAGTACGCTCATCCACAGCACCGTCTCGAACGGTCGCAGTTCGGCCGAGCCATTGACTGGGAGGGCCGCGGCCCGCACATCAACGATGCGGCTGGTCATGTCGGCGCGCTCGATATTGCGACCCAGCGAGAGGAACGAGAGCGCCTCGCCCTCACTGACCACGCCCTCGAGCATGCCAATCAGCTGCTGCACGCCGCCCGTGACGCGCTCGAGAAAGGCGTGACGCGTGAACTTGTCGATCGCGACCGTCGCCTGCTCGCCCACATACAGATGCAGCGCGTTGATCCGCTCCCAGAACTCGCGCGGCATGATGTCGCGCGCGGTGCGGGCAATCTCGCGCGCGCGCGCGATCGAACTGACCATCGAGCCGCCGTATTTCACATCGGCGATCAGGAACCGTACGATCGACTTCTCGCTGAAGTCCCGATCCTCGCGCTCGCTGTAGATCAGCTCGCTGCCGGTGATCTTCACCAGCGGCTGCCAGCCCGGCGCCAGGTGGCGCGGCAGATCGAGCATCAGGTTGGTGGTGGCGCCGACCAGGCGCGCCAGATTCTCGGTGCGCTCGAGGTAGCGTGCCAGCCAGTACAGATTGTCGGCGACGCGCGAGAGCATGTCAGAGTGCCGTATCCACGATCCAGGTGTCCTTACTGCCCCCGCCCTGCGAGGAATTCACCACCAGCGAACCCTTGCGCATCGCCACGCGCGTCAGTCCCCCGGTCGTGACCTGAGTATCGCGACCGCTCAAGATAAAGGGCCGCAGATCCAGGTGCCGCGGCTCGAGCAGGCCGTCGACCAGCGTCGGTGTCGTGGACAAACTGATGACCGGCTGGGCAATGTAGTTGCGCGGATTCTCAGTGATCAGCTGCGCAAACTGCGCACGCTCCTCGGCCGTCGACTTGGGACCCATCAGCATCCCGTAGCCACCCGACTCGTTGGCCGGCTTAACGACCAGCTCCGCCAGATGCGCGAGCACATAGGCGCGCTGTTCCGGGTCGGTGCACAGGTAGGAGGGCACGTTGGGCAGGATGGCCTCCTCGTTAAGATAGTAGCGGATCATCGCCGGCACAAAGGTGTAGACCAGCTTGTCGTCGGCGACCCCTGCCCCGGGCGCATTCGCGAGCGCAACGGTGCCGCGGCACCAGGCGCGCATCAGTCCGGGCACGCCGAGCGAGGAGTCGTCGCGAAATACCTCCGGATCCAGGAACAGGTCATCCACCCGCCGATAGATCACATCGACACGCTTCCAGCCATCGATCGTGCGCATGTAGACAATGTCATCATCGCCAACCGCCAGATCGCGCCCCTCGACCAGCTCGACACCCATCTGCTGCGCCAGGTAGGAATGCTCGAAATAGGCTGAGTTGTAGATACCCGGCGTCAGCACCACTACTTCGGGCGCGCCGGCCTCCGGCGGGGCGATCGCGCGCAGTGTCTCGAGCAGTTTGTTGGGATAGTCATCGACCGGCAGGATCGTCGTGGCCTCGAACAGCTCGGGGAACACGCGCTTGACCACCTGGCGGTTCTCGAGCATGTAGGACACGCCGGAGGGCACGCGCAGGTTGTCCTCGAGCACGAACACCGTGCCATCGGCCCCGCGGATCAGATCCGATCCGCACACGTGGGCCCACACGCCGAGTGGCGGATCGATGCCCACACACTGCGGGCGGAAATTGGCCGAGTCGGTCAGGAATTCACGCGGGAACACGCCCTCATGCACGATCTGCTGTCCGTGGTAGATGTCATTGATGAACAGATTCAGGGCACGGGCACGTTGCTGAAGCCCTGCTTCGATGCGCTGCCATTCCTGGAGCGCGATCACGCGCGGGATGATATCGAGCGGCCAGGAACGGTCGATCGAGCCGCCTTCCTGGTGATACACCGTGAAGGTGATACCCATGCCGCGGATCGCCGCCTCGGCGGCCCGTTGGCGTGTCATCAGTTCGCCCACGCCAAGCGTACTGAGGTATTCCACCAGCGATCGGGCAGCATCGCGGGCGCCCCCGCCGGGGACGATCAGCTCGTCGAAGGTGCTGGTGGCGGGGTATTCTTCCCAGGCGATAGGCATGCAGAAATTACAGCGGTTGTTGTAGTCAGAGCCTAAGCACAACACTAGCAGGGCCCGGCCCGGGTGTGTACCGAAGTGAGCAAACGGTGCAGCCGGGCGCTGCCGGTGCCCACTCGTGGTGCGGGAAACACGCACGGGACCGATGGCCGGTGTCTTAAGTGAACGGTACTGATCGAGGGAAACTAAGCCATGGAACCTGCGCCTGCCGACGCCCTCGCCGGCCGCGTCATCGCGGTCCCGGAATCCCGTGAGCTGCAGGTCTTTGCCGGACTGCTGGAGCGGCGCGGGGCCACGGTGCTGCGCTACCCGCTGGTCAGCATTGTCGATGCCCCGGACCCGAGGCCGGTACTGGCGTGGCTCCGATCCTTTAGCGAAGGTTCGTGCGACGATCTGATCCTGCTGACCGGCGAAGGCCTGCGCCGGCTGCTGCGCTGCCTCGAGCAGCACGCCCCGCAGGAGCGCGCGGCGTTCGTTGCAGCCCTGGCGCGGACCCGACGCATCACACGTGGACCGAAACCGGCCCGTGCCCTGCGTGAACTTGGATTACTGCCAGATCTGGAAGCGGCGCCCGCGACCAGCGCCGGCGTCATCTCGGTGCTGCGTGAGCAGCCGCTGGCCGGTCGGCGCGTCGGCCTGCAGCTCTATGGCAGCGCACCGAACCCCGAACTCCTCTCGTTCCTGCAAGGCGCAGCAGCGAGCGTGCTCAGCGTCGCGCCGTACGCCTACGCGGATTCCATCGATGATGGGGCGGTCCAGGAACTGCTGGCGCGCATGCAACGCGGCGAAGTCGATGCGATCGCCTTCACCAGCACGCCGCAGGTCGAGCGGCTGTTTCGCGTGGCTGATGAGGTGCTGGTGCGCGCCGCGCTGGCGGCGACTTCGGTCGCTGCGGTCGGCCCGGTGGTGGCGGCGACACTTGCCGCTCATGGCGTGAACGTGCAGGCGATGCCAGGCCAGTCCTGGTTTCTCAAGCCGCTGACGGCGGAGCTGAGCCGCCTGCTTGAAATGCGCAGCGGCACAGAGCCGCTGCCGCCTCAGCCGTAAAAACGCTGCAGCAGTCCGAGCAGCTGCTCGAGTTCAGTCTTGGTGAAGCAGGCGGCGATCTGGCGTTCGAGCTGGCGCACCTGCGGCAGCAATTTATCGAGCTGTGCTGAACCTGAGTCGGTCAGGAAGATGCCCTGGCGGCGCCGATCGCGTGTACAACGGCGACGCTCGATCAGGCCGGCGTGCTCGAGCCGATCCAGCAGCGCCACGATGCTCGCCTTGTCGACGCCCAGATGCGTACCCAACTCGATCTGCACGATGCCGGGATTGGAGCGCACCAGCACCAGCAGGCTGAACAGGCCTGGACGGATATTGTTCTCGCCGATGGCATTGACATAGCGGCGCCAGGAAGCCTGGTGCGCGCGGCGCAATGTGTAGCCAAGTAATTTGGGCAGGCACCCCAGATCTACTTTCGCACCCTGGAGTCGCTCTGGTTCCAGCGGTTCCGGACGCCGCGGGCGAAGACGCGTCCGTCGTGATACGGCCGCAGTCTGCTCTCCAGTCGCCATTGCCACTATCGCGCCCCCCGGCCTGCTGTGCGGCCGATTCACATTCGGATCAGTATATTTTTATTATCGTTTGTACCGCAACCTAAATTGCGCCGCGAAATGTATGCAGTGCGTTACAGTTCGCCGGTCATTGTACCAATCGGCCGATACAATTCCGGACGCCGATCGCGGAACACGCCCCAACCGACGCGACGCGCGCGCAATTGATCCAGATCGAATTGCGCCTGCAGGATCGCGACCTGGTCGGTCGGTGCCTCGGCGATCAGCTGGCCTTCGGCATCGGCAATGAATGAACTGCCATGGAAGCGGATGTGCAATTGCTGCGGGTTCGAGCGCGCGCGCTCGGTGCCGATGCGATTGGATGCAATCAGCGGCGTGAGATTGGCGGCCGCATGACCTTGCTGAACGCGCTGCCAGTGGGCGCGCGAGTCCACCGGCGGTGCCGGTGGCGGCTCAGTGCCAATCGCGGTCGGGTACAGGAGCACTTCGGCGCCCTTGAGCGCCATGACGCGCGCACTTTCCGGAAACCACTGGTCCCAGCAGATGCCCACGCCGATGCGCCCGACGCGCGTATCCCAGCATCTGAAGCCTGTGTCGCCGGGGCTGAAGTAAAATTTCTCCTGGTAACCCGGGCCGTCCGGGATATGCGATTTGCGATACAGGCCAAGATTCTTGCCATCGGCATCCATGATCGCGACCGAATTGAAATACGCGTTGTTGCCGCGTTCGAAGAAACTGATCGGCAACACCACGCCCAGTTCATGCGCGAGCGCCTGGAAGCGGCCGAGCAGCGCGCTGCCGCTGGCAGGTTCCGCCAGCTCCAGGTACGCGGGATCCTGTTCGATGCAAAAATACGGCGTGGCGAACAACTCCTGCAGCAGGATCAGCTGCGCGCCGCCGGCAGCGGCCTCACGCACCAGCTGCTCGGCGGTGCGCAGGTTCTCCTCAAGATTCCAGCTGCACGCGAACTGCGTGGCCGCGACCCGCAGCATGCGCGCGCCACTCATCGGTGCGCCCCGGCAACCGCTTCGCTGATGGCGACAGCGGTCTTGAGCGCGCGCAGGCCCGCCTCGCCGCTGACGACCACCGCCCGCTCACCGCGACAGCTGGCGAGAAAGGCCTCGATCTCGGCGCGCAGCGCATCGCCCTGCTCAAAGGACTGCTCGCTGATCGAGACCGGCAGCTGCTGGTCGCCGGGCACGACATCGCGCTTGCGGATCACGGTCAGGATCTTCTGCTGCAGGTCCATCGAGAGATAGGCATCGTCCTGGAACACGCGCAGCTTGCGCTCAGT
>JBEKOK010000263.1:0-5413 GCA_049521875.1 Steroidobacteraceae bacterium
AGAGTTGCAGGTAGGTGAGAAGGCATATAGTTGAGAGCTGTAGGTTCGGCTACCTGGCGCTGTCTACGGGAAACTTCGCCGACAGGCTCCGGTTGCGAGTCAGATGACCCCGGCATCGCCCTGCTGACTTACCTGCCAGTGGCAGTAGCGCTCCCCAACGCATTCAGCCACTTCTTCATCGGCGACGACCCCTTGGACGCAGCAGTCGCGGAGCGGTTCTAAGCTACAGCAGCAGCAGCGGGGCTTCGCTGCTGGATCGCACCGCGCGCCATACCTGCTGGCGAGTCCTGTGCCGCGGTGATCCTGCGGGCGATCAACTACTGCCGGATGCCGATGCTCGCGCGCTCGGAGAGTGCAATCCACTCACCTGCGGTGCGGTGCTCCCCGGGCGTGGCCCCACGCCAATGTTCATGCCCTCGGCCGGGCGCAGGTGAGAGGCGGATCACACTTTCTGTCGCGCGCGACCTGTGCCTCGCATCCATGTGACGTAATCCGGAGCAGGCGCGTACCGCGGACCGTACGGTGCGACATTGGTAAAGGAGGCCGGGTCGGGGCGATGAACAGCGCTGATACAAGTCTTGCCGGGCAGGAGGTGGACGCTCTGCTGGGACAGAGCCACCCTCGGCAGGCTGAGACCCTATTTCGCAACACGGTCGAGGATGCGCCGGTCGGAATCGCTTTTGTCGATCGTGAGGGCCGCTATCGCCACTGCAATCGAGCCTTCTGCGCCATGCTCGGTTTCGATGCCGAGGAGCTCAAAGGCGAGTCCATGGGGAGCCTCACGCACTCAGCAGATCTTGAGTCTACGACCGCAGGCCTCAAGCGCCTGTGGGGTGGAGAAATTGCTCACCTGGAAGTCGAGAAGCGTTACCTGCGCAAAAGCGGCGGCGCGTTATGGGTTCATGCAACCACTTCACTCGTCAGCGGCGGCGAACCGGAGCCGGAGTGCTCAGTGGAGTTTCTGCTCGACATCTCCGCGCGCAAGCAGATGGCAGCCGCCCTGCTGCAAAACCAGACATTGCTCGCCACCGTCATCGCCGAACTCCCGATCGCGCTGATTGCGTGCGACGTCAGAGGTCAGCTAACCCACCACAACCACGCAGCGGCCGAGCTGTTTGGAATTGCCGCGGAGGAAACCGACCGCGCGGCCCCGCGCAACCCCTATCCGCTGACGTCCCGGGTCTATCTGGCCGATGGCACAACGCCGGTGCCGCGCGAGGAGCGCCCGCTGGCGCGAACCCTGCTCGGTGACAAGGTGAGTGACGCCGAGTTCGTCATCGTCCGACCGGACGGTGTTAGCCGCACCGTATTGGCGAGCGCGCAGCGATTGGTCGGCCAGGGCGGCCAGCCACTCGGTGCACTCGCGGTAATCGAAGACATCACCGAGCGGCGGCTCGCGGAAGAGGAGCTTGAGCGCGTACACAAACAGCTGCTGGTCGCGTCCCGGCAGGCGGGCATGGCCGAGGTGGCTACGAATGTCCTGCACAACGTCGGCAACGTGCTCAACAGCGTCAATGTCTCGGCGAGCATTGTCTCCGAGCGCATCAAGAAATCAAAATGCGCCGGGTTGGCACGGGTCACAGCACTCTTGAGTGAACATGCGCCCGACCTGGCGACTTTCCTGAACGGTTCTCAAGGCAGGCACTTGCCGATGTACCTCCAGGAACTTTCCACTGAACTCATCGCCGAGCGTGATATGGCCAGCGCAGAGCTGGCGGAGCTGCGCGGCAACGTCGAGCACATCAAGGAAATCGTGGCGATGCAGCAGAGCTACGCGCGCCGCAGCGGCCTGACCGACATTGTCGACATCCGCACTTTGGTCGAGGACAGCCTGCGGATGAACGCGGGCGCCTTCAGCCGTCACGGCGTCGCCCTGGTGCGCGATTTCCAGAACGTGCCGCTGATTACGGTCGACAAGCATAAAGTGCTGCAGATCCTGGTGAACGTGATCCGCAACGCCAAGTATGCCTGCGATGAATCCAGTAGCACCGAGAAGCGCGTGACTGTCCGGGTGCGGGCGGCGGGTGCCACGTTGCTGGTCGCAGTCATCGATACCGGCGTCGGCATCCCGGCGGAGAATCTCGAGCGCATCTTTAGTCATGGCTTCACTACGCGCAAAGACGGCCACGGCTTCGGTTTGCACAGCTGCGCGCTCGCGGCCAAAGACCTCGGCGGATCGCTGCAAGCCGAGAGCGCCGGACTCGGCCAGGGGGCTACCTTCACCCTGACATTGCCTCTCGCCCAGCCGGAGTCGCCCCATGTCTGATGAATCCGAGCTGCTGACCCACCGCCTGCTGATGATCGACGACAATCCGGCCATTCACGAGGACTACCGCAAAATCCTCACTGGCCGCGATGACACGCAAGTCTCGGCGGCCGAAGCGGCGTTATTCGGCGAGCCGCAGTCCGTGGTGGCGCGTCCGACATTCGATGTCGACTCAGCCATGCAGGGACGTGACGGCGTGGAGTTGGCGCGCTGCGCGCTCGCCGAGGGACGGCCCTACTCAGTCGCCTTCGTAGACATGCGTATGCCGCCAGGCTGGGACGGACTGGAGACGATCGAAAACCTCTGGAAAGTCGACCCCGAGATCCAGGTCGTGGTCTGCTCGGCCTACAGCGACTACGACTGGATGGAGCTCCTGGCGCGACTCGGGTGCTCCGACAAGCTTATCGTTATAAAAAAGCCCTTCGAGCCCATCGAGATCCTGCAGTCCGCGAGCGCGCTGAGCCGCAAGTGGCAGAATGCACGCGCACTCAGGCGCCACGTTGAGGGCCTTGAGCGGGTCGTTACCGATCGTACCCGCGGACTTGAGGCGGCAAACCGCCAGCTGCGGTATCTCGCTTCGCACGATTCGCTCACGGGGCTCCCCAACCGGTTGCTGCTCGAAGACCGCATTACGCAGGCGATTGCCCACGCGACGCGTCAAGCGCATGAATTTGCGGTGGTCGTGCTGGACCTCGACCGCTTCAAACTCATCAACGATTCGCTCGGCCATCGCGCCGGCGATGAGCTCCTGTGCGAGGTGGCAAAGCGGCTCAAGGCAGCCATCCGCACCGTCGATAGCATTGCGCGTCTCGGGGGAGATGAGTTCGTGATCGTTTCCGACGGGCCGATGACGCGGGCGGAGACGCTGGAGATGGGCAAGCGTCTGCTGAAGGTGATGGAGCCGACCATGCGGCTGCTCGGAATTGACGTCCACGTCTCGCCCAGCATCGGCATTGCGTTCTATCCGCGTGATGGTGCGACGATCGATGCCTTGCTGGCGCACGCGGACGCCGCCATGTACCACGCCAAGGAACACGGCCGCAACAATGTGCAGCTTTATACCGAGAGCATGGGAACGCTAACGCAGGAGCGCGTGAAGCTCGAGAGCGAGCTGCACGAGGCACTGCGCAGCGGGCAATTCGAACTGCATTACCAGCCCAAAGTCGACACCGCGACGGGCCGGGTCAACAGCGCCGAGGCGCTGATCCGCTGGCACCATCCGCAGCGCGGCCTGCTGCTACCGGCTGAGTTCATTCCGGTCGCCGACGAGTGCGGCCTGCTCGATGCCATCGGCGAGTGGGTGCTCGGTGAGGCGTGCCGGCAAGCGAGGACCTGGCAGCAGCACGGTCCGCGCGCCGTGCGCGTCGCAGTCAATCTTGCGCCCTCGCAGTTCCGTCTGGTGGACCTGGTGGGTCAGATTCGCCGCGCTCTCGATGCCTCGGGGCTCGACCCTGCACTGCTCGAGATCGAACTGACAGAGACCGCGGTTATGAGCGATGCCGAGGAATCGGTACATATTCTGGAAGCCATCAGCCGCATGGGAGTGCTGGTGTCGGTCGATGACTTCGGCACTGGCTACTCCAGCATGAGCTACCTACGTCGCTTTCCGATCGACAAACTGAAGATCGACCGCTGCTTCGTTGAGCAGATGGCTACGCGTCCGGAAGACGCCTCCATCGTGGGCGCCATCATTTCGCTCGCCCACAGCCTGCGGTTAAAGGTGATCGCGGAGGGGGTGGAGACGCCTGAGCAGTTGCAGCTGCTCGCCAAGCTGGGCTGCGACCAGTATCAGGGATTCTACTTCAGCCCCGCACTCCTGCCCGCAAAGTTCGAGGAGCTGGTGCGAGAGGATCCGATCCTGACCGAGGAGGATGCGGCGCGAACCCACAGCAAGCTTGCCGGCTTGCAGGGCTGATGCAGCGGTCAGCATCGGCCGATCCTTGGCCACGTCTATACTCCCTTCGCTCCTTGCGTCGGGATCCGTCCCTCCGATCGACAGATTCTGGGAACTGATGAGCACGGCCGGACTCCAATGTCAGCGCGGTGCCCCGCAGGAGCTTGGAGCTGCGAAGAAATGCCGGGGCAGGTAGATTGCAGGTGAGGGCAGCTCAAGTCGCAGTGAGTCGGCGCGGGACGCGACGAGGAATTTTCAAGGAGATGGGTATGCGCCACGTTGTGGCTTTGGCTTGTTCTACGCTCTTGGCTGGTACGGCATTTGCCCAGACCATCACGATGCCACCGGCCGCAGAGACCGGCACCACTTATCGGGAATTGGATGCGACAACGCGCGGCTGGTATGTGCGCGGTCTAATCGACGGCTTGCTGGGTGCTGCGCAGTTTGGGGGCGATGAGAACCTGGTGGTCGCGTTTTCCAAGTGCCTGAACGGCATGAGCAGCGTCGAGCTCGAGGCGCTGGTCGATAAATATCTGGCCGACCATCCGGCGCTGTGGCACAAGGGGATGCACGCGCTGGCCGCGAATGCCATAACCGACAGTTGCCCAGAGTATTCCAAGGAACTGGTTAAGAGTGATTTCTGGCGACGGGCACTCGAGCAGAGCAAGCCACCTAAGTGACCTTGGGCTGATCTGGAATAGTGCGCATGCCGGGCAGTGATATCCAGTTCATGGGCGAGGCGCTGTCTGAAGCTGCACGCGCCGAAGCGGCGGGCGAAGTGCCCGTCGGCGCGGTGCTCGTAAAGGACGATCAGGTCATTGCCCGTGGCTGGAACCGGCCGATTGCCGGGTGCGATCCCACGGCACACGCCGAGATCGAGGCGCTGCGTGCTGCGGCCCGCGCGCTTGGCAACTATCGGCTGAACGATACGGTGCTGTACGTGACGCTTGAACCCTGTCTGATGTGCGCATCCGCGATCATGCAGGCGCGTGTCCGGCGAGTCGTATTTGGCGCGTGGGATCCGCGCGCCGGGGCCGCGGGAAGTCTGCTGGATGCATTCGCGGTGGCCGCGCACAACCATCGCGTCGATGTCTTCGGTGGCGTGCTCGAGACCGAGTGTGCTGTGCTACTGAAGCGGTTTTTTGGGAACCGGCGCACCTGAGGTGGCTGCAGCAGCAGTGGCGGTCGTGCTCGTGGTATTTCCAAACCATTCAAGCACGGCTAGGAATCCACGCACTTCCTCGACAAATTTG
>JBEKOK010000264.1:0-7941 GCA_049521875.1 Steroidobacteraceae bacterium
CGGGGTGTGCCGCCGGTCGCGGCCCGCTCATTTCCCCGCCGGCGACCGTCAGCTCCGCGCCGCTGGCTTCGCCGCGCGCGCGCGAAGCGATCCGCAGCTGCGCCACCGAACCGATCGAAGGCAGCGCTTCGCCGCGAAAGCCGAGGCTCGCGACCCCCTCGAGATCCTCCATCGAGGCGATCTTGCTGGTTGCATGGCGCAGCACCGCGAGCGGCAGTTCGCTGGCGGCGATGCCGCCACCGTCATCGCGCACGCGGATCAGACCGGTGCCGCCCGCTTCAATATCGATTTCGATCCGGTGCGCTCCGGCATCGAGCGCATTCTCGATCAGCTCCTTGACCACTGAAGCGGCCCGCTCGATGACCTCGCCGGCGGCGATCTGATCAATGAGCGTTGCGGGCAGCACGCGAATGGGCATCGAGAATCCTTACTCCGGCAAACGCCAAGTTTACACGCGGCGCGCGCCCGGATCGCCGCTTCAGCCCTGGGGTGCCGCGGGTGTGCTCGCCGGGGCTGGCACCGCATCCTCATCGCCGCCATGGCGCTGGCGCGCGAACAGCGTGCCCTCGGGTGGATGGGTCCGAAAGTACCCCGCCAGGCCGCGGCAGATCGCATCGGCCAGCCGCTGCTGGTACTCGGGCGTGCGCAGCTTCCGCTCTTCGCCCGGATTGGAGATGTAGGCGGTCTCGATCAGCATCGAGGGCACGTCGGGCGCCTTGAGCACCACGAAGGCGGCATGTTGCACCTCGCGCTTGCGAACCGCACCGACCTGATCGAGTGCTTCGACAACGCGATCGGCCGCCTCGGTGCTGGTGCCGATCTGGGCCGACTGCGACACATCCAGCAGCACCGTCGCGAGCTTGGCATCGACCGTGGAGAGCGATACGCCGCCCTTCAGGTCCGCGGCGTTTTCGCGATCGGCCAGCCAGCTTGCCGCTTCGCTCGAGGCGCCGCGCTCGGAGAGCACGTACACCGATGCACCGGTGATCTCGGAGTTCGGCACCGAGTCGGCATGAATGGAGACGAACAGATCCGCATGCGCGGCGCGCGCCAGGCGCATCCGATCGGGCAGCAGGATGAAGCGGTCGGTATCGCGCGTCAGGATTGCGTGCATGCCCGCCTCCTGATTGATGCGCGCGGCCAGCGCCTGAGCGATCGCCAGCGTGATGTCCTTTTCATGCGTGCCACCGGGTCCGGAGGCCCCAGGATCCATGCCACCATGCCCGGCATCGATCACCACGATGATGTTGCGGTCGGTGCTCGCTGGCGCGTGGCTGGGCGGCACTGGCTTCGCGGCGGCTATCGCGACCACCTGAGGCGCAACCGCGGCACCTGTAGTCAGTGCCAGCTGCAACACGATGGCGCCGGCAGTGGCTCCTGCTCGCGTGCTCAACTGATGGCGCACCGCTGAGCGCAGTGGCATGACCAGGCGCAACGTGCCATCACTGCGTAGCGCCTGACGCAGCCCGAGCACCGGTCCGGCGGCGGTGGGCGTGCGCACGCCCGCGGGCAGGCGCGTCGCCGGCAGATCCACGACCAGGCGCCACGGATGCGCGAGCACAAAGACATGCGGCTGCACCGCGGCGCTCAGCGCCAGCGTCAACGTGGCGCTGTCGTTATCACCCTCGAGCGCCACACGCTGCAGCTGAACGTTCGCGCTGGCAAAGCTGCTCCAGCCCACGAGGCACAAGGCGAGTGCCAGCGGCCAGCGGCGCTGCGGCCGCGCCGCCGGGCGATCCGCGAGTCTATGTAGATTGCATTTTATGGTCGTATTATCCAAACATTAACAATAGGTTACAGTTTACACCTAATCTTATTCAGCGGACTTAAAAATCGCGCTGGCAGCCTGAATCCACGCCTGCCCCGCCAACGTCGTGCTCAGCACCTCGGCGAGGCGTCCTGCCGCTTCGCTCTGCAGCGTGACCTGCAGATCCGGCAGCGGCAGCACGCCGCCGGCGCGCTCGGGCCATTCCAGGAGGATCAGTGCTCCGCCGCGAAATTCATCGCGCAGCCCGAGCGCTTCAGTCTCGGCGGCATCATGCACACGATACAGATCCACATGAATCACCGTGCCGGCCGCGACGCTGTAGGGCTCGATCAGCGCGTAGCTCGGGCTGCGCACCGGGCCACTGACACCGAGCGAGCGCAACAGTCCGCGCGCCAGCGTGGTCTTGCCGGCACCGAGTTCACCCTTCAGGTAGATCGCCCGCGGCAGCTGCAAGTTCCATGGGCATGTGCGCCCGAGCGCGGCACCCAGTCGTTCGGTAGCCGCGGCATCCGGCAGCGTGAAGCTCATGTGCCGCCGTTGACCCAGTGGGTCAGGCCGCGCGCCAGTTCCAGCGACAGCATGCCGCGCTCACCGCCACTGCGTGCCAGCTCATCGCCGGCCAGCGCATGTGCCTGTACGGCAGCGCGCGCGGCCAGCCACGGATCGCCGCACTGGGCCAGAACGCCTGCGATCGCGCCGGTCAGTACATCGCCCATTCCGGGTGCCGCCATGCCGGGATTGCCCCGCTCACACAGCGCCCCGATCCGATCCTGCCTGCCGATCAGCGTGCCCGCGCCCTTGAGAACCACAACCCCGCCGTAGCGCGCCACCAGCTGGTTGAGCGCGCCCAGGCGGTCGGCCTGAACGGCACTGCTTGAGATCCCGAGCAGTCGCCCGGCTTCTCCGGGATGCGGTGTCAGGATGACATCGGCGTTCGGTCGCGTGCGGCTCGCGGCCAGCAAATTCAGCGCATCGGCATCGATCACGAGCCGCTTGCCGCTGGCGAGTGCCGCAGCCAGCAGCTCCTGTGCCCACGGGCCCTGACCCAGGCCCGGTCCGATCGCGATCACATCGGCCTTGCTCATCGGCGCGGCCAGCTGCGCCGCGTTCTCAACGCCAAGGCAGATCAACTCGGGACGGCCACTGGCAATGGGCGCGACATTCGCCGCCGCGGTGGCGGTCGTGACCAGGCCTGCGCCGACGCGCAGGCAGGCTTCGCCGGCCAGCCGCACGGCACCGGGCATGCCCTCGCCGCTGCCAATGATCAGTACGCGGCCGAAATTGCCCTTGTTGGCACTGCGCGCCCGGCGCGGCAAGGCGCGCGCGATATCCACATCGGTCAGGGATTCGAGCAGCGGCTGGAACTCAGGCCCAGGCGGAACACTCACGCCCAGATCATCGAACAGCACGCGTCCGGCATGCTCAGGACCGTGCCCGAGGTGCAGGCCGGTCTTCACACCCACAAAGGTAATCGTGGATTCGGCACGCACCGCGACCCCGAAGACTTCACCGGTATCGCCATCGAGACCCGAGGGCAGATCGAGCGCGAAGGCCGGACGGCCACTGCTGTTGATGGCATTGATCGCATCGAACCAGTCCTCGCGCAGCGGTCCGCGCACGCCGGTGCCGAGCAGCGCATCGACAATGACATCGGCCTCGGCGAGCGTCGCGGCGCTGAACGCCTCGACCCGGCCACCGCCCGCCACGTAGTCATCGGCCGCGTGGCGCGCATCACCCTTGAGCGTGGCCACTGGCGTCAGGGCCAGCACCCGCATCGACAGGCCCGCGGCGCGCCCAAAGCGCGCCAGCACGAAGCCATCGCCGGCATTGTTGCCAGCACCGGTCACGACGATGATCTCGACCGCGGTCGGCCAGCGCACGCGCAGCGCCCGCAGGGCCGCTTCGCCGGCGCGTTTCATCAGCGTGTAGCCCGCGACACCCGCGACCCGGATCGCATGGTCATCGAGCGCCCGGACCTGCGCGACGGAATAGAGGAGCCTAGGTGGCGACATGAGCGCGATTATACTGTCAAGCAGTAAGCGCCATGACCGAACCCGAAACTCTGCATCCACAGGCACTGCGCCGCAGCCTTGAAGCGCGCGCTCGCGAGCTCGGCTTTGCCGCGCTCGGCATCACCGGCGTGAACCTCGCCGAGGATGAGCAGCGCCTGGAGCGCTGGCTGGCCGCCGGCCGGCACGGCCAGATGCACTATATGCAGCGCCATGGCCGCAAGCGCAGCCGTCCCGCCACGCTGCTGCCGGGCACGATCAGCATCATCAGTGCGCGCATGGACTACTGGCCCGGGGATGCCGCCGCCGCCGAGCAGGTGCTGAATGACCCGGAAGCCGGCTACCTGTCCCGCTACGCGCTCGGGCGCGACTATCACAAGGTGCTGCGCCGGGGCCTCAAGGCACTGGCGCAGCATGTCGGGGCCTGTGTACCGGGCCATAACTTTCGCGCCTTCGTCGACAGTGCCCCGGTACTGGAGAAGGCACTGGCGCGCGATGCGGGCCTCGGCTGGATCGGCAAGCACACCAACCTGATCGCGCGCGATGCCGGCTCGTATTTTTTCCTCGGTGAGATCTACACCGATCTGCCGCTGCCCACCGACTCCCCGGCGAGCGCCCACTGCGGCAGCTGCACGGCGTGCCTGGGCGCCTGTCCGACCGCAGCGATCACCGCACCCTATGAGCTCGATGCACGCCGCTGCATCTCCTACCTGACCATCGAACTCGAGGGATCGATCCCGGAGGAGTTTCGGGTGCCGATGGGCAATCGCATCTATGGCTGCG
Source organism: Steroidobacteraceae bacterium (assembly GCA_049521875.1). Lineage (GTDB taxonomy): Bacteria > Pseudomonadota > Gammaproteobacteria > Steroidobacterales > Steroidobacteraceae > FEN-1191. Next base: position 4,561 of record JBEKOK010000264.1, read on the forward strand.
ATGACTGTCAACTGGTGTGTCCGTGGAACCGCTATGCGCGTGCCGCTTCGCATCCGGACCTCAAAGTCCGTCACGCCCTCGATGCCCCGCGCCTGACGGAGCTGTTTGGCTGGAGCGAAGCGCAGTTCGAGGAGCGCATGCGCGGTTCGGCAATCTACCGCATCGGTTACGAGCGCTGGCTGCGTAACATCGCTGTGGCACTGGGCAATGCCCCGGGCACACCCGCGGTGCGCGCGGCGCTACTGGCGCGGCGCGAACATGCCTCCGCTGTGGTGCGCGAGCATGTCGGCTGGGCGCTGGCGCGCCACCACGCGTTGATCGCTTGAGTGAGTCCGCGGCCGGCTGCCGCAGGCCCGAGTGGACTTACGGGCGGCGGACCTGCACGTTGTCGATCAGGCGCGCACCGCGCATGCGCACCGCCGTCAGCACCACGAGATCCGTGCTGAGCCGCGTCGGCGCCTTGAGGGTGTGCGCATCGCATACCGAGAAATAATCGGTCTTGAACGCCTGCTTCTCGAGCATCTCGCGGCCCGCGGCCTCCAGCGCCGCGAAATCATCCTCACCCGCGGCGATTCGCCGCACGATCGCCGAGAGCGCGGCATAGATGGCCGGCGCCCGCACGCGCTCCTCGCTCGAGAGGTAGCGATTGCGCGAGCTCAGTGCGAGTCCGTCGGGCGCACGCACCGTCGGTGCGCCGATGACCTGCACCGGAATCGCCAGATCGCGCGTCATCTGGCTGATCACCGCGAACTGCTGGAAGTCTTTTTCACCGAATATGGCTACATCCGGCGCGACGATGCCAAAGAGCTTGGCCACGACGGCGCGAACAGCAGATCACAGCCCGCTTCGCTCAGCAACAGCGAATCCTCGGTAGGCGTACGCGGATAGCGCAGGAAATCATCGGCGGGGCCGAACTGCAGTGGATTGACGAAGATGCTGGCGACGACCCGATCGGCGCGGAAGCGCGCCGCCGAGAGCAGACTCATGTGGCCAGCGTGCAGGTTGCCCATCGTCGGCACGAAGGCGATGCGATCGCCCGCAGCGCGCCAGTCGCGGATACGGGCGCGAACGTCCTCAACGGTCGTGACCGTGTCCATCAAATGGCGATGATCAGAAACAGTGCTCGGCGGCCGGATAGGCGCCGGACTTGACGTCTGCGACATAGCGCGCGACGGCATCGCTGCAGCTGGTAGCGCCGTCCATGAAGTTCTTGACGAAGCGCGGCTTGCGACCCTGCGTGATGTTCAGTATGTCGTACAGCACCAGCACCTGGCCGTTGGTGTCGGGACCCGCGCCGATGCCGATGACCGGCACGTGCACCGATTCGGTGATCTGCTTGCCAAGCCCCGAGGGGATGCACTCGAGCAGCAACATATCCGCGCCGGCCTCTTCGAGCGCCTTGGCCTCGGCGACCATGCGGGCACCGGCCTCCTGTTCGCGACCCTGCACGCGAAAGCCGCCGGTCTTGTGCACCGACTGCGGACGCAGCCCCAGATGGGCGCAGACCGCGATGTCGTGGCGTGCCAGATACTCGACGATCTCGATCTGCAGGCTGCCGCTCTCGAGCTTGATGATGCGCGCGCCCTCCTGCATCAGCCGCACCGAATTGGTCAGCGCCTGATCCTGCGAGGTGTAGCTCATGAACGGCAGGTCGCCCATCAGAAAGGCGCGCTGCAGGCCGCGCGCGACCGCGCGCGTGTGATAGACCATGTCCTCCATCGTCACCGGCACGGTCGTGTCGTGCCCCTGGATGACCATGCCGAGCGAATCGCCGGCCAGCACGATATCTACGCCGGCGTCATCGACCAGCTGGGCGAAGCTCGCGTCATAGGCGGTCAGGCAGGTGATGCGCTCGCCGTTCTGGCGCATCTGGGCCAGAGTCGAGAGGGTCACCGGAGGGCGCTCGGCGCCGCGCTGCTGGAGTTGGGCGTACATGGCGGCGCAGAATGACGGAGAAACCCGGGACAATCAACCGGCCGGCCCGCAGGCCCGCTACCCCGTCTGCCGCGGCTAGATTGCCCGGTTCCGGGGTGGGTTGAAGTACAACCGCCCGCGCCCCATGCGACGCATGGCCGCCAGCAGTTCCTCGAAATCCGCATCGTTATTGACCGGATCGATCGCCGCAGCGTTGACGATCAGCAGCGGTGCGGCATCGTACTCATGGAAAAAGCGGGCGTAGGCGTCGTTGAGCTTTTCCAGGTAGGCCTTCTCAATATATTGCTCGTGGCGGATGCCGCGCCGGGCGATGCGCTCGAGCAGCACATCGACCGGCGCCTGCAGGTACACGACCAGGTCCGGGATCGGGACATCGGGGACGATCTTGGCGTGCACCTGCTCATAGAGCCGGTACTCCTCATCCTCGAGGGTCACGCGGGCAAAGAGCCGGTCCTTGTCGAGCAGATAGTCGGCCACACGCACCGGAGCAAACAGGCTCTGCTGTTTCAGTTCCGCCAGCTGCTGGGCGCGCTGGAACAGGAAATAGAGTTGTGCGGGCAAGGCTCCGGCCCGGGGATTGCGGTAGAAACGCTCGAGAAAGGGATTGTGGTCAGCCTGCTCGAGCAGCAGCTCGGCGCCAAGACTGGTGGCGATACGACTGGCGAGGCTCGTCTTGCCGACGCCGATCGGTCCTTCCAGCACAATGAAACGGTGGGGTGTCTTGGCCTCGGGCATGTCGCTCGCTGTCTGCTCACCTGATGGGAACGCTACTGGGTGCGCCAGATGCCCTCGCCCGAGACCGCACGCGCGAGGTCAGCGACCCGCCCGGCGCCTGGGACGAGAAGGTCCGGGGCCACATCGCACAGAGGATACAGAACGAAGTTGCGCTGCACGATCCCCCGATGCGGCAGATGCAGTGACTCCTCATTAATGACCTGGCTGCCAAACACCAGCAAGTCCAGATCAATGACCCGGGGACCCCAGCGTTCGCGCGGTGGCGTGCGCCCGAGCCGCACTTCGAGGGAGCGCAGCTGCTCAAAAAACGCGTGGACCTCAAGCTGCGTCAGCATCGCGGCCACGGCATTGCAGAACTCGGGCTGCTCGATGCTGCCCATCGGCCGTGAACTGTAGTGCGGCGAACGAGTGATCAGCAGGCTGTGCGGGAGCGAGCCTAGGGCCTCAAACGCAGCGTCGATACGGGCCGGGGGATCTTGCAGATTGCTGCCCAGACCCACGTACGCCGGCACCCAGTGCATCAGGCCGGGCCGGGTCGGCGCCGGCGACGGCGGCGCCGTGGGCGTGCCGGTAGCGGAGCGTCGGCGCCGGGGCCTGCGGCAGCTGCGTTACCCTGGGCGCTGCCCTCGGCCATGCGTTCGCGCTCAGCCTCGGGAAGCGTCTGCAGATGCGTCCACCAGGTCGCGGTCTCGGGCGCGGCCAGCCCGAGGC
>JBEKOK010000265.1:0-5368 GCA_049521875.1 Steroidobacteraceae bacterium
GCCACTCACTCGCAATGATGCTGTACACACAGGTGTCACGCAGCGTGCCGTTGCGCGCGAGCTGATGGCTTCGCAATACCCCATCAAGCCGGGCACCCAGGCGCTCGATGGCCCGGCGACTCTGACGATTGAAGAAGTGCGTGCGAAATTCCACGGCAATGCACTGCAGGCGCTCGAAGGCATGCGTCAGCAGCAGCAATTTGCACTGGGTATTGAGGCCACTGCGCTGCACGCTGCGGCTGTACCACGTCGAGCCGATTTCAACGTGGCGGTTGGCTTCATCGGCGTTCATGTAGGTGGTCATCCCGACCAGCCGCTCCCCGGCTAATTCGCGCACCGCGAACGGCAGCATGTCGCCCTGCCGCTGCAGTCGCAGGCGTCGCTCGATCTCGGCAGCCATCGCTTCGGGCGACGGAATGTTCGTGTACCACAGCTTCCAGAGCTCCCCGTCAAGGACTGCGGCGACCAGCTCGTCGTGGTGCTCGGGCGCCAGCGGCTCGAGGATTACTGCTGGCGCGCGCAACGTAACAGGTTCAAGCCATGCCATCAGAATCCCCCGCCGGCAATCCCAGCGAGCCGTCCTTCACTGACCCGGGCACGCTCAGCCATGCGTCACCTGCAGGATGCTGTGCCGGATCTGCTCCGAGAGCACAACCTGGGCATCGGCTGCGACGCGCATCAGGACATCATCGAAGCGCAGCCGACCCTGCTCGTCCACGGCCAGCACGCCGCGGGTGCGCAGCAGATCGAGGAAGCTTTCAAACAGCGGTCGATCGAAGAACTCGGGTGAATTCAGTCCATAGAGCAGCGTCATGCGTTGCGCCATCAACTGACAGCGCTCCTCAAGCGTCTTCTGCGTGATTTCCCCGCTGCCGGCACGGATCAGAAGCGCGATCGCCAGGTAGTAACGCTCGATGGTCTGCACTGTCGATTGCGCCAGGGACGAGAGCTGAATTGCGGCGGCCGAGGTCGGCTCCGGCCGCTGCCACAGCTGGCCGGCTGGATCGCTTCGCACCAGTCCCAGCTCGCTCAATGCAGCCAGCGTCTGCTCGACCACGTGCGGGATCTCTGCCTCCGACCACTGCAGGAACAGCTCCGCGGCAATGTACGGATAGATCCGCAGCGCCAGTCGTTGCAGGTCCTCGACGCGCATCGCGGGGTTGGAAAGGAAGCCGCAGGCGATCAGCGAGGGCATCGCCATCAGGTGCAGCACGTTGTTGCGATAGTAGGTGGCCAGAACCGCGGCCTCGGCGCTCATGCGCACGAAGTCGCCCGCACGCTGCGATTCGCGCGTGACAATCTTCAGGGCAATCCCGTATTCGATGATCTCGGCCGGGTTGAGTGTCGTGATCGTGACGCGCGGACCATAGGACACCGTGCGCAGCACCTTGAGCAGCACCTCGAGCTGCCTGATCAGATCCGCGTTGAGCATCGACTGGCGTGGTGTGGCCAGCAGCGCAAGCGCCAGCAGATTGACTGGCGTCACGGCCGCCGCACTGTTGATGTTGCGCATGATCTGCGCGGCTAGATCGTCAACTACATCGCCGACCCAGCGTGGCCGGTCCTGCTCGCCAAAGCTGCTCTGGCGCCACTCCGGGGCATGCCGGTCCAGCAGTGTGTTGAGCCGTATCGGTTCGCCCAGATTGACGTGCACGCGCCCGTAGTTCTCGCGCAGGTTGCGCAGCACCCCGCGGATCAGGCCCGGAATCGATTCCTTCTCCTTGGGCTTGCCGGAGAGCTCCGCCAGGTAGCTTGAACCCTCCATGATGCGCTCGTAGCCAAAATAGACCGGCACGAACACGACCGGGCGGCGCGGCTCGCGGATGTAGCTGCGCACGGTCATCGAGAGCATGCCGGTCTTCGGCACCAGCAGCCGCCCGGTGCGGCTACGGCCACCCTCGATGAAGTATTCGATCGAATGTCCCCGCGCCATGATGGCCGCGAGGTATTTCATGAACACCACGGTATACAGACTGCTGCCGCGGAAACTGCGCCGGATGAAGAAGCCGCCGCCCTTGCGCAGGAACCGTCCCACCACCGGCAGGTTCAGATTCACGCCGGCCGCGGTATGCGGCACGGCATAGCCATGCTGGTAAATCGCGTAGCCCAGCAGCAAGTAGTCCATGTGGCTGCGGTGGCAGGGCACATAGATCACTTCATTGCCATCACTGACGCTCTGCAGGGTTTCGACGTGTGCAACCTCGACGCCGCCATAGAGGCGCGTCCACAGCCATGCCAGCAGCCGCGACATGAAGCTGACAAAGGCATGCGAATAGTTGGCCGCGATCTCATCGGCGTAGCGGCGCGCCTCGAGCAGCAGCTCACGCCGGGTCTTGCGCGAGCTCGTGTCGCGCAGCTGGGCGGCGACCGCCGCGCGTACCGCGCGCGTGCGCAGCACCTCGGCAACGATCGTGTGGCGGTGGGAGAGATCCGGCCCGATGCGCGCGGCACGCGCGTGGGCAAGCTGCGTGCGCAGCGCGCGCAGCACGCGCCGCGCCGCCACCGTCGTGTCCCCGGCCTCGCCGGCAAGCGCGCGCAGCGAAAGCGGGCCGCCCATCTGCACCATCGTATTGCGGCCGTTGATCAGCACCCGGAACCAGTCGCGCAGGCGGCTGCCAATGGTCCAGTTCTCGGCCAGCGCCAGCCGCAGGATCGAGCGCTCCTTTTGTGGCGCACGACCCCAGTAGACCGCAACCGGCACCAGCCCGACATCGAGCTCCGGATCCTGGCGCAGCGCCTGCACCAACTGCATCAGCTGCTCGGGAATGCGCCGATCAACGCGCCGGCGCCACAGCCCCACGGTGCGCTCGAGTGCGAAGGCAGCACGGCGCCCGCCAAGGTAGGCGCTCAGCAGGCGACGCGAGGGTCGCGGCAGCCGCTCACTGGCGCAGACGTTCTTGAGCAGCGCCAGGTCCGCGCTGCTCTGGCGTTCGAGCACATAGCAGATGGGCGCGGTCTGGGCCCGGATCCGCTCGCCGATCTCCTGTGGCTGCACGCTGACGCGCGACCACAGGCTGAGGAAACGGCGCAGCATCAGCGCGCCTGGGCCGCCGGGCTAGTGTCGGGCTGCTGGGGTAGCGGGCCGTGCATCAGCTCAGCGCAGCTCCGGCGTCAGATCGAGCGCGATCAGGAAATGCTCGAACAGGTACTTGATCATGCGCATCTGATCCAGCAGGTGATGATCGCTCTCGACCAGGTGCAGCACGGCGTGGTGCTGGTGCGCGAAGCGCACGCTCTGTTCATAGGGCACCACAGTGTCCGACCAGCCATGCACGAGCGTTGCGGGGCAGTCGAGCGCCCCGGGGCGCAGCGCTGGCAGGCCCTCCATCAGCAGCGCCGGTGCCAGCAGGAATACGCCGCGGGCGTGCAGTAGCGAGGCGGCGGAGACCGAGACGTAGGCGCCGAGGCTGGATCCACACAGCACCAGTTCGCCCTGGATGTTCTTGCACACCTCGACCAGTTTCTCGATGCGCGCGCGCACTGTATCGATGCCGCGGTAATCCACCGACTCGACGCCGTAGCCTTCGCTGCGCGCGGTCTCGGCCAGCGAGGTGATCTTCGGTCCCCACGGCTCCCCGTCCTTGCCGTGCGAGAAAACGACGTAACGCTCAACCATCGGCTCATCCTTCAAAGTTATCTGCTACTACCGTACGCCACTGCGTAGGCGCCGCCGCGACCGAATAATACTCTCAGTGTCAAGTCCTTGAGCGATTACGCATAGTCGCTTAGAGTCGCATCACGCCCGCTGCTAGCGGCAGCGGGCGACACAATTTCAAGGGTGGGATCATTTCCGATTCGGGCTCCACGCGCCCGCAACTGGACTGGCTGGCCTTTACGCCGACCGCGCCGGCCAGCACGGTACTGCGGGATTTTGAACGCCTTGGCGCCTCGCGTCGCGGCCGGCGGCGTATTGCCCGCAATGGCCGCGCCGTTTCACCATACCGCGCCGCACTTGAACCTGAAGTGCTGGAGCTGCGCCCCGGATTGAGCCGGGTTGGCATCAGCGCCTCGCGTGCGCTGCGCTCAAGCGATGGCCTGATTGATGGCGCGGCGGTGGCCGCCCTGTGCCAGCTGGCTGCGGAGCTGGTGCTCGATGCGGGCATGCCTGAGGGAATACGAGCCTCGCTGCATGGCCTGAGCCTGGCCTATCTGCATGAGACGCGCCTGGACCTGAATGCGCTTGCGCGACTCGATAAGAAGGAATGGCTGCGCGCGGAACTCGTCAGCGTGCCCGTGACCGTGTGTGACAGCGCGCAGGTCGAGGTGGCGCGCGCCGTGATCAGCTTCCGCGTTACGCCCGAGGCGCAGCACAGAGCTTCCTAGTCGGCACCGGAGAGGCGGCGCGCCTGGGCAATGGCCGCCTCGATTTCCTCGCCGACGCGATCTCCCGAAGTTGCCAGTCGGGCCACCGTCACCGGTCGGATGCGACTGCTACCCGGGAGGTGTGTCACCAGGCAGGCATGAAAATCCCCGCCGTTGACCAGTGCCACGCCGAACAGGAAGCGCAGCCCGGTCTTGAGTGTGCCGGGCGGTCCGTTGAGTCGCTCGTCACAGATCACAAAGTAGCGCTCTTCGCTGCTGCGCCCGACGAATGCCCCTTCGGCATCGAGCGCTTCGAGGAATTGCTCGACCTGTGCGCTCAGTCGCTTCCACAGCGCGCGGCCTGGCGGCTCAAGTACCGTCCAGCGCGTACCTTGCAGGATCGAGGCCATAACAAACAATGCGCAGCGGCGCGTGACCAGATACTGCGCATCGAGCCGCGTGCTGCCCTCGGCCACCAGCGTGCGCGCACTGAGGCGCTGACCGGCCGGCACGCGCAGCGCATGGAGCGTATTGACCCCGTAATGGATCAGGCGCAGGCGCTCGGCCGGCGTCGTCTCAAACGCCGGACGGAACGCGGGGCGCAATACCGGCTCTTCGGTGGCGCTGGCGAACCACAGCGGCTGCGCTTCATCGGCCCGTGCCAGCAGGCCCGCCGCGGCGCCGCTTGGCGCAAACACTTCAGTGCGCCCGCGCAGCCGGTCCGGCGCGAGCAGCCGCGGGAAATACATCAGCGCATCGGTACTGTGGAACGGCCAGCCACGCAGCTCGCGCAGCGCCACATCGGCGCTCTGCCAGCGTGCTGGCGGATCCATCAGCAGCAGCGCCTGGCGCGCGCGACAGATGCGCGCCGCCACCAGCAGCGTGGCCAGGCCCACGTCGCGCTCGCGACTCAACGGCGGAATACACAGCAGATTGAACTGCGGCAGTTGCTCGAGTGCGAACAGACCGGTGCCGGCGCTCGCCGAGCCGATCAGATCGTAGTCGGTCAGCTCCGCGCCATCATCGGCATCGGTCGCGCCGTCGGCGTAGCCGACCACGCTCCCCG
>JBEKOK010000266.1:0-5353 GCA_049521875.1 Steroidobacteraceae bacterium
TCCTCGCCCTGATGAAATACGCCGATGTCGTGCAGCGTCGCACCGAGCACGTTGCGACAGCCGCTGTTGCGAATCTGCTGGAAGGCCTGATTGTCAGCGCCGTGGTAATGGAGCGTGGCCCACTGCTGCGCGTGGTAGCCGCTGTGTTCGATGGCCGCGTCCGCCGCCTGTCCGCCAGCCCACTGTGCCGCGGCCTGATCGAGCGTCGTGCTCTTCTGCAGCGGCGCGGCCGAAGCCACCAACCCGCCGCAGCCGCCGGCACGCAGTGTCTGCACGACGTACAGTCCATCGGCCGAGGCAATGCCGGCAAGCCCTGAGATCACCGCAAAGATGAGCAGGTTTCGCCAGAGCTTCAGCATCGAGGAATTCACCGGCTTCACTCCTGATCGCACCGTCTGCCCACCCCGCCAAACGGCCGGTTGACCCGACGCGCTCAAGTGCAGGGGCAGTTGAGCGCTGCACCACAGCTTATCCATGACAACGCTTGGCGGCGCGGCGCGATGACGCGGCAAAGTGGTCACCGTTCACAGAATTTGCGGCCCCGGCCGGTGACGGCTCAGGCGGGGCTGCGGCTCACAGCGGTCTTATGTCTACCAGTTCACCCGACAGTCGGTAGCGACTGCCTATATCGACTGCCTATATATAGAGCGGTCTGGTTGCCGCGCAGCCGGCCGGCCAGAGGCTGCATGCTATTCTTGGCGCTTGCCCGGTGCCCCCAGGCGGGCGCCGTTGGGGATGCGCTGACCAAAGCCAGGCGCCCGACCCCCTCGGCCAGATTTCAGGATGCAGAATGATGAGCGAAAGCCTCGCGCCGCCACAGGGCTACTGGCTGGGGTTTGACACCGGCGGCACGTTCACCGATGCGGTCCTGCTCAGCGCCGGCGAGCAGGTCATCGCCAGTGCCAAGGCGCTGACCACACCGTGGGATCTGGCTATTGGCCTGGGCGCTGCGCTGCGCGCGGTGCTGGCGCTGCTGCCCGAGGGGGCCAGGCGCGAGCAGATCAGCCTGGTTTCCGTGTCCACGACGCTCGCCACCAATGCCGTGGTGGAGAATCGCTTCAGTCCGATCTGTACGCTCGTGATTGGTTTTGACGAGGCGATGGTCGCGCGCTCGGGCCTGGAGCGCGATGGCGGCGGAGTGATCGTGCGCATCCGTGGTGGGCACGATGCCACCGGCGATGAATCAGAACCGCTCGATGTGGCGGCCATCGAGCAGGCGGTGCGTGAGCATGCGCCGCGCATCGAAGCCTTTGCGGTCGCCGCGCGTTTTTCGGTGCGCAACCCCGCCCATGAACTGGTCGCCAGGCAGCGCATCCGGGCACTGTGCGCCAAGCCCGTGACCTGTGCGCACGAACTGAGCGCCAAGCTGGATGCGCCGCGCCGCGCGCTGACGGCGGCGCTCAACGCGCGGCTGACGCCCCAGATCCGCCACCTGATCGAGGCGCTGCGGCGCGTGCTCGAGGCCGAGGCAGTGCACTCGCCGCTGATGATCGTCAAAGGCGATGGCTCACTGATGAAGGCCGAAGTGGCACTCGAGTATCCGGTCGAGACCATTCTCTCGGGGCCGGCAGCGAGCGTCGTCGGCGCCGGATTTCTGACCGGGCTCAAGGATTTCGTGGTCTCCGACATGGGCGGCACGACAACCGATGTGGCGATCGTCCGCGGCGGCCGGCCGGCGATCAATGCCGAGGGTGCACTGATCGGCGGCTGGCGCACGATGGTCGAGGCGGTCGATGTCCGCACCTGCGGCCTCGGCGGCGATAGCGAAGTGCGTTTCGATCGCGAACTGCAGCTGCGCGTCGGGCCGCGCAAAGCGATGCCCTTGAGCCTGCTGGCGCACCGCTTTCCCGAGGTGCTGACCGATCTGCGCGCCGTGGCGCCACTGGATCGGCTGCCGGACCACGCCTCGCAGTATGCGCTGCGCAACCCGGATCGCGACGCCCCGGCGCACCTGTCCGCGATCGAGCAGCGCGTGCTGGCGACACTCAAACCGCAGCCGCAGCGCGTCTCGGCCGTCGCGCACAGCAGTGGCGCACTGGCCGCGCTGCGCCGGCTGGCCGATGCGGGCCTGGCAACGATCGCCGCCTTCACGCCCAGCGATGCGATGCATGTACTTCACCGCCAGCAGGGCTGGAATCGCGAGGCCGCGGAACTCGGGGCGCGGATCCTCGCGACCGAGGAGCGCAATGCGCGCGCCGCGCGCGCTGCCGTGACGCCCGAGCAGCTGTGTGAACGCACTTATGAATACGTGGTGCGTGAGACCGGCCGCGTACTGCTGGCCGCAGGCCTGGCGATCGATCCGGGCATCGAGTCGCGGTCCGGACACTGGGGCATCCTCGGTGACCGGCTGATCGAGGCCGTGGTCGCCGGCGAGAACTTCTCGGGGCTGGTGCAGTCTAAATTCGGCGTGGCCCAGCCACTGGTGGCGATCGGCGCGCCGGTCGGGGCCTACTATCCGGAAGTGGCCCGGCGCCTCGCGACGCCGCTGTCGATTCCGGAGCATGCCGCGGTGTGCAATGCGGTGGGCGCTGTGGCCGGAGTCGTTTCGCAGAGTATTACCGTGCTCGTCAACCAGCCGACCTTCAAACTGTTTCGAGTCCACGATCCGGCCGGAAGCCTGGATTTCCAGGAGCCGGAGGCCGCGATCGAACATGCCCGGCGCGTCTCACGCGAGCTGGCACTGGCCGCGGCGCTGCGGGCCGGTGCCGGCAATCCGCATGTCGAGACCCGCATCATCGAGCAGCGTGCACACAGTGCACTCGGCGATGACTACCTGGCCGAAGCCAGCGTGTGCTCCACTGCGACCGGCCGACCCTTGCTCGGCGCCGCGCCGGTCAATTGACATGTCGTGCTGATTTGGGTCAGATGCCGCAGCTTTGAAGGAGCCCCTCCCGGATGAGTCGTACGGTCTACCTGCTCAACGGTCCGAACCTGAACCTGCTCGGTGCACGCGAGCCGCATATCTACGGCAGCGAGACGCTGGCCGAGATCGAAGCCAACTGCCGTACGCTCGCCGCGCAGCTGCATCTCACGCTCGACTTTCGCCAGAGTAATGCCGAGCACGAACTGATCGACTGGATCCAGGAGGCGCGCACGCGCGCCGCCGGCCTCATCATCAATCCGGCCGCGCTGACGCACACCTCAGTCGCGATCCTCGATGCGCTCAGTGCCTGCGAGTTCCCGATCCTCGAAGTGCACATCTCGAACATCCATCGGCGCGAGGCCTTCCGCCATCACTCCTACGTGTCCAAGGTGGCCACCGGCGTCATTGCCGGCTTCGGCACGCAGGGCTACCGCTTTGCCCTGCAGCGCATCGCGCAGCTGATCGGCAACCCCAAGTGACTCCGGGCCCGGCAGTGCGCCTCTTTGCGAAGAGGCTGAGCTTGATGTGTGTCCCTGCAGCACTGCTCGGCCTGCTGCTGCTCAGCGCCCTGCCGGCTCTGGCGCAGGCGCCGCGCCCCGCGGCGGCGCCGGCGGCAGCAGCGACTTCGGAGATCGAGGAGATCGAGATCAGTGCCCCGCGGACCGGACCGCGCATGTGGAAGCTCACGCGCGCGGGCGATACGGCACATACCGTCTGGATACTGGGCACCCTCTCGCCGCTACCGCGCAAATTCGTGTGGCAGACCGATGCGGTCGAAGCGGTGCTCGCCCGCTCCCAGGAGCTGATCCCGGATGTGCCCAGTGCCGAATTGCATTTTGGCCCGATCATGTGGATCCGGCTCTACCTGCAGTGGCGCAAGACGCGCGCCATTGCCGACCACGAGACGCTGCAGCAGACGTTGCCGGCCGCCCTGTATGCGCGCTTCGAGGCCCAGAAGCTCAAGTTCGCGCCGCGCGAGGATTCGCTCGAGAATCTGCGGCCGATGGTCGCCGGCGCGCGGCTGTTCAACCGGGCGCTCGAGTCCCTCGGGCTCTCGCACCGCGAGGATGATCTGTCGCAGACCGTCATCAAGCTCGCGCACCAGAAGGATGTGCCGGTCTACAAGGACAAGCTGAAGATCGATGATCCGCTCGGATTGCTGAAGGCCCTGAACCAGATTCCGCCCGAGGCCGAGCAGAGCTGCCTGCTGGCGATGATCGAGCGCATGGAATCGGATCTGGGCACGATGCAGCAGCGCGCGGTCGCCTGGTCAAAGGGCGACGTCGCAACGCTGCGCCAGCTGCCCTATCCGGATGAGCAGACCGCCTGTCTGCAGGCACTCTCGAGCGTGGCGCGCGTCAACAACCTGTTGCAGCAGTATCAGGCCGACTGGCTGAGCGCGGTCGAGGATTCGCTGACGAAGAATGCCTCGGCGCTCGCGCTGCAGCCGATGGACCAGCTGCTCGGTGACGCCGGGCTCCTGGCCCAGCTGCGCGCCAAGGGCTACACGATCACCGGACCTTAAGAGCTTGGCATTGCGGCGATGGCCGCGCCCGCGCCACTGCCCGCACTAATGGGTGTCGTGCCAGTCCATGCGCTGCAAGGGCGCGGCGGCCGGCGGATCGAGCCCCTGATCGGCGCTCGCGATCAGCCAGCCTTCGCGCCTGAGGTCCAGCGAGCGGCACGCCAGCAGGTAGGTCAGTGCCGCGACTGGCAGCCCGACGAGCATCGCAATATCGGCACCGCCGAGCGCGCGTGCCACCGGTCCGCGATACAGATCGGTGCTGAAGAACGGAATCATCGCCGCGAAGCCCACCCCATAGGCCATCAGGCCGCGCCAGTTCCAGCGCCCATAGAGCCCGTGCGGGTTGAAGATCTCGCGCACCGAATAGTGCCCTTTGCGGACCCAGTAGAAATCCACCAGGTTGATCGCCGTCCACGGCGTCAGCAGATAGAGCAGCAGCGCCAGCAGGTCGAGAAAGCGGTCCATGAAGTTCGCGGCGGCGGTGGCGGTGATCAGGATCGTCGCCGCGGCCGCCACGATCAGGCTCAGCACGCGTCTGCCGGCACCGCCCTGGCCGGGCCTGACCGAGTCGGCGATGCTGAGCAGCGTCAGCGAGGCGCCGTAGAAATTCAATGCCGTGATGGTCATCAGCCCGAGCAGCGCCGCGCCCAGCAACACCTTGCCGAATCCCGGGAGCATCGCATCGGCCGCCTGCTCAGCGGCGCCCGCGACCTCGGCCAGCGGGTAGAGCGCCGCGGCGAAGGTACCGACCAGCATCATCCAGGCGCCACCGATGAAGGAGCCCAGATACGTCCACACGAAGGCCGAACGCACTCCAACGTCGCGCGGCAGGTAGCGCGAATAGTCCGAGACGTAGATCGACCAGCTGAGCTGGTAGGCCGCGGCAGCAAAGAACTGGGTCAGGAAGGGCGTCATCCGGAACGCATGCAGATCCCATTGATCCGGCGTGAAATGCGCGATCCGCG
>JBEKOK010000267.1:0-5350 GCA_049521875.1 Steroidobacteraceae bacterium
CGCACGAGGCGGTGGGGTCGCCAGGGCACGGGTAATTGGCATAGTGGATGCCAATATCACTATTTGATCGCGCGAAGGTCGAGGGCACGTTGTTTATGTAACCGCCGCGCTTGTCGTCGTAGATCACGCCGCGTACAGCGAGCGTGTTGTCGATCAGGGGTACGTTCAACACCGCGGTCACATCGGTATTCGGACCGCCATGCGCAGTCGTGCCGTAGCCGGCCTTGATGCTGCCTTCGGTCACATCAATTTTCGGTTGGTTCGTGATGTAGCGGATCACGCCTGCTTCGGCTCCAGCGCCGAACAGCGTGCCTTGCGGTCCTTCGAGCACTTCGATGCGATCCAGATCCGCCGCGTAAATATCGAGATTGCGGTTGGGGAGCTGGCCGGACTGGTTGTCAAGGTAGATAGCAACGTTTGGCCACAGACCCGTCGAGCCGCTGCCCTGACTGGGTTGTGTGCCAGCACTGAGTCCGCGCATGAAGACTTCGTTCTGACCCGGACCGTTGTTGGCCGTGGTGACGTTCGGGAGAAATTTAATGTAGTCATCGAACGTCGAGACGTTGAGCTGCTGCAGCGCCTCAGCAGTAAACGCCTGCATTGCAATCGGCACGTCTTGCATGTTTTCACTGCGACGCTGCGCCGTGACGACGATCTCTTCGAGGCCGCCGGTATCGGCAGCCGCGCTCGTGTCGGCTGTCGTGTCGGCAGCCAATGCGCCGAAGGAGGCGCCAGCCAGAATGGCGGCGATTGCGTACGAGATCTTTGCGTTCATGTTCTGATTCCCCTAGAGAAGAACTGCGTCACGGCCGCTCCGGCAAGAGTGGCCTTCGAAATCAAAGCGCGTGGAGTTGCACCCTGGCAGTTGACTGAAACTTTGCATCCGCGCTGCTGCTCCAACAACGGCGCGTCGAGACCTGCGAATCAATTCACTGCAAGCGGGTCTATATTCCACCAAGCCGACTACAGACGCAAGGCGCTGTAGACACGTAAGCAACAGCAATTTAAGGCATCACAGCGCGCGTCGTCGCGCAGCTGTGAAGGCGATTTCGCTTCAGCATCGCGCAGCCTACAAACAACACTGATGCGCGGACACAACGTGCGCACGCACAGCATGGGTGCACGCTCCGCCCCGTCATCGGGCGCGCACCGCTTGAACCTCAAGGCCGCCTGATGGCAGTCGCCTTAGGTCTGTAGTCATTGCATCAGCTGCTGGTAAGTTTTGTGTTCGCTAACTATCTCCTCAGCGTTGGCTCGTTTGCCAATTGGGGGCGACGTAGTAACCAGCCTCAGACGGTGCCAGCGGCGCCTTGCCAAGAATCGCGTCCGCGAGCTTCTCGGCCAGCATGATGGTTGGTGCGTTCAGGTTACCGGTCGTAATCGAGGGCATGATTGAAGAGTCGACAACCCGCAGCGCTTCGGTTCCGATCACACGGCCCTCGGGATCCACGACCGACATCGGGTCGCTGGCGGCGCCCATGCGGCACGTGCCGCTGGGGTGATAGGCCGTTTCGACGTGCTGTCGGATGAATTCGTCAATCTGCGCATCGCTCTCGGCTTCGGCACCGGGCTGTATTTCCCGGCCGCGGTACGGGGCAAAGGCGGGCTGCGAAAACAGTTCGCGTGTCAGACGTACGCAGGCGCGCATTTCACTCCAGTCATCCGGGTGCGAGAGGTAATTGAAGCGGATGCGCGGCGGATCAAGCGGATCGGCCGAGTGCAGCGTGACCGTGCCACGGCTCTTCGAGCGCATCGGTCCGACGTGAGCCTGGAAGCCGTGCTCGGTGGCCAGCGATTTGCCATCGTAGCTGACCGCCATTGGCAGGAAGTGGTACTGCAGGTCCGGGTAGCGGATTCCGGCGCGGCTGCGGATGAAGCCGCCGGTCTCGAAATGGTTGCTCGCTCCTAGGCCATCCTTGCGCAGCAGCCAGCGCAGTCCGATCAGGAACTTGCTCCATGGATTCTGCGTCGAGTAGAGCGTGATCGGCTGGCGGCTGGCGACCTGGAAGTAGAACTCCAGATGATCCTGCAGATTCTCGCCAACTCCCGGCAGCGCATGTACCAGCGCGATGCCCTGCTGGGCGAGTTCGGCCGGAGGTCCAATGCCTGAGAGCTTGAGCAGCTGCGGTGAGTTGATCGGGCCCGCGCTGAGAATGATTTCACGGCGCGCACGCGCCAGCCGCTGCGCATCGCCGTGCCGATAGTGAACGGCGCTCGCGCGGCGCTCGGAGAAATCAATCATCGTCGCCAGGGCGTGCGTGTGGACGGTGAGATTGGCGCGCGACAAGGCCGGCCGCAAGTAGGCGTTGGCGGTGCTGGAGCGCCTGCCAGCGCCCACGGTCATATCGAGGCGGCCAAAGCCCTCCTGCTGGAACCCATTGAGATCGGCCGAGAGCGGGTAGCCGGCTTCGCGCGCGGCCGCGAGCCAGGCACCGTGCAAAGGATTGTCGAGTTTGCCGTAAGTGGTCCGCAACGGACCGGCATCCCCGCGATACTCATTGCCGCCTTCGGCGCGCGTCTCGGCGCGGCGAAAATAGGGCAGCACATGGCGGTAAGACCAGCCCTGGGCGCCTTCTTCCTCCCAGCGCTCAAAATCGAGCGGGTTGCCGCGCACATAGACCATGCCGTTGATTGAGGAGGAACCTCCCAGGACTTTGCCGCGCGGTGTCTGGAGTCGCCGCCCGTTGAGTTGCGGTTCCGGCTCGCTCTGGTAGCCCCAGTTAAAGCGCGGCATATTCATCGGAATCGAGAGCGCCGTGGGCATCTGGATGTAGATCGAGCGATCCGAGCCACCGTATTCCAGCAATAGCACCGAGTAGCGCCCGTCTGCGCTCAGACGGTTTGCCAGCACGCAGCCGGCAGAGCCTGCGCCGACGACAATGTAGTCGTAGCTCTCGTCACTCATGTGTGTACTTGGGCACGAGACCGGGTTCAGTAGGGCGACTGCACGCCCTGCAGGGCGACGTAGACACTCTTGAGCTGGGTGTAGTGCTCGATCGCAGCCCGGCCATTCTCGCGCCCAAGCCCAGAGGATTTCACCCCGCCGAAGGGCAGCTCGATGGGTGTCACGTTGTAATGATTAATCCAGCAGGTTCCGGCCTGCAGGCGCGCAATAACCCGGTGCGCACGCGTCAGGTCGGTCGTGAAGACACCGGCCGAGAGCCCGAACTCCGTGGCGTTGGCGCGCGCGACAACTTCCTCCTCAGTGTCGAACTCCAGTATGCACATGACGGGTCCGAAGATCTCATCGCGCACGATGCTCATCTCGTCGTGACAGCGATCAAAAATCGTCGGCTGCACGAAAAAGCCATTCGCGAAGTCGCCGTGGGCCACCTGCTCGCCACCGCACAGCAGGCGCGCGCCTTCGGCGCGCCCGCGGGCGATGTAGCCCATCACCTTGCGCAGATGCAGCTGCGAGATCAGGGAGCCGACCTGCGTAGTCGGGTCGAGCGGGTTACCAATGCGCATCGCCGCGGTGCGCTCAGTCAGCCGCTCAAGGAATTTCTTCATCAGCCGCCGCTGGACAAAGACGCGTGTGCCGTTCGAGCACACTTCGCCGGCCGAGTAGAAATTTCCGAGCAGCGCTCCCGAGACCGCATCTTCAATATGCGCGTCATCGAATATGACAATCGGGGATTTGCCGCCCAGTTCCAGCGTCACATTCTTCAGCGTCGCTGCCGCATCAGTCATGACCGCGCGGCCAGTACTGACCGATCCGGTCAGGGAGATCTTGCGGATCTGCGGGTGCCTGGCAAGGCGCTGGCCAGTCTCGCCAAAGCCAATCAGGACCTGAAAAATACCGGCCGGCACGCCCGCTTCGCGCATGATTTCTTCGAGCTTCAGCGCGGTCAGCGGCGTAAGTTCCGCCGGCTTGAAAATCATCGCGTTGCCGCAAGCGAGCGCCGGAGCGGCCTTCCAGCAGGCAATCTGCAGTGGATAGTTCCAGGCGCCAATGCCGGCGACCACGCCGATCGGCTCGCGTCGCGTATAACCAAAAGCGGCGGGCCCCAGGTCCAGGTGCTCGCCGGCGATGCTGGGCGCGAGACCGGCGTAGTACTCCAGGCAGTCGGCGCCCGAGAGCACATCGACTGCAAGCGTTTCCTGGATGGGCTTGCCGGTCTGGCGCGTCTCGAGTTCGGCAAGCTCGGCATTGCGCGCCCGCAGCAGATCTGCCACCCGGCGCAAAATCCGTCCGCGCTCAGCTCCGGTCAGTGCTGCCCACTGCGGCTGGGCTTCGCGCGCACGGGCCACGGCGTTATCGACCTCGAGCGCCCCGGCTATGGCCAGCGTCGCCAGCAGCTCGCCGGTCGCCGGATTCCTCACTGTCAGTTCGCGTGGTGCGCGCGGTCGCGTGCGCCGATCAGCCACTGGCGCGGGGCTGTCCGCCGCATGCGTCAGCGTCGGTACGGCATCCGGAGCCGCAACGTGCAAGCGGCTGTCAACAAAGCTGGTCAGCAGGCCGCGCGCGGCCTCGCTGTCCGCCTCGGTCCAGCTCGACAGCGCGGCCCGCAGCCAGACGCCGTCAATCATCGCTGCGATCATGGCCGCGAGTCGCGTGGCCTCGGATTCAGGCACGACCTGGCGCAGCGCGTAGCGCAGGTTGGAGAGCATGCGCCGCTGATAGACGGTCTGGACGCGCTTGAGCCGCTGCACATGCGGGACCTGGCCCCAGAAAGCGAGCCACGCACTGCCTGTGCGCTGATCAAATTCGGACGGGGCAAGGTTGGCGTCGATGATGGCCTGGATACGCTCGCGCGGGGTGTGGGCGGTGTGCAGCCGCAGCCGCATCTGCTCTGCCACGCGCCGGGCGAGGGAGCGAAAGGCAGCCTCGAGCAGGCCATCCTTGTCGGAGAAGTAGTGTGCGACCAGGCCTTGTGATACACCGGCGCGACCTGCAATCTGCGCCAGCGTGCTGCCAACGTAGCCTAGGTCAGAGAGCGTATCGATCGTGACCGCGATCAGCTGGGCACGGCGATCCTCGCCCAGATCTTCATGCCGGGGCGGCCGCCGCCGCGTTGAGCGATTGTTCAATTTAGCTCTCCCAACTGGCGTAACCGCGGCGCTTCACTGCGCCGATGCGAGCTGCCAGCGCCGGTTTTATCCGACAATACTATCGTTCGAAGCTTTTAATATCATACAGTTAAGAAGATATCGTGAAGCCGAACAAGTAGCAGGTAAACAGTCATTCAAAATTGTGCAAGAATTCTATGATGCCGGTGCGATGATCTGGTGGTCAAGGCCAGGTGGAGTTGAAGCGAACCGCAACAGCCAGTAGGCCCCTGAGGCACCGGACTGGTTCCAGCGCCGCTTGTACGTGTCCGCGGTGGATCCGGTAAATTCCAGAAGGCGG
>JBEKOK010000268.1:0-5317 GCA_049521875.1 Steroidobacteraceae bacterium
GAATAGAGCAGGGCGCGCCCCAGGGCGACCCGCTGGCGTTCGCCACCGGACAGCTGGGCCGGTCGGCGCTCCAGCAGTGGCCTGATCTCCAGAAGGTCGGTCACAGTTTCGAACCCCAGACGGCGCTCGCCCGCTGGCAGCCCTCGGTAGCCGTAGCGCAGATTGCTGCGCACGCTCAGGTGCGGGAACAGCAGCCCATCCTGGAATACCAGGCCCATATGCCGGCGCCAGGCAGGAACGAACAGCGCCTGCTGCGTGGCGACGAGCGCTTCGCTCGCAAGACGGATGTAGCCGCGCTCGGGCCGCAGCAGTCCGGCAATCAGCGCCAGCAAGGTGCTCTTGCCGCAGCCTGACGGTCCGAGAATGCCGGTGACGCCGGTGCCGAACTCGGCGCGCGCGCGTAACTCAAAGTCGCCACGCCGGGCGGTTAGATCAATGCTCAGCATGACGTCGGTAACCCAGCAGGCGCTCGGCGCGCCGGCTGATCAGGTGGCTGGCGAGCAAGGCCACGAGCGCCAGCAGGATGGCAAGGATTGACAGGCGCAGCGCCGGGGCATCGCCGCCGGGAACGTGCGAGTAGCTGTAGATGGCCAGCGGCAGTGTGCGCGTGATGCCCGGTATGTTGCCGACAAAAGCCATCGTGGCTCCAAACTCACCGAGACTGCGCGTAAAGCACAGCACCGCACCGGTGATGATGCCGGGGATCGCCAGCGGCAAGGTCACGGTGAAGAACACGCGCCACGGCGGCGCGCCCAGCGTGCTGGCCGCCTGTTCGAGTCGGCCATCGATCATGCGCAGCGCCAGACGGACCGGCTGCACCATCAGCGGAAACGCCATCGTCGCCGATGCGAGCGCGGCCCCTTGCCAGGTAAAAGCGATGACAATGCCAAAATGGGCCTTGAGCCAGGCACCGATCGGTCCCTGCGTGCCAAACAGCAGCAACAGCAGGTAGCCTGGCACCACCGGGGGCAGGACCATCGGCATCTGCACGAGTGCATCGAGCAACAATTTGCCCGGGAAGCGCCGACGCGTGAGCAGGTAGGCTGCCGCGATGCCCATCGGCAGACACACGAGTGTCGCGCACAGGGCCACGCGCGCCGACAGCGCAACCGCCTGCCACTCCTCGGGAGACAGCCCCAGGTGCGGCAAGCTAAGGCACCTGGCGCGTGAAGCCGTAGTGCCGGAAGACCTCGGCCGCGGCCGGCGAGTTCTTCAGATAATCAAGTAGCGCCAGCGACTCCTGACCGGCGCCATGCACCAGTGCGAACGGATAGACTATTGGCTGATGGGTCGCGGCCGGAAATACCGCAACGACTTCGACTTTCGTGCTGATGGCGGCATCGGTTGCATACACAATGCCGGCGCCGCACTCTCCCTGCTCGACAAAGGCGAGCGCAGCACGCACGTCATCCGTGCCCACGATGCGTCCCTGCAGTGCATTCCACCAGCCCAGGGCCTGCAGACTCTGCTGCGCGTAGCGCCCTACCGGCACGGACCCCGGTTCCCCAGTGCACAGCTTGCCGGAAAAGCTCTCGGCAAGGTGGAATGCAGCCTCCATGCTGACCTTGAAGCCGCGGCCCTTGGGCGCGATCAGCACCAGATCATTTCCCAGCAGATCAATGCGTGTGCCAGGCTCCAGCAGACCGCGGCTCGCCAGCTCATCCATCCAGGGCACGTCCGCCGAAGCGAACAGATCTGCGGGCGCACCCGCTTCAATCTGCTTGGCCAGCGTTGAGGAAGCAGCGAAGTCGAGCACCGGTGACGGATGTCCGGCTTTCTGCCAGAGCGCGCCGACGTCGGTCAACGCATTGGTAAGGCTGGCTGCAGCAAATACGTGGGCCGGCTCAGTGGCATTCGCCGCGAGACCCAGCGCGAGCGCACACAGCAGCAGCAACGAGCGCAAAACAGTACTCACGGCAGATTCCTTACCAGCGCCCCACGGGGCTGGATCCGTTGTATACCATGGCACATATCGAGTGGCGACCCTCGCGGGGGCGGCCGAGCAATCAGCCGGCAGCGCCCTCAGCCCCGGCACCGCGGCTCGCATGGCGGCTGGCCAGTTCCGCGACCACCTGCTCCAGTCTCAGTCCGCGGGCGCGCAACAGCACCAGCAGATGATAAAGCAGGTCAGCCGATTCGCTGATCAGGTGTGGATCATCCTCGCTGGCACCTGCGAGGGCGACTTCAAGCCCTTCTTCACCGACCTTCTGCGAGACCCGTCGCACACCGCTCGCGACCAGGCGCGCCGTGTAGCTGGCCTCGGCGGCGCCCTCGACGCGGCTGGCGATAACGGACTCGAGTTCGCCGAGGAACGCCAGGCGGCTCGCATCGCTTGCCGGTTCATCGCCAAAGCAGGTCGCTGCGCCGGTGTGACACACCGGGCCGGCCGGCAGCGCCGTGATCAGCAAGGTGTCGTGATCGCAGTCGACCCGGAACTGCTTGACTGTCAGGGTGTGACCAGAAGTTTCGCCTTTCTCCCACAAGCGCTGCCGGGAGCGACTGTAGAAGACGACCCGACCGCGCTCGAGCGTGGTCTGCAGCGCCTCGCGGTTCATGTAGCCAAGCATCAGCACGGCGCCTGACTGTGCATGCTGGATGATGGCCGGCACCAGCCCAGCATCCTTGCCCCAGTCGATCTGTTCAACGCCGGCAATCGCATTCATCGACGCACCCTAATGCCCCGGGCCAGCAACTGGCCCTTGAGATCTGGAATCCGGATCGTCCCGGAGTGAAATACGCTGGCCGCGAGGGCGGCATCGACGCCGGCTGCAGTGAACACATCGGCAAAATGCTCGACCGTACCCGCGCCACCGGAGGCCACAAGCGGCACCCGGCAGATGGCGCGCACCGCCTTCAGTTGTGTCACATCGTAGCCGGCGCGCACGCCATCGGCGGCCATGCAATTGAGCACGATCTCACCGGCACCGCGCGCCTGCACCTCCTCGACCCAGCTCAGCGTCGCACGCCGGGTGTCGCGGCTGCGATCTGGACTGCCGGTGAACTGATAGACGCGATAGCCCTCGGGCGTCGTCTGGCTGTCGATGCCCACCACCACGCACTGCGTGCCAAAGCGTGCTGCCAGCTCATTGATCAGCTCCGGTCGCGTCAGCGCCGGGGAGTTGATCGAGATTTTCTCGGCCCCCGCATTCAGCGCCACTTCGGCCTCCTGGACCGAGCCAATGCCGCCGGCGACACAGAAGGGAATGTCCAGCACGCGGGCCACACGGCCAATCCACTCACGATCGACGGTACGACCCTCGGGACTCGCGGTGATGTCGTAGAACACCAGCTCATCGGCGCCCTCATCGCGATAGCGACGCGCCAGCTCCAGGATGTCGCCGACGACCTGGTGATCGCGAAAGCGCACGCCCTTGACGACCTGAGCATCGCGGACATCAAGGCAGGGAATTATGCGGCGGGCAAGTATGGCCGCAGCTCCTCAATGCTGATGCGCTGCTCGAGCAGCGCCTTGCCGCTGATTGCGGCGCTGGCACCGGCATCCGCCAGCGCCTGCAGGTCGGCGCCGCCGGCGATGCCGCCGGAGGCCTGCCAGTACAGTTGCGGGTAGCGGCGCGCGCATTCTCGGTAGAGCGCGACGTTGGGCCCGCTCAAGGCGCCGTCCCGGTCGATGTCGGTGCACAGCACATGCTTGAGGCCCGCGGCAGTGAAGCGATCGATGGCCTGCCAGAGCGTGAGCTGGGTGGCCTCGCGCCAGCCACGGGTCTGCAGCAGCGGCACGCCCGCGCCATCGAGGCGCACATCCAGTGCGAGGCAGACGCGCTCGCTGCCATACTGGCGCAGCCACGCCTCTACCGCGAGCGGCGCATCGACCGCCGCGCTGCCGATGACCACGCGTGCGACGCCGGCGCCGAGCAGATCGGCTACGACTGCGGTCGAGCGCACACCACCGCCGACCTGCAGCGCGATCGAGCCTTCGGCGGCGAACGAGGCGATCAGATGGCGGTTGGCCAGCACACCATCGCGCGCGCCATCAAGATCCACGATGTGCAACCAGCGGGCGCCGAGCGCGTGGTAGTACTTGAGCAATGCCAGCGGATCGATCTCGTAGCGGGTCTCGGCGGAGAAGTTGCCCTTGAGCAGTCGCACGCAGCGACCGCCGCGAAGATCTATGGCGGGGATCAGCTGCATGCCCTAGAGCTCCAGAAAGTTGCGCAGCACGCGCGCGCCCGGCTGCGCGGAGCGCTCCGGGTGGAATTGCACCCCGCAGAAATTATCGCGCCGCGCCACTGCCGCGTGGGCAGCGCCGTATTCGACCGTCGCCTGTGTCATCGCATCGACCGGCGCCGCGTAGCTGTGCACGAAATAGAAATAATCCTGCTCGCTGATGCCCGCCAGCAAGGCATCGCGGTGCAGCCCGGTGCAGGAGTTCCAACCCATGTGCGGCACCGGCAGTGTGCTCGAGGCGCGGATACGGCGCACGGAGCCGGACAGTATGCCCAGGGTCTCGGTGTCATCCTCCTCGCAGTGCGCATACAGCAGTTGCATGCCCAGGCAGATACCGAGCACCGGTACGGTAAGCTTGCGGATGCACTCATCGAGACCGCGACTGCGCAGCCTGCGCATCGCATCACCGGCGGCGCCCACGCCCGGCAGCAACACCCGCGGCGCACGGCGGATCTGATCCGGATCGGCGCTGACCCGCGCCACCACGCCCAGGCGCTCGAGCGCAATGCACAGGGAGGCGAGGTTCGCACCGCCGCTGTCGATGATCGCAACGGCCGCCGCGTGGCTCACAGCACGCCCTTCGTACTGGGCAGATCGCTGCCCTCGCGGCGCAGTGCCGGGCGCAGTGCGCGACCGACGCCCTTGAAGCAGGCCTCGATCTGGTGGTGGGTGTTCTCGCCCCGTACGCTCAAATGCAGCGCGCACCCGAGGGCATCGGCCAGCGAGCGAAAGAAATGCGGTACGAGCTCGGTCGGCAACTGTCCGATCTGCTCGCGCCCGAACTGGCCTTCGAATTGAAAGTAGGCGCGGCCGGACAGATCAATGGCCACCTGCGCCTCGGCTTCATCCATCGCCAGCAGGAACCCGTAGCGGCCGATACCGGCCTTGTTGCCCAGCGCCTGGCGCAGCGCTTCGCCGAGCGCGAGCGCACTGTCCTCGACCGTGTGGTGTTCATCAATGTGCAGGTCACCCTGGCACTTGAGTTCGAGCGAGAATCCCCCGTGCTTGGCCAGCTGCTCGAGCATGTGATCGAGGAACCCGATGCCGGTGCGCGCGCTTACCGGCTCAGTGCTCTCAAGAGCCACCCGGACCTCGATGTCCGTCTCGCGCGTCACGCGGTGTACGTGGCCGT
>JBEKOK010000269.1:0-5313 GCA_049521875.1 Steroidobacteraceae bacterium
CATGAAATTGCCATTGCGCGTCAGGTACCAGATGCCCGTCAGAAAGGTCGCGACTGCGGCCCAGCGAAACCACAGCAGCGCGCGCGGCGCAATGTACTTGGTGACACCCGCACCACCCGGGCCGCCCTTGTCGGCCGCGGCGACCGCGAGCCCTGGGGTCTGCACGACATTGAAGTAATAGAGCAGGCCAATCCACATCACGCCTGAGAGGATATGCAGCCAGCGGGCAAAGCCCAGTTCGTTGGCGGCGTAGCCGTAGCCGAGCGAGGCATGCAGGATGATCAGCGCGATAGCGGCGATTATGACGCCCGTGGTGATCGCGCCCTTCACGGAATTCAGTGGGTTCATGAGACAATCCTCTCCTAAGCTGTTGTTTTGTTTGAACGGCGGGATTTTAGACCCAGTTTGAAGAATAGGCGAGTGACCCCCATAATTCAATCTGGGTGCCGCGCCATAACTTTGCCAGAACGGCGCAGGTGCCGGGCGCTGCCTTAACGCGGTTATCAAGGTGATGGAATCCATGGATATCAAAGAGCGAATTCAAAGCGAGCTGAGCAGCGCCCCGGTCGTGCTGTTCATGAAAGGCACGCCGGACTTTCCGCAATGTGGCTTCTCGGCGCAGACCGCCGGCGCGCTGCGCCAGCTGGGCGCGCAGTTCAAGCACGTCAATATATTCGAGGAGCCCGAGATGCGTGAAGCGCTCAAGCAGTACTCGAACTGGCCCACCTACCCGCAGCTGTACGTCAACGGCGAACTGCTCGGCGGCTGCGATATCGCGATGCAGATGTTCCGCAGCGGTGAGTTGAAGAGCCTGCTCGCCTCCGTCGGCGCGATCGCCAGCAAGGCCGGCTGAAACTCCAAGGCCAGAGGCCCTACGGCTCTTCCGGTTCGGCGCTCAGGATCGGATCGGGCGCCGGATCCTGCCAGCCCAGGTCGCGCGCGCGCGCTTCGGCGCGCAGGTAGCTCGGCGCCAGTTCATTGCACACGGTACAGAAGAGCTCTGCGGTGCGTTCAGCATCGTAGGTCGCCGAGTGAGCCGAGGCACTGTCCCAGCCCAAACCCGCCACGGTCGAGGCCTTGGCCAGCACCGTCTGCCCGAGCGCCGCGCCGGCAAGCGTCGCCGTATCGAAGCTCGAGAAGGGGTGGAACGGGTTGCGCTTGATGCCGCAGCGTGCGACCGCGGCGTTGACGAACGAGAGATCAAACCAGGCGTTGTGGCCAACCAGCACCGCGCGGCGGCACCCCTGCAGCCGAATCCCGGCACGCACTTCCTTGAAGATCCGTTGCAGCGCGTCCTGCTCATCGATCGCCGGCCGCAGCGGATGCCAGGGATCGATCTTGTTGACCTGCAGCGAGGCGGCCTCGATGTTCGAGCCGGGAAAGGGCTGCACGTGATAGGTGTGCGTCGCGCCGCGCTTGAGCCGCCCCTCGGGGCTGACTTCGATCATCACCGCCGCGATCTGCAGCAGCGCATCGGTGGCCACATTGAAGCCACCGGTCTCGACGTCGACGACCACCGGCAGGAAGCCGCGGAAGCGTCGCATCATGAAGCCATCGAGACTGTTCAAGCGGCGAGTCTCCAGGCCAGTGATTCCCCGGCCCGCAGCGGCACGACCAGGCTCTCGCCAAAGGCGTAGCTGGCCGGCGGCTCCCAGGCGGATTTGATCAGCCGGATCATCTCCGTATTGCGCGGCAGCCCGTAGAAGTCCGCACCGAAGCTGCTGGCAAAGTCCTCGAGGCGCGCCAGCGCGCCGATGCTCTCGAAGGCTTCGGCATACAGCTCGAGCGCCGCGTGCGCCGAGTAGATCCCGGCGCAGCCGCAGGCGTTTTCCTTCAGCTCCTTGGCGTGCGGGGCGCTGTCGGTGCCGAGGAAGAAGCGTGCATCGCCGGCTGCGACCGCCTCAAGCAACGCACGCCGGTCCAGCTCGGTCTTGAGCACTGGCAGACAGTAGTGGTGCGGGCGGATGCCGCCGCGGAACAGATCGTTGCGGTTCATCAGCAGGTGCTGCGGCGTGATCGTGGCGCCGATGCCGGGGCGTGCCGCGCGCACGAACTCGACCGCGGCGCGGCTGGTGACATGCTCGAACACGACTTTCAGCTTGGGGTGGCGCGCGATGAGCGGTGCCAGCACGGCCTCGATGAAGCGCGACTCGCGATCAAACACATCCACCCCAGGATCGGTCACTTCACCGTGCACCAGCAGCGGCATCGAAAGCTCGCTCATGCGCTCGAACACCGCTTCGAGTCGCCGCACATCGGTGACGCCGGCATCCGAATGCGTCGTCGCGCCGGCCGGGTAGAGCTTGCAGCCGAAGATCCGGCCGCTGGCGCGCGCCTGGGCAATTTCATCCGGCGCCGTGTTATCAGTCAGATAGAGCGTCATCAGCGGCTCGAAATGTGCGTCAGCCGGCAGCGCGGCGACGATCCGCTCGCGGTAGGCGAGCGCCTTGGCGGTGCTCGTGACTGGCGGCGCAAGGTTGGGCATGACGATCGCGCGCGCGAAGCGCGCCGCGCTGTGCGGCAGTACCGAGGCCATGGCCGCACCGTCGCGCAGGTGCAGGTGCCAGTCATCCGGCCGGCGCAGGCGCAGTTCGTTCACGCCGCATTCTGCCGGGCGCGCGCGGCACGTCGCCACTCGCCCGAGAGCAGCAGTTCGAGCGTGCAGCGCACGCCAAAGCCGGTGACATCGGTGGGAATGTGCGCCAGGCCGCCGTTGCGCGAGGCAGCCGACAGATCCATGTGCGCCCACGGAATCTGCCGCGGCACGAAGCGTTGCAGGAAGCGCGCGGCGTGGATGTGATCGCCCTTGCCCTCGACGGCGCACTGCGCGATGTCGGCGACCTTGCTCTCGATGTCGCCATCAAAATCCGCATCGAGCGGGAAACTCCACAGCCGCTCGCCACTGGCGCTGCCGGCAGCAACGAGCGCTGCGGCGAGCGCCGGGCGGTTGCTGAAGATGCCGCTGTAGCGCTCGGTCAGTGCGTACACGCAGGCGCCGGTCAGCGTTGCGAAATCCAGCATCAGGCCGGGCTTGCTGCGCGCGGCGAGTGCGAGCGCATCGGCCAGCACCATGCGCCCTTCGGCATCGGTATGGATGACCTGGATGCGGGTGCCGTTGAGTGCCTGCACCACATCCTGCGGCCGGTAGGCGCCGGGGCCCATGCTGTTGTCGGTGATCGCCAGATAACAGGCGAGCTTGAGCGGCGAGCCCAGTTCCTTCAGTGCCAGCACTGTCGCCAGTGCCACGGCACTGCCTCCCATGTCGGTGTGCATGTCGAGCATGCTGCGATGGGACTTGAGGTTGGTACCGCCCGTGTCAAAGGTAATGCCCTTGCCGATCAGTGCGACATCTGGCGCGGTGCGCGCGCCGCCGGTGCTCAGGCAGGCGATGCCGGCGCCGCGATGGGCATTGCCTTGCGACACCGCCAGGAAGGCGCCGGCGCCGAGGCGCTTCAGATCGGCTTCCGAGTACCAGCGGAACTTAAGAGCGTGCTGGCGCGCGAGCTGCGCGAGCAGCCGGTGGTAGGCTGCCGGATCAAGTTTGTTGGGCGGGAGCGCAGTCAGCCAGCGCGCCAGGTTGTTGGCGCGCGCGGTCGCGGCGCAGCGCTTCAGATCCACACGGGCAGCGCTGTAGAGCTCGATGCTTCTCAACCGCCACGGACGCGCCGGGGAACTGCGAAAGCTTGCCAGCGCAAAGCTGTGCGCGCACGCCGCGGCCAGCAGCGCCTCGGCCCACAAGGCCGCCTCCGGCAGGCGGCTGTCAATCGCCAGCGCGATACGCGCCGGCCGGCGCTCATGCAGGGCCCGCATCACGCGGCCGGCCAGGCTCAGGCGCTCGAAGCTGCTGGCGCGTCGCGGCGCATAGGCCAGCACCGCGGTGCTTTGCACTGCATTAGAGAGCGTTGTGGTGCGAACGGCCGGTGCTTCCGGGCGGCTACGGCGGTGCAGCGCCTGCCAGCGCGTGGGCTCGGGCAGCGCTGCGAACGCAGGCGCCGCATCCCCCGCGACGACATAGACAATCGCGTCGGCGGCGAAGGCGCTGCGCGCGGCGCGGGCGAGGGTGCGGGCAGTGAGCTTAGGGGTGGCTAGATCGGGCAGCTGCATAGTACGCACGAGCCCTGCGGCGGCCCTATTTGCTTGACCAACTTGGGAAAATTCCGGATCATCGCGACGCGTTCAACGCCGGGGAACGACCCACGGGCTGTCAACGCTCCCGAGCATCCTAGCACAGCGTCATTTAAGGATAATTTGCGGCCCATGAAGCAGCTTACGCCGGCCGATGACCTGGATCCGACTGAAACGCGCGAGTGGCTTGAGTCGATTGATTCAGTGCTGCGCGCCGAAGGTCCTGAGCGTGCGCATTACCTGATTGACCGCGTCGTCGAGCATGCGCGCCGCTCCGGTGCGTACCTGCCCTACAGCGCCAACACGGCCTACGTGAACACGATCAGCGTCGGGCAGCAGCCGCTCTATCCCGGTGATCGGGCGATCGAGCGGCGCATCGAGGCCTACATCCGCTGGAACGCTGCCGCAATGGTGGTCGCGGCCAATCGCAAGTCGACCGAGTACGGCGGCCATATCGCCAGCTACGCCTCCTCGGCAACGCTCTATGAAGTGGGCTTCAATCACCTGTGGCGCGCCCCTTCGGACAAGCATCCGGGGGACCTGGTGTTCATGCAGGGCCATTCCTCCCCGGGCATCTACGCGCGCGCCTTTCTCGAAGGACGCTTGAGCGAGGAGCAGCTGCAGCGCTTCCGCCAGGAAGTGGATGGTGGCGGGCTCTCTTCCTATCCGCATCCGTGGCTGATGCCCAACTTCTGGCAGTTCCCGACGGTCTCGATGGGCCTGGGTCCGATGATGGGGATCTATCAGGCGCGCTTCATTCGATATCTGGAGCATCGCGGCCTGGTGCCGGCCTCGGATCGCAAGGTGTGGGTGTTCTGCGGCGACGGTGAGATGGACGAGCCCGAATCGATGGGCGCATTGACGATGCCGGTGCGCGAACAGCTCGATAACCTGGTGTTCGTCATCAACTGCAACCTGCAGCGGCTCGACGGCCCGGTGCGCGGCAACGGCAAGATCATCCAGGAACTCGAGGCGGCATTCCTCGGCGCGGGCTGGAACGTGCTCAAAGTCATCTGGGGTTCGCGCTGGGATCCGCTGCTGGCACGTGACACCGATGGCAAGCTGCGACAGGTGATGGAGCAGTGCGTCGATGGCGAGTACCAGAACTTCAAGGCCAAGGGTGGCGCCTACACGCGCGAGCATTTCTTCGGCAAGGACCCGGAGCTCAAGGAAATGGTCGCCAACATG
>JBEKOK010000270.1:0-5311 GCA_049521875.1 Steroidobacteraceae bacterium
AGAAAGGTCTCACCACACTTGCTGCAGGTGCTGCCCACCAGACTGATTTGACGCAAATCGTTTAATGGCTGCGTCAACAGGTCCTCGCGGATTGCCACGCGAGCTGGAGAGTGTCCTAGATCTGTCATGGAAGGTACCCGCGGTCTCATCGTGGTGGATGCATCGGCGCCTCGGCCGGGATGCTGCGGCATTGTCCCTTGAATCAGTGTTGCCCGCATTGTCGCGGCGTGCCGCTGTCCATGATACGGACACGGCCATGGCGGCCTTAAAGATCGTAGACCGTCCGCATATGCAGCGGCAGTTCCACTTACCGGCGCCCTAGCCAACTCGAAAGCGCTGTGCACCCGTCTCTGCCCGGGCAGGCTCGCGCCTGCAGACGCATATTCCTGCCGTGAAGCCCGTGGATGGCCGGCATCTTCTGTGCCGTATACCCGCACAGGTGCTAAACCCATTGCATCAGATCACGTGCGCCACCCGCATGCACACGCACAAGCGCTTATTCAGCACCGAAGACGGCACTTCAGGCAGCTAACGCGGGCCCATCGCTTATCGCGTGCTGGCGTCGCGATTCCTCCGCAATGATGCAGCAACATACGCCAGGCATTTTCTGCGCCTCGTCCGACCGACGGACGCAAGCACGCTGGCCCGGCCATCCCCACCGCATGCGAACCACAATGGCGCACAGCGCAGGATGCGTAGCAAGGATCCACCGGCATGCAGCGTCTTCCGAAATCCGTATCTGTAGCGGTCATCGGTGCAGGCCCGACGGGTCTCGCGGTTGCGAGCCTGCTTGGGCGCATGGGCATTGACACTCTGGTCCTGGAAAAGAATCCAAAGCCTTTGACCATCCCGAGAGCCATTGTGCTGGATGACGAAGGCGCACGTACTCTGCAGGCCGCAGGCGCCATCGAACGCCTGCTTCCCTTTACCGTCGAGGGAGAAGGACCAGTCTTCATTGACGATGATGGTGAAGTTCTGGCGCGATTTGAATCCGGGAGCCGGGAGTATGGCTACAGCAAACGATACTTTGTGCACCAACCAACCCTCGAGCGGGCCTTGCTGCAAGGTCTGCAGGGCGCTGAGCACGTTCAGGTTCAGTTTGCTACCGAAGTTGTGTCGGTGCAAAACCACTCCGAGCACGTAGTCATCGAGGCGCGCACCGACAACGTCATGCATTCTATTCGTGCCGGCGTCGTTCTGGCGTGTGATGGCGCTCGGAGTCCGGTGCGTCAGATGCTCGGGATTCAGATGCATGGCAGCACGTACGCCGATGAGTGGCTGGTCGTAGACACGGAAAACGATCCAGACTCTTCGCGAAGTACGAAGGCGCATTGTTATCTAACGCGCCCCTTCGTAAGTGTTCCCGCGCCGCACGGTGGCAGACGCTACGAGTTCAAGTTGCTGCCAGGTGAATCACGCGATGACATGATGTCACTGAGCGCCGTACAAAAGCTGCTGGCGCCGATGCGACAAGTCAGCGCCCAGGACATCACTCGAACAGCCGTCTATGGATTTCAGGCTCGCGTCGCAGAGCGACTCATCGATGGCCGGATCCTGCTCCTCGGCGATGCCGCTCACCTGACGCCGCCATTCGCCGGACAAGGTATGAATGCAGGCTTGCGCGATGCACTGAATGTTGCGTGGAAAGTTGCACTGGTCGTCCGTGGCGAAGCGCGCGCCGAGCTGTTGCAAAGCTATGAGACCGAGCGCCGAGCGCCAATTTGGGCAATGATCCAGCTGGCCGTCATGATCGGCGAGATTCTCATGCCTCAGTGCGACGCGGACCGAGACTTGCGGTCCGGGATCCTGCGAAAGCTATCGGGCTACCCGGGCGCTCGCGAGTACCTCTTCGGAATGGGATTTAAGCCGCGGCCTCGCTATTCGGGCGGTGCGTTCGTCGCGGTGGAGCGGCCGAACGTGCCGGCCTCGCTGGTAGGCTGCATGATTCCTCAGCCGTGGCTGCATGTATCTGAGAAGACAGTTCCGCTGGATGACCTAATCGGATGCAATTTTGCAATCCTGGTTCAGTCGCGGGCGCTCGAACAGTTTGCTCTAGAACACCGTGCTGAGCTGTGGCCCGAGCTCAAGCCAGCGATTGTACGGCTTGGCGATGATCGGCCAACGGAGTCTAAGTCTGATTCGCATTGTGGCCCGGACAGCGACGACGTTGCGTTTCCACTGCGAGCCCATCGCGATCAGTTGCTCCTGGTCCGACCGGATCGATATGCGGCATTGGCATTCTGGCCGGAGCAATGGAGAAAGGCCGTGTCGGATTTCAGACACGCCGTCTGCAGCTCAATGTGCGGCTCAGCCACGGCGCCCTGCAAGCAAAGCAATGTTCTCGTGGAGCCATGATTGCCGGGACGGGTGGCTACTTGATCACTGATGAGGCAAGTCCCCGACAATCCAAGCATCTTCTTGCGGGAGAGGCGCTCAGCCATTAGCGCCTAGACACCAAAGGCGGGCCCGGCGCAGCCATCCAGCGATAGACAAGGCCGGCGTCCGCACTGCGGACGCCATTAGCTTCGGTGCGTCCGCTCATCGGACCGGACTTAGTATGCCAATAGAGTAGTCATTTGCCCGATCACAGGCGGCGCCAGGAAACCGCCGCTTAGTCAGCGGACCGCGAAATCTGCCTCGGCGCGACAGAACCCGGTCGGAATGCCGCATCCCCTGTGCCGCCGCCACGGTGTCAACTGACTGGCAATATTCTGGCACCGATTAAAGGGCATTAAATCGATACCCCTACCATGTAGCCGATAATCGAGGTAACATTGCGTCCGCGGGGTGGACATAATGAATAAAGCAGCAAGCGAAATATTTCGTCGTGGGGGCGTGCGTTCCTTGGAGCGCGGACTCGCATTACTTCGGCTGGTCAATGAGGAAGGCGGCATCAAGCCCGCAGATGCGGCCAAACTGCTGCAGCTGCCACGTCCTACCGCACACCGGTTACTTGAGACACTGGAGGAGCTGGGGTACGTGCGTCGAAGCGCAAGCGACAGCCGGTTCCTCGTGACAATTCAGGCGCGTCGCCTCAGTGGCGGCTACGACGCCGACGTGCGCCTAAGCGAGGTCGTGGGTCCGGTACTGTCGCGGCTACTGGACGAACTTGTTTGGCCCGTCAACATCGCCACGTATCGCGGCGGCATGATGGTGGTACGTGAGACAACCCACCAGCGCAGCCCGCTGTCCGTAGATCGTGACATGGTTGGTCTCGAAGTGCCGATGCTACGCACCGCGTGTGGCCGGGCGTATCTGGCGTTCTGCGCCGAATCCGAGCGGCGGGAAATTATTCAGTATCTGCAAACGCTGAACGATCCGGACGATGAGCCCTACATCGCCGACAGCGCCATTCAGGAGGTACTTGCACTGTGCCGCCGCCAGGGATACGCCGGTCGCTTTAACGAGCCCTTCGTGCCGCGCACGTCAAGTATTGCGATGCCGATTCTGACAGATGGGTATGCGAAAGGTTGCATTGCCGTAGTCTGGCTAACGTCCGCAATGCCCTTTAATCGCGCCATCAGGCAATTCGTGCCGCCACTACGCGAAGCAGCAAAAACCATCGCGTTGCAACTCGTTGATGCCCCTCAGCTCTGGTCGATGCCCATGCCAACGAGACCGAGAGCATCTGCGCGCCTCGCCCGTCGAGCGTGACCAGAGACATGCTACAAGCCGCAGCTACGGCACAAACTGACGCTCACCACTGCGGAACGATTGCCATTTTGATCGCTATTGCTCGGGCGCACCCGGCTCGTTCAAAATTCTAAGCCTGTATTGATTCGGCCGTCGGCGTTAATGATCGAATTATGAAATCCTCTGAGGTTCTCGATTCCCTACTGGGCTCCCAATTTCCATAACGTCGCCGGGCATCGGCCTAGCACAGCGATTCATTAGAGCATCGCCCTCCCTCGACGGTAAGCGTCCGGATCAGGCCGCGTCGACGGGTTGATGTTTTCTTGGACTGCGGCCGTTGTTGGTTCAGTACAGGCAGCGACTCGGTTCCAGGGCAACAGCTCTTCGATACGGTTGATGAGATAATCGGGCGATGCGGGTGAAGACCTCTCGAAGATAGGCTTCCGGATCCATGCCGTTGAGTTTGGCGGCGTTGATCAGGCCGTGGAACGCGGCGGCCCCTTCACCGCCGGCATTGGAGCCCGCGAAGAGATAGTACTTGCGGCCCAGAGCCATCACACAGTCAATCTGCCCATAATGGGCGAGCCGTCGAGGTTCACTACCGCTGGCATTCGCACCCACGGCCGACGTGTTCGAGCGCATTTATGGCGGCTCGGCAGCGTCGCCAGGTGTTGCTGACTCTCGCCGCCGAGCAGATGCATTTTCCGCATCCGTCGGACGGCAAGACGCTCGCAAGCCTCAATTGCACTCCCATCCGCTATCGCAACATCATCGCGATTTTGAAGAACCCCTTCTATGCGGGTGCGTAGGCCTACGGGAAGAGCGAGAAGCGTACCGCGCTTGTTGACGGACGCGTAGCCACAACCTAGAAGGATCGCAGGCCAATACGTCATCCCGCTACCGTGTTCTTTTTCAAGGAACACGCTAGCACCCCGGTTGAGACGCGCAAAGCGGTGCTCCAGAAACACTTTGGAGCATGCCGGACACGCCGTCCGCATAACGGACATAGCGCGGCACCGTTGCTTAGACCGCGAGCCTTGTCGTGTATTGTGCACCCACAGCAAGGAACTGACTTTTCTGGAACAACATTGGGGAGCTGACAACAAGCGATCGACGGGAGTCAGACATTAGGTGGAACTTTTGTTGCGCGAGCGCGTGCCACGCGGCGCGAGTTCAAGTGCATCCGGCCGGGTCGCCGCCGTGTCCCGGTGTTGTGATGACGCCATCTTAAGAGACGACGTGATGCGGCCATTGGTTGCTTCACCATCACTAGGGTTCGGTCTAACAATTAATTGGGTGTGAGCGCTACACAGATCACACCTGGGGGTTCGCAAAATGTATCGAGCGGAATTTCGTATCCGGCACGTGTTCTACGTCGCGGCTGCCGCGTGTTTGGCGGGTCTTGCACGCGCACCCGATAGTCACGCGCAGACCGCGCCGAATTCATCGACGGGGCATACGACAGAGCAAGACCAGCTCGAGGAAGTTGTGGTTACTGCGGAACGGCGCGCGGAAGATATTCAGAAAGTCGCCGCTTCTGTGAGCGTGCGCACCGGTCAAGAGCTTCAGGAGCAGGGACGCTACGAGTTGAGTGATATCTTGCAGGATGTCGCCGGTGTGGTTGGCGGTGCTGCCAACGGACTCGCGGGCGGGGCCTCGAGCGGTACCGATCAAATCG
>JBEKOK010000271.1:0-5283 GCA_049521875.1 Steroidobacteraceae bacterium
TGGTTGGCGCCCCGGTGACCTTCACGCCGACCTCGGGTGGCTTGAGTCCCGGCAACCCGATTGTGACCGGTAGCAATGGCACGGCCACGGTCACGCTGTCTACCAATGGCGATCCGAGCAATCGTGTCATCGGCGTGAGCGCCGTGGCCAATGCGGGTACGGTTCAGGCGACAACTGTGAAGACCGTGAACGTCACCGTGACCGGCACGCAACTGTCGATGAGCGGCCCGCAGAATGCGACGCTGGGCTCTACCAACACCTATACCGTGACGCTGGTTGACGGCAGTCAGGCCAGCAATCCGATTCCAAATACCGCCGTGACGATTACATCGGCAGAGTCGAACCTGCTTAACGGCCAGGCGACGTATGCGCCCGTTCAGATATTCACTGGATCCACCGGCACGGCGACCTTTACCGCTGCCGCCACCAATCTGAGTGCGAGCGATACCGACACGCTGACCGCTACGGCCCTTGCTACGACGATCAGCGGCAGTCCTGCGACTCCGGTGACCGCGAGCGAGACAGTGACGATCAGCACGGAGAATTTCGCCTTCTCTACCCCGGCAAGCGGGGCGCAGGAAGTCATTGCGGCCAGCGTACCGGTCTCCATCGACTGGACCATTGGCGCCAACCCGGTGGCAAACGGTACGGAAGTAACCTTCACGACCACGCGCGGCTCATTCACTGGCAACGTTCAGTCGATTACGCAGGCGACAGCGGGCGGCATCGCCACGGTCGACATCAGTTCAACAACCGCGGGTCCCGCGACAATTACCGCGACCGCGACCGTTCCGGGCAGCAGCCCGGCGCAGACCGTCACCGCGAACCTGCCCATCACTTTTGTTGCGACTAATCCGACGCAGATGGCGTTGCAGGCCAGCCCGACGTCGATCACGACAACCGCGCCGAATGATGTCAGCACGATTACCGCGGTGCTGCGCGATGCCACCAACAATCTGGTGGCCAATACCACGGTGGACTTTCAGCTGACGGATCCGACCGGCGGCACGATCAGTGCGGGCTCGGCGGTGACGAACACGCAGGGTGTGGCCTCGATCACCTACACGGCGAGCAGCACACCGAGCGCCAAGAATGGTGTGGAGATTACGGCTAGCGTGCCTGGTGTGGCGGCGCTCTCCGGGCCTAATAGTCAGAACGTGTACCTGACGGTTGGCGGCACGGCACTGTTCCTGACGCTGGGCACCGGCGAGGTACTGAACCAGAACTCGACAGAGACGCAGTTCATCCTGCCGTACTCGGTGATTGCGGTGGACTCGAACGGCGATCCGGTGGTGGGTGCGACCATCACGCTGAGCGTCCAGTCAGTGACCTATCAGTCGGGTCTAGTGGCCTTCGAGCAGGGAACTTGGGTTGCGGGCACCAGCGCCTGGGTGCAGAAACCCACCTACACCTGCCCCAACCAGGACGTGCTTGATAACGGCGTGTATAACGCGACCTACGATCTGGCCCCAACGATGTACCCGGGCAGCATCGCCGCGGTGTCGGTCGGCAGCCTGGTCACGGACTCGACCGGATCGGGTGAATTCAGCGTGATCTATCCCGAGGACCATGCCGCCTGGGTGCAGGTCGTGTTGACAGCCACGGCCACGGTATCCGGTACGCAGGGATCCGCCAGCGCGACGTTCTGGTTGCCGCAGCTGAGCACCTACGTCGGCGATGTCACGACTCAGATTCCAGGCCAGACCAGCCCCTATGGCGCGGGAACCACAGCGCCTCCGGCCGCTTGGCTGTGCACGGCGGCGCCGTAACGCTGGATCACTAATCATCGACCTCCTGCGGGAGGACTGAGCGGCCGCCTTCGGGCGGCCGCTTTGTTTATGATGCCGACCGGACAAAGCAGATTCCGGCGTCGCGATGATAGGCAGCAGCAACATTTTCCTGATCGGACCGATGGGTTCAGGCAAGACGGCAGTCGGCCGGTCCCTCGCCCGGCTGCTGGACTACCCGTTTCTCGACAGTGACCACGAGATCGAGGCGCGCACCGGAGCGGACATTCCGCTGATCTTCGAGCGCGAAGGCGAGCCCGGCTTCCGGCGCCGCGAGCACGAAATGATCGTCGAGCTCACCGGCCGCCAGCACATCGTGCTCGCCACCGGCGGCGGCGCCGTGCTCAATCCGGAAAACCGGCGGCTGATCGGCACGCGCGGCTGGGTGGTCTACCTTGAAACCTCGGTGGCGCAGCAGGCCGAGCGCGCCGGACGGACCCGGCACCGACCGCTGCTGCAGGGCGCCGATCCCTACGAGCGCCTCGAGCAGCTGATGGAGGTGCGCGAGCCGTTGTACCGCGAGCTCGCCGACTTCGTGATCTCGACAACACGACGACGCGTGCCGCTGGTTGCCGCGAGCATTCTTGCGGCGTTTCGACGCGAGCCACTGCCCGAAGAGCTGCCCTGAGCCTGTGCGCGCCAGAGGCGCGCGCACGTATACTTGCAGCTTGAGGCGCTTCACCAGATCTCGGCCGCGCGGGGCGGGCTCCTGGAATCCGTTGTGACAATCATGCAGACACTTGCAGTCCAGATGGCAGAGCGTTCCTACCCGATACACATCGGCGCTGGACTGCTGCGCGATGCGGCTGCCCTTGGCGAAGCCGCGCCCGGCCAGGATATTCTGCTGGTCAGCAATACTACGGTTGCACCGCTCTATGCCGATCGCGTGCGCAGCGCGCTGGGCGGCCGCCGCATCGTGGAAGTCGTGCTGCCGGATGGCGAGGAGCATAAGACGCTGGCGACCGCAGGTCGCGTGTTTGATGTGCTGGTGGCAAACCGCTTCGGGCGCGATGCCATCGTGATTGCGCTTGGCGGGGGCGTGATCGGAGATCTCGCGGGCTTCGTAGCGGCCACCTATCAACGCGGCGTTGGGCTGGTGCAGCTGCCCACCACGTTGCTGGCCGATGTCGACTCCTCGGTGGGAGGCAAGACGGCGGTGAATCACCCCGGCGGCAAGAACCTGATTGGGGCCTTCTACCAGCCCGGAGCCGTCCTGATCGATACTGATGCACTCGCGACGCTTCCAGAGCGTGAACTGTCCGCGGGACTTGCCGAGATCATCAAGTACGGGCTGATCTGCGATGCGGCGTTTCTTGACTGGGTTGATGAGCACCTCGAAGCCTTGCGCCGGCGCGATCCGGCAGCTCTGTCGTACGCGATATTCCGCTCCTGCCAGATCAAGGCCGAGATCGCCGGGCGCGATGAGCGCGAGCAGGGCGATCGGGCGCTGCTGAATTTTGGCCACACTTTCGGACACGCGATCGAGACCGCCACCGGCTACACCAAATGGCTGCATGGTGAAGCCGTAGGTGCGGGATTGCTGATGGCCACGGACATGTCAGCGCGGCTCGGGGCCCTCGGGGCTGCCGACGTGGCGCGGGTGCGTTCGCTGCTCGAACGCGCCGGACTGCCAACAGCCGTCCCGCAGATTGGGGCACACAAGGCACTTGATTACATGGGTATCGACAAGAAGGTGAAAGCGGGTCGGATCCGCCTGGTGTTGCTGCGGGCGCTGGGCAGTGCCTACCTGAGCGCCGACTATCCCGATGACGAACTCGGCGCCACGCTGCGCGCCCACTTTGGAGCGGCGTGAGCAGCGCCACCGAAGCGGGCGAGGGGCTGGCGCCGTATGCAGCGCGTGACTCGCGCTCCCGCGGGCGCCGCTACCCGGAGCCGCCGCCCCAGTTCCGCGGCGAATTTCAGCGCGACCGCGACCGCATCATTCACGCCAATGCCTTTCGCCGCCTGGCTTACAAGACCCAGGTGTTCGTCAACCACGAGGGGGATCTCTACCGCACGCGCGTCACGCATTCGATCGAGGTCGCACAGATCGCGCGCTCAATTGCGCGCGCGCTCTCGCTCAATGAGTCGCTGACTGAAGCCATCAGTCTTGCGCACGACCTGGGCCATACGCCTTTTGGCCACGCCGGGCAGGACGCGCTGAATGAGTGCATGCGCGATTTCGGTGGCTTCGAGCACAACCTGCAGTCGCTGCGCGTGGTCGATGAGCTTGAGGAGCGCTACGCGGAGTTCCCTGGGCTGAATCTGACCTTCGAATGTCGCGAAGGCATTCTCAAGCACTGCGCGCCAGCCAAGGCGCGATTGCTGGGCGACATCGGTGAGCGCTTCCTCACCAAACAGAGGCCCGGCCTGGAGGCTCAGCTCTCGAACCTGGCGGACGAGATCGCCTACAACAATCATGACGTGGACGACGGCCTCAGGGCCGGTTTGATTACGATCGATGACTTGAGGGCAGTCCGCTTGGTGCGCCGCCACCTAGAGCAGGTGGCGAGCCAATATCCGGATCTTGGTGGTCGCCGAAGGATTCATGAGACGGTGCGCCGGATGATCAACGAAGTGGTTACCGATGTGATAACTACCAGCGCCGCGAAGCTCGCGGCGGCCGCACCGGCCGACATTGACGCTGTGCGTGCGCACCCGGAGATCCTGATTGCGATGAGCGATGCGGTGCGGGAGCAGCACATGGAGCTCAAGCACTATCTTCGTGAACACGTCTATCGGCATCACCGCGTGCTGCGTATGACGAGCAAGGCCCATCGAGTGCTCAAGGAAATGTTTGCCGCCTTTAACGGCGATGTGAGACTGCTTCCGGAGGAATATCAGGTTACAGCCGTCGCTGCCGAAGCGCGGGATGGCCTGCACGGTCGGGCGCGTACGGTTGCTGACTACATTGCGGGAATGACTGATCGCTACGCTATTCTCGAGCACCGACGGCTGTTTGATCCGACGGAAAGAACGTGAGGGAATGCGTGCGAGAATGCAGCCATGCTCTCCTGAGTAATTGCCGATTTGCTCGCGGTAACGATGCGGCACTATTTTGTCGATCTCCTCACATATTGACCAGCGCTGGCGTGATTTGAACCAGGAATGAGCTCTTATGAGTGATTCTAGACGCGAACAGCTTGTGTACTCGCTGCGGCGAATTCTTCGTCAGCTAATTAAAATTGTTATACGGGCCGGTATGCAATACGACGAATTCGCCCTTATGGTGCGCGGCGTATTTGTGG
This sequence comes from Steroidobacteraceae bacterium, assembly GCA_049521875.1. Classification (GTDB taxonomy): domain Bacteria; phylum Pseudomonadota; class Gammaproteobacteria; order Steroidobacterales; family Steroidobacteraceae; genus FEN-1191. The sequence goes on from JBEKOK010000271.1 coordinate 5,036, forward strand.
AGAGCGCAATTAGGGACGGTATCGGAGTAGCGGGACCTCTGAATAGAGCGAGAGTGTCGCTGTCTACCGGTGTGCCGAGACGAGACGTCGACCGGTTTATTGACGATAAGAGCCTGTTACAAGTTCCAGAGGGGACCATAGGCAAGGCCCTTGCGGCGGTGATTCATCTTTGGAATACAGACCCAATATATCTCGGTCCATATGGTTTGCCGTTGGAGATCGACTTTGACGCAACGAAAGGGCGATGC
>JBEKOK010000272.1:0-5272 GCA_049521875.1 Steroidobacteraceae bacterium
CCGGTCTTATCGAGCACGATCGTGTCAACCTGTGCCAGATGCTCGAGTGTGTTGGCGCGCGTAATCAGGATACCGCGCCGGGACAGACGCGCGGTCGCCGCCGCGACGGCGACTGGCGTTGCCAGCGAGAGCGCGCATGGGCAGGTAACCACCAGCACTGCCAGCACGGTGCCGAAGGCACGACTCGGATCAAGCCACAGCCACAGCGCCGCCACCACCACCGACAGCGCGAGGATGGCACCCACAAACCATGCCGCGGCGCGATCGGCCGCCAGCGCCTGGCGCGGGCGCTCGCTCTGTGCCCGCTCCATCAGGCCCATCAGGACGCTTAAGGTTGAGCTGCGGGCGTCGTTGAGTGCACGCACGCTGATTGCATCACCCACGTTGAGGGCACCGCCCATCAGGGCATCGCCGCTGTGGTGCCTCACGGGGAGCGACTCGCCGGTGGTGAGGGTCTCATCGACCAGGGCCGTTTCACTGAGCAGCTGCGCATCGGTGGCGATGATGGCGCCCTGGGCGATCAGCAGCTCATCGCCGGTGGCAATCTGCTCCAGAGCAACTGCTTCCATCGCTCCGTCCGCGCGCCGGCGCGTAACCTGGGTGGGCAGGCTCCTGGCGAGCGCTTCGCTGGCATCGAGGCTGCCACGGCGCACGCGCATCTCGATATAACGACCCAGCAGCAGGAAAAATATGAACATCGCCACCGAATCGAAATACAGCTGCCCGGCGTTGCGCAGCGTGTTGAAGACGCTGGCGCTGAAGGCCAGCAGCAGGGCCGCGGCCACCGGCACGTCCATGCCAAGGCTGTGTCGCTTCAGATCGCGCAGGGCACCCTGCAGGAACGGGGCGCCTGAGTAGAACAGCACCGGGACTGCCAGCAACATGCTGGCCAGTTCAAGCAGCCGCTTGAGTGTTGGCTCGATACCGGTGAACGCGCCCGCATACAGCCCAACCGTGTACATGGACATCTGCATCGTGGCGAGACCGGCAAGGCCAATGCGTTTGAGCGCGGTGCGCTGCTCCCGTGTGCGCTCGGCCATAGCGGCCTCGCCGTTCAGCGGTACGGGCTTAAAACCAAGTTGGGTGACCGTATCGAGCACGGTATCGAGTGCAAGGCGTCCCGGGTCCCAGGCCACACTGACACGGGCGGTAGCAAGATTGATCTCAACACGCTCAACGCCGGGCAAGGCACTGATGCCACGTCGCAGGCTCTGGACGCAGTTACTACAGTGCATGCCCTCGGCGAAAAACTGTGCTTCGGCGTCCGAGGCGCCTTGCTGCCACTGCAGGTGGTTGGCAGCCGCCAGGGTCATGAGCTGTTGGCCCGACTCGGAGCCGCATCGAGCTCGACCTGACGCGCTGCGCCTTCCAGGCGTCCGCGCACGGCCCAGCCCGCATGATCATCGGCCAGCTCCAGGTACCAGTGCGCCGCCTGCAGCGTCGGGCAGTTGGCCGTGTAGTCATCGCCGTGCTTTTGCAACAGAACATGACGGTCGGCCGAGGGTTCGATCGGGTGCGTGATCTCCAGGCGCAGGCTCTGCGAGGGCGGGCCCGAAAGCGTGACCCGGCACTGCTGGCTGTTTGCATCAAAGATCACATGGGCACGGATGCCAAGCTGCGAGGCCATCGCGGCGCTGTGCATGTCCTTATCCCAGCCCGAGCCTTCCCAATGAAAGCGCGCCGGCAGCTCCCGGTCCGCCCGCGCGATGCACAGGCCCAGCGTAGAGAGCCCGGCAACCACCGTCAGCGCCGGTAGTGCAACGACCAGCCACAGGACATAGTTGGGGCCTTTGGCTCCCGCCGGTGAATTGTTCGCACCTGTCTTGTTATTCATCACTTGCCTCATTCAGTGGGCGCCAGGAAACGCGCCGCGTGGGTCGCCGACTGCCGAGGGTCGTCCACGGCGCTGATGTGAAATTGTATAGTCTCGGCACCACGCGGTTCATACGGGGAACGACGTACACGCAGCGCGATCGGGGCCACCTCGCCAGCAGACACCAGGTAGGAGATGTCCGGATCAAGTGCCAGTGCCCCCGGTCCGCTGACACTGACCCGGTAGCGCTGTGCCTGCTCGGTCTTGTTCATGATCTTGAGCGTATAGACATTCTCGACGCGACCATCATCGAGCATGCGGTAGAGCGAGTTGCGATCGCGGATGACATCGAGCCCGATCGGCTTGCGCACGGCCAGGCCGACCGCAAAGGCGGCGATCAGCGCCAGCAGCAGGCAGGCATAGACAATGATCCGCGGCCGCAGCACCACGGTACTCTTGTGTTCCAGCGCGTGCTGCGTCGTGTAGCGCACCAAGCCGCGCGGATAGTTCATGCGATCCATGACCGTATCGCAGGCATCGATGCAGGCAGCGCAGCCGATGCATTCATACTGCAGGCCTTTGCGGATATCGATGCCCGTCGGGCACACCTGCACGCACCAGGTGCAATCGATGCACTCACCCAGCCCACTGGCGCCGCGACCGGCCTCGCGCCGGCGCGCACCGCGCGGTTCGCCACGCTCGCTGTCGTAGGTGATGACGAGTGTGTCACGATCAAACATCGCGCTCTGGAAACGGGCGTACGGACACATGTACTTGCATACCTGCTCGCGCAGCAGGCCGGCGTTGCCGTAGGTGGCAATGCCGTAAAAGCAGGTCCAGAAGGTTTCCCACGGGCCGAGCGAGAGCGCGAGCGCCTCACGGGTAAGCTCCCGGATCGGCGAGAAGAAGCCCACGAAGGTCAGTCCGGTCCACAACCCGAAAACAATCCACATCCCCTGTTTGGCCAGTTTGCGTCCCCATTTGCGCGGGCTCCATGCAGCCTGGTCCAGGCGCATGCGCGCGGCACGGTCGCCCTCGGTGAGCCGCTCCATCCACAAGTACACCTCGGTCCACACGGTTTGCGGGCAGGCAAAGCCGCACCACAGTCGACCGGCGAGCGCCGTGAAGAAGAACAGCGAGAGCGCCGCAATCACCAGCAGACCGGTGAGGAAGATGAAGTCCTGGGGCCACAACACCAGCTCGAAGATGTAGAAACGGCGTTCGCGCAGATCAAAGAGCACGGCCTGGCGACCGTGCAGATCAAACCAGGGCAGCAGGTAATAGAGTCCGAGGAGCACGAGCACCGCGATCGTGCGCAGGCGCGCAAAGCGACCCGTCACATCGCGCGGATAGACCTTCTGGTGAGCCTCATAGAAGGAACCACTCGCGATGGGCGCTGCAGGCGTCTTCAAGGACCCAGCTCCGGCCGCTGCCGAGCAATTTCATTGGCATGGGCCGGTGGCACGCCGCTAGCCCGGTGCAGAAACAGGGCCAGTGCTGCCGCGAGCGCACTCAGGCACCACAGTCCGAAGAACCCTAAGCTGTAGACACTCAAGCGGTCGATCAGCGCGCCCTGCGGGTACCAGCCAATCAGATCCTCGGGCGCAATAAAGGCAAAGAAGAACATCGTGCCGGCGGCGGCGGCCAGAAATGAGGACCACAGTACGATGCCAATGAGCCGCGCACGGCGGCTCAGGTCGGGCCGTAGGACCTCATCAGTGCGCGGCGGCCGATTCATTGAGTCCCAGCACGTACGCGGCCAGCAGTTTGACGCGCGTGGGCCCCAGCCGTTCGCCCTGTGCCGGCATCACGCCGTTGCGTCCTTCGGCGATGGAGTGGCGAATGGCTTCCGGCGAGCCGCCATAGAGCCAGATCTGATCCGTGAGGTTCGGCGCACCCAGCAGCTGATTGCCCTTCCCCTCCGGCCCGTGGCAGGCCGCACAAAGGCTCGCGAAGACCTCTTTGCCGTGCGCAGCATCGCCGGTGGCCAGCGTGTGCCCCGAAAGCGTCAGGACGTAGGCAAGCACGTCATCGACGCCGCTCGCGCCGAGTACCGGCCCCCAGGCAGGCATTACCCCGCCGCGTCCGCCGGTGATCGTGGTGACCACATCCTCGGCGCTGCCGCCCCATAGCCAGTCGTTATCGGTCAGGTTGGGAAAGCCCGTGTTGCCACGACCATCGGCGCCATGGCAAACGGTGCAGTTATTGGCAAACAGATTGCGGCCAATGGCGCGCGCCTGTGGGTCACCGATCAGCTCCGGGACGCTCTTGTCGGCAAACTGTCCGAGCAGTTGCTGAGACTGGATTTCCGCGGCTTTGGCTTCGGCGGCATGCTGCCCGGCCGAGGTCCATCCGAGCAGGCCTTTGTAGTTGCCCAGACCCGGATAAAGGAGCAGATAGCCGAGCGCGAAGATCGTTGAGAGGATGAACAGCCACAGCCACCAGCGCGGCAGCGGATTGTTCAGCTCAGCAAGATCCCCGTCCCAGACATGGCCGGTGGTCTCGGCCGCCGGGCCTTTTTCAGCATCGTGCGGGCGACGAGTCCACCACAGCAGCCACATTGCGCCAATGATGTTGCCCAAGACGAGCACCGTAACCCAAATGCTAAAGCCATGGCTGAGACTGCTCACGGAGCCCCCTTGTGGCCATAGCTCTCGCTACTGTGCTGGTCCTCTTCTAGTGGCAGGCGGGCTGCGGCGTCATAGGCCTTGCGGCGCGCGCCACTCCAGCACCAGCCAATCAGGGCTGCGAACAGCACGATCAGGACAGCCGTGACGACTCCGCTGATGATTCCCTCGGCGTTATTCATTTCAATTCACTCCGCAGCTTCAATCCGTCCAGTTCTGTGCAGCTGTTCCGAGCTGCTGCAGGTAGGCGATGAGTGCCTCCTGCTCGGTCTTGCCCATGACTTCAGCGCTCGCGTCTGCGATCTGGGCATCGGTGTAGGGCACACCGACACGACGTAGTGCGATCATCCGCTTGGGCGTGACCGAGGCATCAATTGTGTTGTGCGCCAGCCAGGGGAAGCCCGGCATGTTTGATTCGGGCACCACGTCCCGGGGATTGTTCAGGTGTATCTTGTGCCACTCATCCGAGTAGCGGCCACCTACGCGCGCCAGGTCCGGGCCAATACGCTTGGAACCGAACTGGAACGGATGGTCGTACACCGACTCACCAGCCACCGAGTAGTGACCGTAGCGTTCGGTCTCGGCACGTAGCGGTCGAATCATCTGCGAATGGCAAAGGTAGCAGCCTTCCCGCACGTAAATGTCGCGGCCCTCCAGCTGCAGCGCCTCGAGGGGCTTTATGCCTGGCGCAGGTGGAGTGGCGAGGCTTGAGAAGTACAGCGGCACGATCTCGGCAAGACCCGCGATGCTGATCACCAGCGCGGCCAGCACACCGAGCACGCCTATGTTTTTTTCAATCGAATCGTGTTTCATGAATCGCCTTACTCCATCT
>JBEKOK010000273.1:0-5261 GCA_049521875.1 Steroidobacteraceae bacterium
CGGCGGGTGATCGTCGCCCACGTGTTCATCGGCGCGGCTTCCTCAGCCATCTGGCTCATTGTTCTCGGTGCGTGGCTTGCGACGCAGCTCGGGGCATCGGACTCCCTGGTCGCGCTACATCAAGCGGGCGATCAGCTGATCTATGGCCTCGGCTCCATTCTGGTGGCGGTGTCCATCGGCGCCCTGTGCGCCAATGTGGCCATGAACGATTACAGCGCCATGCTCACCTTCGTGACGATGATGGACTGCTTCCGCAGCGTGACGCCCACCCGGCGGCTACGGGCGGTCGTCGTGATCGCGTTGAGCCTCGGTTGGGTCGCCCTGGCCTTCATCCTGGGAGGTGACGCGATCGGCTACGTCGACGACCTGCTCGTGATCATGCTCTATTTCCTCACGCCTTGGACGGCGGTGAATCTGATCGACTACTTCATCCTGAGGCGCGGCCGCTATGTGATCGGCGACCTCTTTACGCCTCACGGCCGCTATGGTGCCTGGGGCGGTCGCGGACTCTTCGCTTACGCGGTGGGTTTTGCGGCGAGCGCTCCCTTCTTCGTGATCCCCGGTCTATATACCGGACCGGCCGCTGCCCGCATCGGCGGTGGGGATATCGGCTGGCTGGTCGGCCTGGCGGCCAGCTCCGCCGCCTTTCTGCTCGCCACGCAGCTGACACGCTTCGCCGGTTCACTGGCAGATTAATGCAAACCTGACAGAAGAGCGACCTATGAAAAAGAAGACGGAATCCCCCTCGATCAAAACGCGTCCGTGCGCAACTTTCATGACCGTCAATCACCCGCGCCGCAGCGCGACTCGTAACCAGCAGCCAAGCGCGGTGACCGCAGCGGTGTTGGCCGCGCTGTACGGTGCCCGGGCACTCGCGGATCCAGGGTCCATCTCACCACTCTTAGCTTCGACAGATGTCAGTTCCTCGACCATTGCCGCCACGGACGGCCCCTCGTCCAGCGGCATGAGCGACTCGAATGCTGCCGTATTAGAGGAAGTGACGGTGACCGCGACCCGCCGCTCCGCGTCCGCGCAGCACCTGCCGATGAGCATCACCGCTATATCGGGGAGCACGCTCGAGCAGGACGGAATCCAGGATATTGCACAGGTCGCGCAATCGGTGGCGGGCGTTGATTTCACCGACAAAGGACCGTTCAGCGGCGTCTCAGGCGCGAACCTGATTATACGCGGCTTGAATAGCGATTCGACCGGCTGGTTGCTCGGCGAGGCGACGCCAGACGTGCCGCCGGTGGCCACCTACGTCGACGATACCCCGCTGTTCGTCAACTTGCGGTTGGAGGACATAGACCGCGTCGAGATACTGCGTGGTCCGCAGGGCACTCTGTATGGATCCGGATCGCTGGGCGGCACGATCCGCTTCGTGCAGCACGCTCCGGATCTCTCGGGCTTCGATGCAAAAGTCGAACTTGGGGTCAGTAAGACCGACGATACCAGCGTGCCAAACGACGATGTGCACGTCATGGTCAACATCCCACTCTCGGAGACCTTGGCGATACGGGCCAATGGCGCCTGGAGTTACGACGCCGGCTACATCAATCAACCGAATTTGTACGTACTGAACGCAGCGGGGGCGCCGGTTTCAGCACAGCCCGGCAATCTGTTCAGTCCACCGGTGATCTACGATAAGAATCACGTCAACGACTACCAGTATCACACGGGCCGCATCGCGGCATTGTGGCAGCCAAACCATTCCTTTCATGTCCAGCTCTCCTACTACTACCAGCTGGGAACGGCGGGCGGATTTCCGTACATCGCGCAGAGCTCATTGGCGTACACGCAACCCATTTCTCCATTGACTCAATACCTGGGGCCGCCAAACGAGCTGCAGTTGTACCCGGCAACGCTGCCGGGCGGTATCACGCGCCTATCGAACGCCGACAATGGGCCTGACACCACGCGCGATGAAGTCAATCTCGCGGCTCTGGCACTCGAGTACGATCTGGGCTTTGCCACCATGACCTCGTCGACGTCCTGGTCGCATCACGTTGATACGACTGCATCCGATGAGACCGCCGAATATCTAAATTTTGGGTTTTATCAGTCGACGTACGGCCAGAACCCGCGCTCCTACGTTGTGGGTGACCAGGGCCTGGCCGACAAGAACTGGACGCAGGAATTCCGGTTGGCCTCAAAGACCGGCGGGAGCTTCGATTGGTTGGGCGGCCTGTTCTACAGGAATGAGGACACCTCGATACTCGAGAACGACTACACCCCAGGTTATCTGAACTTCTACAACGCCTGCATGCCGATCTACGGCCAGGGCGATGGCATCGACGCGTCTACCTGTGGCTTCGGGCAATCGGCCTATACCCCCGGGGCCACTCAGTACATCGATGGCCTGCCAATCATTCCAGACGACGCCTACGTCAGTTCCTTTGACACGAAATTCACAGATCTCGCGCTCTTCGGCGAGCTTACCGCCCATCTCACATCCAACTGGAGCCTCACTGGCGGCGCGCGCGTGTTCCGGCAGACCGTATCGGAAACTCAGGTCAATGCCGCCTTCTTCCTGGGGCCCATCGCAGTCTCGGATGTTTCCTCCAGCGATTCGTGGCGCAAGGCGCTTTGGAAGCTCAACTCGGCCTATCAGATCGACCCCACCAATCTGGTATACGCCACGTGGTCACAAGGTTTTCGTCGCGGCGGCGTCAACGCGTTGCCCTCTGTCGAATATGAGGTCAGCCCGCCCTACGATACTCCCGCGGCATTGAGGCAGGTCGCCGCGGACACGGCCGACAACTACGAGATCGGCGCCAAGGGAACCATCGCAAACCGGTTCCGCTATTCGGCAGCAATCTTCGAAATCCAATGGCACAACATTCAGGAAGGCGTGGATCTGACGCCATTCGTGCTGCCGGGCGCGGCCAACATCGGCGATGGCCACAGCCGGGGCCTGGAATTGGAGCTCGAGGCGCTGCTGACGCAGCATTTATCCGCACATCTCGACTACACTTATGATCAGACCAAACTCACGTCCATCAACCCATTATTTGCTGCCAACGCGTCCTTTGCCCCGACGCCGCCCGGTGGGCAGTTACCAGGGACACCGCTCAACAGCATCGCCGGCGGCGTCGCATACGATCATGTTGCCTCCCTCGGCGGCCAATGGCGTTTCGCGATCGACGCGCATTACCAGAGCTCGGTATTGCCGACGCTCTCAGAGACTTCGCCGATTGTGCCTGGATTCACCATGCTCAACACCCGGATCAGCTATACGCGCCCGCATTGGGTTGCGTCGCTTTTTTGCAATAACGTGACCAACAATCTGGGCATCACGTCCTATCAGGATCCGGCTCAGTTCGGCAATCGCGCTCAAGCCATAATATCGCAGCCGCGCACCATCGGACTCTCGGTGAGTTATTCGTTTAGGGGGCAGTGAACTGCGCGCGGCGCATTGCGGTAGCAGCCCGGTGATCCGGCGTCGGGTCCTTGTCCACATCCGCGGCATTTTCTTGTAGGGATCCTCTCGCTGGGCCTTGATAACGCTCGCGAAGCGGTGCGACAGGTTGTTTCAGGTCGACTTTTCCTGACTCCCAACTCATTGATAGGTAACACTGCATTTCAATCGATCGACGATGAGCAACTTTTTCGTGTCGCCGACCAGGTCGGCCGGCTTTCGTCGCCGATAGGTGTCCGCGTTGAACAGCGGTTTTCAGTACTGATAATCTCTGTCCAATCCTTCAGCAATTGATGGCCAAACTAATGGCGGGCTGCGCCGTACAGCCTTGCAATAATGTGCTTGTGCATAAGAGCAAATTGCGCGAGTCGCGGATTTTGACATTTAGCCTTTAACAAGACGATCAGTAGCTGATGCCAGATGGCGCCATATGCTGACGATCGTGCGAGAGAGCCACTTCTGTACAGAATCTGTCAGTCTTGACACTCGACACCGGACAGCGCCTACCATCATTCAGCGGACGGCGCCTTCGCGCCTGCGGCGAAGCTGCAAGGTCACGAGCGCCAGTAGTGCGAGCAGATCGAGCGCCGCTAGGCTGCCGCCACCGCCGCTGCTCGGCGGCGCCGTCGGTGCGGCACTGGCCTCGTTAGATTGCGTGGACAGGCCGCCAGCGGCATCGGCTGAGGCCACCGTGAAGTAGTAAGTCTGTCCCGCGGTCAACCCGCTGATCGTGGTGTTGGTTCCGGTGAGGCCCGAGACAACCGCGGTCGCGCCCTCGCCACCCGAGGTAGTTCCCTGATACACGTTGTAGGTCGCATCTCCAGTGCCCGCCGTCCAGCTGAGATTGATGCTGTCAGTGCCGGCGGTCGCGCTCAGAGCGCTCGGGGCCGCGGGCAGCACGGTCGCACTGAGTTCGTTGGATGCCGCGGACTTGCCTCCGGCGTTGATCGCTGCGACTGTAAAGTAGTACGTTTTTCCGGGGGTCAGCCCTGTGACCGTGTAGGTGAGAGCACTTAGTCCCGAGATGATGGCTGTGCTCGACTCCTGCCCAGGGCTTATACCCTGATAGACACTGTAGCTGCCGGCACCAGCGCTGGCGTTCCAAGCCAGCACGATGGAGGTGGTCACCGGCGTTGCCGAGACCAGCACCGGGGCCGCGGCCAGGACCGTCGCATTGCGCTCGATCGACTCCGCGGAAGTGGTGCCACTGGTATAAGCGCTGGACGTGTACACCGCCGCAATCTTGAAGTAGTAAGTTTGCCCGCTGGTCAGGCCGCTGATCACCGCCGAGTTCGTGGTCACTCCGGTGTCGACCGGGCTCGCGCCTTCATTCCCCGCACTTGAGCCCTGATAGATGTTGTAGCTGGTCGCGCCGGTGGCCGCGGTCCAGCTCAGCGTCACTGACCCACTACCCGGTGTAGCGGTCAGACCGGCGGGCGTACTAATCGCCTGCCAGCCGCGCGCGGTGGACCCAGCGACGATGGTGTTGTTAGTGTTGTCGCTGGAATTGACCACATAGCCTATGATCTGGCTAGAGTTCGGATCGAGGAGCAAATCATCGCCATAGAAAGTGTTGGTGTAGTTGCCGTTGCCATCGATCGATCCGCAGCCGGTGAGGTATTCGTAAAGGATGCCGTTCCAGGTAAAGGATGGCGGAGCGCTTGGTGGCACGAGCGGTGCGGTGTCCTCGTTGTTGTAGGCGCACCAGTTGTCGAATTCGAACTCCAGAGCGCCATTGGGTAGCGTCGCACTGGGCAGCAGATTCCAAACGATCACTTCCGCATCCGGAGTCAGGTTCGAATCGTTTATGTCTATCCATTCATACATCACCCCGTTGGCATAC
>JBEKOK010000274.1:0-5257 GCA_049521875.1 Steroidobacteraceae bacterium
ACGGTCGAATCGAGCCGGTTGTTTTCGCTGCTGCCAGCGCCAGCGTAAGTGTTTGAGGCGCCGAGCAGGCCAAACGCCGTGGCATTGTAATTGGGGTCGTACTTGATGGTGCCTTCGGAGACCAGTGCGATCTGGCGACCGAAAGTCAGCGTTCCGAACTGGGCCGATTTCAAGCCGACATAGCCGGTTTGCAGCAGCTGGCCGGCCGAACTGCCATCGACACCGACGCTCTGGGCACTCAACGCTTTCCCATTGTTCAGCGCCAATGACCTTAGCGAATCGGCAATCTGGCCCGACTGCGGATTGAAAAAGGTCTCGGCCTGAAACACTGCCGACCACGTCTCGCTCAATGGCTCATTGCCCTGCAGGCCGATACGCGACTGGCCCATGTTGCTTGGCGTCACGCCAATGACCGAGCCGGCGCTGTTGGAGCGCACGATGTTGCCGCTGGCAGCGGGGCGGTACGGGGTGAAGGGCGCGCTGTGCGTGTCATATTGAACACCCACATCGATCACGCCATAGAGGGTGATGCCCTCCCAGGTGAGGCTCTCATCGGCCGGAACGCCCGGCCCCGTTTTCTGCTGGGCCAGCGCACTGCCTGAAGCCACTGCAAGGGCTATCGCCAGTGCGTAGCCTCCGAGCCTGCGCGGGCCGAAAAGTTGTACCCGGTCTCGCCCCGTACGAACAATCAACTGAGTCATGTAGCCAACGCTCCCTAATTTGCCATTGTCACAGTCGGCAATGGGAGCAGTCTGGCGGCTGGCAGTTACGTGGTCAGTCGTCAGGGAGTAACAAGTCGGTCACATGAAGTTACGGTGAATTCCTGTTGCCGCCGTGGTTATTACTGCTTGATCGGCAGGCGGTGATTGAGGCTTTCCTGCAAAGCGCTGCGACGATGGTTGGCGCGCCAGCGCGCTTCGATCCGTGTGACGAGTGCGACGCGTGCTCCCTCAGGCAGCATCTGGACGCGTGCTGGAGTGCTCTTGCCGCAGCTCGGGCAGATCAGGGATCGGAGCCAGGGGTCGCCCGTTCGCCGCTGCCCCTAGCAGCAGCAGCGACCCTGCCCGCTGCCAAAGCGCGCTTGCTGGCGATTGCGATAAAACGCCTCGCGACTCATCAGGGGCTCTTCGGGATGGGTGGCACGACGATGCGCGACGTAGGCCTCATAATCCGGCAGTCCGATGACCTGGCCCACGGTGCGGCCGGCAATGCGCACCAGACGCTTCAGTCGGGCGCCCGGCTCCACCGGGCTCAAATCAATCAGCGGCACATCGCTCATTTGAGCCTCCGTTAGAGCGTCGTCGGTGTCATCGGCACGAACGGTGTCTCGAGCGCGGTCGGACCCCGCGCTGTCAGCGCGCGGCGGACCGCCGCGAGGCTGTAGACCGCGAGGATCGCAACCACCGCCATGAACAGGCCGCACAGCGCGGCATCGAGCCGGTCGTTGAAGACGATGCGTCCCATGACCTGCAGCGAACTGGCCGGCGCCAGCAGCTGCCCGGCATCGAGCGCGGCCTGATACTTGGCCGCGTGCGCAAGGAAGCCGAGCTTCACATCGGCGGCAAAAATCTTCTGCCAACCCGCAGTCAGCGTGCAGACCAGCAGCCACAGGGTCGGCAGGATCGTGACCCAGGCGTAGCGCTGGCGCTTCATCTTGAACAGCACTACGGTGCACAACAGCAGCGCAATCGCCGCCAGCATCTGGTTGGAAATGCCAAACAGCGGCCAGAGCGTATTGATGCCACCCATCGGATCGACCACGCCCTGGTAGAGGAAGTAGCCCCAGGCGCCAACGGTCAGCAGCGTGGCCAGGATGTTGGCCGGGAAGGATTCGGTGCGCTTCAGGCGCGGGGAGACGTAGCCCAGCAGGTCCTGGAGCATGAAGCGTCCGGCACGCGTCCCCGCATCCACTGCCGTCAGGATGAACAGCGCTTCAAACAGGATCGCAAAGTGATACCAGAAGCCCATCATCCGCGGGCCACCGATGAGCTGCTTGAGAATGAAGGCCATGCCTACCGCCAGCGTCGGCGCGCCGCCGGCGCGTGCCAGTATGGTTTTCTCACCGACATCGTGGGCCATCTGCGTCAGGGCATCGGGTGTGATCACGAAGCCCCAGTTCGAGACCGCCTGCGCGACTGCATCGGGCGTCGTCCCGACCAGTGCTGCCGGGCTGTTCATTGCAAAGTACACGCCCGGATGAATCACCGAGGCGGCCACGAGTGCCATCACGCCGACCATCGACTCGGCCACCATGCCGCCGTAGCCGATGAAGCGCGCATTGCGCTCGTTATCGAGCATCTTCGGCGTCGTGCCCGACGCAATCAGCGCGTGGAAGCCCGAGACTGCGCCACAGGCAATCGTGATGAACAGGAATGGAAACAGGCTCCCGGCCCACACCGGTCCACCGCCAGAGACGAAGCGGCTCAAGGCCGGCATCTGCAGCTTGGGTCCGATCACGACCACGCCGATCGCCAGTAGGATGATCGTGCCGATCTTCAGGAACGTCGAGAGGTAATCGCGCGGCGCCAGCAGCAGCCACACCGGCATGATCGAGGCCACCGCGCCGTAAAACAGCAGGATCCACGTCAGCGCTTTGCCATCGAAGGAAAACAGCGGCGCGAGTGTCGGGCTGTTGAACACCCATTGGCCCCCGAGCACCGAGAGCATCAGCAGCACAAAGCCAATCGCCGAGACTTCACCGATCCGGCCCGGGCGGATGTAGCGCAGGTAAATGCCCATGAACAGGGCCACCGGAATCGTCATCGCAACCGTGAACGTACCCCACGGGGAATTGATCAGCGCCTTCACAACGATCAGCGCGAGCACTGCGAGCAGGATGATCATGATCAGGAAGGTGCCAAAATGGGCCACCAGGCCGGGGAAGGCGCCGATCTCCTGGCGCACCAGATCCCCGAGCGAGCGGCCGTCGCGCCGCACCGAAATGAACAGCACCACGAAATCCTGCACCGCCCCGGCAAACACCACGCCGGCCAGAAGCCACAGCAGCCCGGGCAGGTAGCCCATCTGGGCGGCCAGCACCGGGCCGACCAGCGGGCCGGCGCCGGCGATCGCCGCGAAATGATGACCAAAGAGCACGTAGCGATTGGTCGGCACGTAGTCGAGCCCATCGTTGTGGGCATAGGCCGGCGTGCGCCGCATCGGATCCAGGCCGAGCACACGATTGGCGATGAAGAGGCTGTAGAAGCGGTAAGCGATCAGCATGATGCAGACGGCCGCCACGACGACCCACAGGGCACTGACGGCCTCGCCCCGTGCCAAAGCGACGATCGCCAGAGCCCCGGCGCCGAGCAGCGCCAGCGCGAGCCACAGCAATTTCTTCAAGATACTGTTCACTTACACCACCCCGTTCAATCGCTTGTAATCATTGGATATATTGCCAGGCAATCAGATCCCGGCGAGCACGGCTCCGGCGACCGCCATGCGGCTGATTCTGAGCCTAGCGCGATGCCCCGGGCCCCACAAGCCGGCGGCCGCGCGCTCCTGCCGGGCGCGTGGCCTGCCCCCTAGGGGCCGGCCGGCGCGATCGGAATAATCCACGGAATCAGGAACTGCTGGATCGCCACCAGCACCACCAGCAGCATCGTCAGAACAATGCTGTGGATGAAGGTGCGCGCGAACACCGTGCCCTCCTGACCCTTGAGCTGCGTGACCGACACGCCGGTGGCGATGTTCTGCGGCGAGATCATTTTGCCCATGACGCCGCCGGAGGAGTTGGTGGCGGCAAACAGGATCGGATTCAGGTTCAGCTGCCGCGCCGCGACCACCTGCAGATTGCCGAACAGGGCATTGCCCGAGGTGTCACTGCCCGAGAGCATCACGGCGATCCAGCCGAGGAAGGGCGAGAAGAGCACGAACAGGCGCCCGGTCGAGGCCGCTCCCTGCCCGAGCGTATAGGCCAGACCCGAGTAGTTCATCAGGTAGGCCAGCGACAGGATCAGCATCACCGTCACGATGGCCAGCCACAGCTGCCGCGCGGTCTGCCCGATACAGCGGAAGAAATCCGCCGGCGAAATGCGCACCAGCAGCGCGGTGATCAGGCTCGAGACCAGAATTGCCGTCCCGGTCGCCAGCGGCTGGAAGGTCCAGACCGCGGCATAGGGCTTATCGTGATAGAGCGTGATGGCAATCGCCTTATCGAGCAGCGGCCAGTGGATGTTCTGCTGGGCGATCGCGAATACCTTGAAGCTGGTCCACAGGATCACGACCACCGAGACCACAATCCACGGTACCCAGCCCTGCCAACTCGCGACCGCCGGCCCGCTGCCCGCCGCCTTCGGTGGGCTGGCCACAATCGCGAACTCCGGATCAGGCGCCGGTTTCCAGAGCCGCATAAACAGCAGCGTGATGATGAGCGAGCCCAGCGAGGCGAGCACATCGGTCAGCGTGTAATCCAGGAAATTGGAGGTAATGAATTGCGCCGCGCCAAAGCTGGCACCGGCGACCAGCAGCACGGGCCAGAGCGCGCGCACCGAGCGCCAGCCCCCATAGAGAGCCATGACGTAGAACGGCAGGATCAGCGCCATGATGGGCAGCTGGCGGCCGACCATGGCACCCAGCGTCGCCGCCGGTAACCCGGTGACCGCACCCAGCACTGTCACCGGCACGCCGAGCGCTCCGAAAGCGACCGGCGCCGTGTTGAATATGAGGACGAACACCAGCGCCTCGAGCGCCGGGAATCCCATCATGATCAGCAGTGAACTGGTGATCGCGACCGGCGTGCCGAATCCGGCGATGCCCTCGAGCAGCGCACCGAAACAGAATCCGACCACGACCAGCACCACGCGCCGGTCATGCGGCAGGTGCTCGAGCACCCAGTTGCGGAACGCCTCGAAGCGGCCTGATTTCACCGCGATGTTGTAGAGCAGCAGTGCGTTGACGACGATCCACATGACCGGCCAGACCGCAAAGGTCGCACCGTTGAAGACGGCATGGAACGCGAGTCCCGCCGGCAGCTGCCAGGGTCCGATCGCGATGATGATGCCGACAATCAGGCCCGCTAGGGCGGCCTGCCACGCCGGCCGGCGCAATACGCCGAGCAGCAGCAAGACGGTCAGTACTGGCAGGATGGCCACGAGGAACGAGAGCGCCAGGCTCCCGCCGACCGGTGTCAGGAGTTGATGAAACATGCCGACCCCCAGGGATTTTGTCGTTCTTAGGGGCTAAGTGTATTACTGATTGCCGTACAGAGTGTTACAGGCCATTAGTCGACCCTTGGGTACCAATGCGTCCGGCGGCG
>JBEKOK010000275.1:0-5235 GCA_049521875.1 Steroidobacteraceae bacterium
TGAGCCAGAGCGCAGTTGTCGGCCCAATCAGGGCTGTTTGTGCATCTTCCGGTGGCACGCGATCCAGCCTGCCGCCCCATCGGGGGGCGCGCCGCGGGCCGCCCGCCGCGGCCGCGAGCGGCTTCGAGGGCCGAGTATCACCCCGGCCGAGCCCTCGGAGCGCGTTAATTTGAACTGAATCTGGGATCAACTGTCGCTATGCTATGAGGTTAGCCATCCCCGGACACCCCCGTGGATGGTTTTTTCGTGCTGCGGGTATGTATTAGGAGAGTCGATTTGAGGTTCAAGGTCTTTGCACTGCGATCGAGCGTATCGCGCACCCTCCTGGTGGGCACATTCTGGGCCGCACTCAGCGGCTGCAACAGCAGCACGGTTGGCACCACGATCACCGGCGTCGCGGGCGACGCCAGCGAAATAGCCATAACGACCAACACCGGCTCTACGACCGTGCTGGCTGATGGTGTACTCCTGTTGGCCGCGACGGTCGAGAATGATCCGACCAATGCGGGCGTAAAATGGGCATTAACTCCCTCCTCCGGCTATGGCACGCTCAGTGAGCAAACCAACTACGAAGTCCTCTTTACCGCGCCGCCGAACACATTTGTCGGCACGATTACGCCGGTAATCACCGCCACCTCGATCGCCAATCCGGTCTATTACGCCAATGCGGTACTGGTAGTCGACGGCCGGCCAGTGATTCCACCGATCACGCTGTTCCCGGCGTATGTCGGCGAGCCCTACGGCGCCACGATCCATGTCGATGGCGGCGAGGCGCCGTTCACGTGGACGCGCGTGGATACTGCCTCGCTCCCGGCTGGATTGTCCCTAACCACCACCACCTCATCCTACGTGACGATTACCGGCACTCCAACGGTGGCCACACAGGTCGGACAACCGGTGTTGCTGCAGTTTGAAGTCACCGATTCGATACCGCTGACAGCAACCTCGGGGTACATCGCGCTGACAGTCAATCCGACTACGAAGTGCATTCTGGGGAGTCCGCCAGCCGCGGGCAATGTCTCTACCCAATATGCATTCCTCGAAACCGGCTTTCTCGAGGGCAAGTCCGATACGCGCATCGGCAGTCTCAACTTCACCCCGGAAGGCGGCGCTACTGGCATCGTAGAGGCGCGCTTTGCGACCACCTCATTCGTCGGCTCGGCGGCTCAAACTGTCACGGGCAACTGCACTGATCGCGAGCTGAACAATGGGCGCATCGTCCTCACCGGATATGGGACGCCGACTTACTCCTATGCAGTCACGAACAGCTTCAGCGACGGTTTGCTGCAGCTCACCAGCGGCTCTGATGCAGAAACCGGCGAAGGGCCGCTGCTGCAGCAGGACGTAAGCGCCTTTACGCCGGCAACCTTTGCGGGTGCCACGTTCGAGTTTGGCCTCTATGGCACCAACTCCGGGGGCGACCACATCGGACTGATTGGCCAGATGAGCTTTGATTCGTTCGCCGCCACGGCAACCGGCCTGATGGACTCGAATGATCCGGCCCTGCCTCAAAGTGCAGTGCCGCTCACGGTCACTGCCATCACCAAGCCGGATCCGGTCACCGGCCGAGGCACGATGAATGTGTCGGCCGGCACACTGAATCTCACGCTGGTCTACTACATCGTCAATTCCAACAAGCTGCTGATAATGGACGACGATACGACCAGCTCGGTGCCGCGAGTTGCCGGGTATCTGACCCGTCAGGGCTACTTGACCGGTGCCGCGCCGCCGTTCACCAACGAGGCGCTCGGCGCCAGCTCGCCCGCGGTGTTCAGCCTGACGGGCATCGCCGGCACTACCTTGCCGACGGCGGTCCTCGGACTGGGCCGGCTCTCGGGAGCGTGGCCCGCCTCACCCGGCGACACCCTCAACGGCACGCTCAACGTTGCATTGGACGAGGCGATTCAGGCCCAGGATGTGATCGGTGAGTTCTTCCCCGGAGCCCCCTATTCCGTGGCCGCCAACGGGCGCGCGGTGCTGAGCTTCGTGGACACACTGTCCACGCCCGCGACCACCAGGCAATTCGTTATCTACCTGGATGACATTTCCGACGGCTACATCATTGAGAATGGCAGCAGCACGGGCAATGCCGGCCAGGTCTTTGCCCAGGTTCAGCAGCCCTATCCCAGTACGATAGATGGCGCCTATATTGGCGGTTCACCGTTCCAACCCTCGGCGGGCCCGCTCTCGTTGCTGCCGCAGACCGAATTAACCGGTGGCGTCGTCGGCTCCGAATACGCCAATGGCCAGTTTGCGATCAATACAACGACGGGTCGCGGCTTTGGCACGTTCGCGGTGACCGGCGATCAGTCGCTGCTCTCGACCGACTATGCAGTGATGTATCTGCTGCAGAACAATCCGGTCGGTGGTGGCCGATTCATCCTGATCCGGATGGGATCGCGCTACAAGAACGGCGGCCTGGTACTGTTCGAAGACTGACCGAGCTGGCCCGCTCCGTTGCGGGCCGGCTGCAGATCAAAGTCGAGCTTTCAGCCCGGTGGCGGTCCGAGCGCACGCAGCTGCGCGAAACCTGCGATGTGGGATGAAGCGCCGCCATCGACCACGATCGCCTGACCAGTGATATAGCGGGCGCCATCGGAGGCCAGAAACGCCACCGTCTGCGCGATGTCATCGGCCGCGCCCACGTAGGGCGTGAGATTCTCCGACTCCTGGATCTGCCACAGCATCGCTGGCAAGTGCTGCTTTGCTGCCTCGGTGGCGATTAACCCCGGCACCACAGCGTTGCAGCGTATGCCCTGCTTGCCATGAGAAGCGGCGATCGAGCGGCTCATCTGGATGACCGCAGCTTTCGACGCGGCGTAGGCAGCCTGTACGTCGGCGCCCTGCATCCCGAGGGCTGAAGCGGTGTTGATGATCACACCGCCGCCCTGCCGGACCATCAGTGTCAGCGCGGCGCGGCAACAAAGCATCGTGCCGCGCACGTTAACCAGAAATACCCGGTCCCAGACATCCACCGCCATGGTCTCGATGTTCATGTCGCGCTCGGTCACGGACAGGTCCGAGGCATTGTTGTGCAGAATATCGAGCCGCCCGAATTCAGCCATCACATCACTGAAGAGCATCGCGATCGAGTGCTCATCCGCCAAGTCGAGCGCGAATGCGCGGGCGCGTGCGCCGCCGGCGCGCAACGCCGCGGCCGCTGGCTCAACGTTCTGCAGCCGTGTACCTGTCAGCACGACGCTCGCGCCGGCTTGCGCCAATGCCTTGGCGGTCGCCAGTCCAATGCCGGCCGACGCACCGGTGACAATCGCGACTTTCCCCTGCAAGGTGCTCATCTATAGCCCACCCCTATCGCATTTAATTGCATTGGCATTGCGCCTGGCGGTGCCTAAGAAGCGCAACGCAGGCGCAGCATAGTTCAACCGTCCGCAGAGCGCGCGCGATCGTAGCCGGAACATGAATGTGCCTGAGTCAAGGACGTGCGCCACGGGATTGCCTTGAGCCGCCGGCTACTCTCGCTCACAATTGGCGCCGGTAACTGTTGTCGACCAGAGCATCGCGGCGCGCAGAACTAACTCCAACGAGCTGCTGGCAGGAATCCTATGACCTCACCGCTTAAGCTGTACTTTTTCCCGGGTACTTGCGCACGCGTCGCACTCACCGCACTCGAGCAGAGTGGCGCAAGCTTCGAGACGCAGCTCGTTAATTTTGTTACGGGCGAGCATCGCTCGCCTGACTATCTGAAACTCAATCCGAAGGGCAAGGTACCAACGCTGCAGGTCGGTGAATGGGTTCTAACCGAGAACGTGGCGATCGCGAGCTGGCTGGCCCGCGCCTACCCGGCCGCTGGCATCCTGCCCATCGGCGGCAATTCGCATGAAGAGAGCGAAGCGCTCTCGGATCTGAGCTGGTGTGCCTCGAGCATCCATCCGCTGGTCACGCACATCGTGCTGCCACAGCTGTTCTGCGACACGCCCGATGGCATAGGACGCGTGTGGGCAATGGCCGGCCAGGCCATTGCATGGCACCTGCAGATCCTCGAACGAAGATTGAGCATTCAGCCCTGGATGCGGGCCGAATGCTCCGCCGTAGATTGGTACGTGGAATGGATCTGGAGCCAGATCCTCGTAGGCGGCTTCGATCCGGCGCCGTTCCCGAAACTTGCCGAGCACAGCGCCCGCGTGCGCGCACTGCCCGCCAGCCAGCGCGCCCAGGCGCGCGAAGGCGAGGCCGTGCAATGGCTGGTCAGGAACGGTTTCCCCGCCGGGCCTCCCCCGCGTCCAGCCAAGCCCTAGGCGCCCGCATTCGCTGGCAGCTGCCTTTAAATATCGGCGGTCTCTCGTTCCTCGTAGGCAGCCCGGGCGGCCTCGATTTGCTTGGCGTGTTCGCCCAGCCAGATCACCATCGCGAGCACGTGATCGCGAAATTGGGCTCCCATCGGCGTCAGGGAATACTCGACATGCATCGGCGCTGAGCCGCTGACCGCCCGCAGAATCATGCCGTCACGTTCGAAGGCATGCAGCTTGAGCGCCAGCATTCGCCGGGAGATTCCGGCGCGATCGATCACCTGGATGATGCGTTGTAGCGTGGAGAATCGGAATGGACCGTAATGCACCAGCTGCAGAATCAATCCGCTCCAGCGTGAGCCAAGCAACCCGAACAGCTCACGCACCGGTCCTTCGCCGTCACTGCCTTCGGCCGCTGCCTCAACCAGCAGGCGTTTGAACCCAGCCAAGGTCTCAGGCGCCATGCGCTCAAGGCGCTCGGCCCCGACAATCGGCTGAATCTTCGACCAGGGGCTGCCTAAGTCCCCGGCATTTGAACCGGTCTCGCTCTCGCTCATTGCAGTTCAATACCTTTGCAAAGAAGGTTAATGACCCGTCCGGGATTCTGGCGCCGCACACCCTGAAAGTGCCCGCCAGCGCACAGTCCGCTACCAGCGCGATTATCCCGCAAATGAAGCCGCATGCTGCGAGTTAAAGCATCCTGGGTCCAGCGCGGCGCCAAGCGCCTTAGCCGTAGGAACTGTCTGCGCCCATACCGGCACCCGGGCTCGCGATCTGGTGCATCTCCACGCGCACTTCATCGCAGCTGTACATTGGCGCGCCGCTGACACGCATAGGCCGGTAACCGGCATGCAAAGCCCATTGCACGGCCGATTCATCAAAACGTTTTTCTCCGGAAGACTGCACAATCGCGGTGCTGGCGATCACGCCATTGGCGCCCACGCAGACTCTCACGACCGCCGCCTCCCCGGGCGTGAAACGTGGGCCC
>JBEKOK010000276.1:0-5211 GCA_049521875.1 Steroidobacteraceae bacterium
ATGCGACGCCACGGAGTGCACCGAGCGCGATCCTCGCGGAGTTCCATGCACAGCAACCGGCGACGCCGGCCGCTTTACGGACGTTTGTCGAAGCGCACTTCGACGTTCCCGCGGAAATCAGTGTCCCAGCGGCCGCTGGCACGGCGCACACGATCGTTGAGCACATTGACTCACTGTGGGATGCGCTGACACGTCAAACCGTCAATGTGCCGGCGTTCAGCTCACTGCTAAGTCTGCCGCAACCTTATGTTGTTCCCGGTGGGCGCTTTCGCGAGCTGTACTACTGGGATTCGTATTTCACGATGCTCGGTCTCGCGCAGAGCGGTCGTGGCGATCTAGTCGAAGACATGGTGAATGACTTCGCCTATCTCATCGACGCCTACGGGCACGTCCCCAATGGCACGCGCACCTACTATCTCAGTCGCTCGCAGCCACCGTTCTTCTTTGAGATGGCAGGGCTCCTGTCACCGCAGGATCCGGTGCAAGCCTACATCCGCTATTTACCGCAGCTCAAACGCGAGTACAGCTTCTGGATGCAAGGTGCCGACAGCCTCAGGCAGGGCACGGCAGGGCGCCGCGTGGTGGCACTGGCTCCGGGTGTGCTCCTGAACCGCTACTGGGATGACAAAGACACGCCGCGCGACGAGTCTTACGCGCAGGACACTGAGCTTGCCCAGTCCGTGGATCGCAATCCACAGCAGCTCTATCGCGATCTGCGCGCCGCGGCTGAGAGCGGCTGGGACTTTGGTTCGCGATGGCTGGCCGACGGACACACGCTGGGCACGATCAATACCACCGAGATTGTGCCGGTGGATCTTAACAGTCTGCTTTACGGACTCGAGACCGCCATCGAAAGCGCCTGCCTCAGACAGCACGACAAACCTTGTGCGCGCGACTTCCATCAGCGCGCTTCGAAGCGCCGCGCAGCGATGAACCGCTATTTGTGGGATGCGGCCAGTGGCACGTACATGGACTACAACTGGCGCACTTCAACGCGCGCCTCGCGGATGTCAGCCGCGGCGCTCTACCCGTTGTTCTTCGGGGCGAGCTCGAACGGGCAGGCGCGGCGTGTGGCTGCAGCTACGCGCCGTGATCTGCTGTCCCCAGGCGGCCTCTTGACGACGACGCTGCGCACCGGGCAGCAATGGGACCTGCCCAATGGCTGGGCACCATTGCAGTGGATCGCCGTAGCGGGGCTTCGCAACTACGGCGAACGCGCTTTGGCCCGGACAATTGCCTGTCGCTGGATGGTCACGGTCAATGCGGTCTACAACGAGAGCGGCAAGCTGGTCGAAAAATACGATGTCATTGCGCCGAGCCGCGGCGGCGGCGGCGGCGGTGAATACACCCTTCAGGACGGTTTTGGCTGGACCAACGGTGTGATGAGGCAACTTATCACTCTGTATCCGGTCGAGGCTGCCTTTTCCACAGCTGATCGGTGTCAATAAAGGTAATAAGTGCGGTGGATCGCCACCGCAACGGACGGATCTGTGAACCAGCTGCATAAGATGTCAATCGCAGCATTGACTCCGGCACTGCCCGCCACCTGCGTTTCCACTGGTTGGGCCCAACGTCCACCGGCAGGAACTGACAGCGGCACGGCTACCGCGCAACAGGCGTTGAACGGACTGGCCCCTTTTGCCAGATACGGGCCGTCACGACGCTCAACGTCCCTCAGCGTATCTGAAACCACCACCGCAACGTCGAACATCGTGCGTGCAGTCCAGATACTGGCGGCATCTTCCTGCTGCAGGTCTGCGCGCTGCTTCAGCACGTTGATCACAGCCTGCGTCCCGGCCAGGTTTCCGGAGCTCAGCAGCACAATTACCCGACCGCCGGCGCGCTCAAACACAGTCATCTTGCAGAATGTCGCGAAATTGTCGACGCCCGCGTGCGCGCGAGAATCCAATGCCAGCACGATGCCTTCATTCAATAGAGCCCCTACACAGTAAGTCACGCGATGATTTCGTTGCACATTCCTGGCTAGTGCTCGAAGAAGATGAGCTCGCCGCCTGCCGCAGATCATTGGCAGCCGTTTCCAGCTGAGAGACGGCAAGTTCAATGTACGCGGTAGCTGCGCCGTCGGCTGTTCGCTGACGCACCCATTATTGGGGTAAGGGTTAGATTTGTGTAATTAGTGGCGCTTTCTCGGCAAACAATCGGGGCCTGCTCGACGCGCCAAATGAAAGTCAGACTCCGTTGCGTCACTGTCGACCGCGATGCCTAAGAGGCAAATATAATCAATCAAATGCAATGTCCTTTGTTGACGAATGAATTCCGCTGCTCATAGGGCAGTTCCAGCCGAAGCTCGAATTGCTGTCTCGGCGGCGGGTACGCCCTGCGTATGCTTTGTGAATAACTGGTCCAACATAAATGAGCGTAAACATGGGAACGAATAAATTGTGCCAGGATGCTAAGCAATTGTCGCCACGAGAAAAGTGGACTTCGGTCTCAGCGAGATCAAGAGGACCGGGGTCGCAGCGCTCAGCAACGCTTTCCAGAAAGCGCCACTAATTACACAAATCTAACCCCTACCCCAAGTCGGCCGACCATAGGCTCTACGTTAATCCGACAACTACCCACTTGCGGCGCCTGCAATTCGAGTGGCATTGATTTCGTTCTGAGTGGGGAGGGGCAGTCGCGAAAAGCCAACATTAGCGATAGACGTCAGCTCAAGGCCGCCTGGTCGTAATTCGACCAGGACACCATTAATCAGACGCAACAGCAGTCCAGCCAGTGTCGCAAATGCGAAGGAGTGCCTCTGGAGCACCGGCACTAAGTGTATTGAGCACCACTGTGACATAACGCAACCGACGCACGGTGAAGGCCCACTGGGAGTTGCTTAGCCACTCATCACGGTCGCTGGTAAGGCATAGATTCAAGCTGAGAGCTGATCAGCCGATAGCCCAGACATGCTCACGTTGCTGCAGGCCGCCGACGACGCCCAGACCAGTCGTCTCGGGCAGCTGCGGTCACTGCTGTTAGTGAGTGGAGCAGCGTTGCTGGTCCTCATGTTGGCCGTCGCATCTTCTGGGACCTTTCTGACGCGAAGCTTTGCGCTCGTTGAAAAAGAAGCCACACTGCAAAAGGCTGACCAAGTCTACAGAGCATTTGAGGCCGATCTATTGCAGTTGGCCATCGCGAATCGCGATTACGCCGAATTTGACGACGCGGTACGGTTTGTCAGAACCAGTAACCGGGAGTTCATCAACGCAAACTTGACGAGGGAGACGCTTGCCGGGATGCATGTCGATCTGGTTTGGGTCCTTGGGCCCAGCGGCGAACCGATCTACTCCGGACTACTTGATCGCTCTACAAATGTTCTGACTACACCCGTTCCGGAAACTCTCCTCAAAGAGTTCGTTCCTTTCTTGGCCACAGTGCACGGTGCCGATGTTCGGCCCGTCTCGGAGCACCTTCTTCATACTAGCCGCGGCGTGGTCGCAGTGGCCGCAAAGGAAATTACCATGACGGATCGGTCTGCTCCGACCGGTGCGATCATGTTATTCGCAAGGTTCATAGGAGCGGATGATCTCGCGCGCATCAGCAAGACCAGTCAACTGCCCTTTACGCTGACAAACTTGCCGGCACCGCTGGCATCGTTGCCGCCGCCTGTCGTGTCGTGGCTTAGTGCTGGAGCGACGACTCCTTCCTACTCGCTGCCACTGAGCTCCTCGCTCATTGCGGGTTACGCACTCTTACGCGATGTTGACCATCGGCCTGTGGCGCTGCTTACTACTCAGCAGCCGCGACGCATCTATAGCCTTGGGCTGCAGACGACATGGTGGCTGCTGGGCAGCCTTGCCATTCTGGCAACGCTATTTTTCTCCCTTTTATTGCTACTCTTGCTGCGACTTAAGCGCAGCTTCATAGCTCAGGAGGCGGCCCGCAATCGACTGCGGCGCATCACCGGGCAGCTTCAGGAGCTGATCTTGGTGGTCGATGCGGCGACTCTGCGGATCGTGGACGCCAATGAGGCTCTCCTGCGCTCACTGGGCTGCACGCATGCTGAGCTCATCGTGCGGCCCTTGCAGCAGATATACCCCGACCTTGCCACCGGAGGCGTCATTCGGCAGGCTGGCGAGACCGGGGCCGCTAAGACCTTTGGCTCTCGCCTGCAATGTGACGCCACCCGTCTGATCCCGGTTGATATTTGTGTCTCCCGACTTGAGGAAGGCGGGCGGCAACTTCTATGCCTGGTGGCCAGGGATCTCAGTGAACAACACGCTGCGGATCTTCAAAAGCGTGAGAATCAGCGCAAGCTGTTTCACATGGCTTACCACGATGCTCTAACGGGGCTTCCAAACCGTCAGTGCGTGATGGCCAGAATCTCTAAATTACTGGGCCCAGTGACTGCCTCGAGCGCGCTCACGGCGTTCATTGCGCTCGACATTGATAACCTCAAGAGGATCAACGACTCCCAGGGTCGAAGCACGGGTGATCAGCTGCTTCAGCTGGTTGCGAAGCGGCTTCGTAGAACGCTCTCCAGCGCGGATCTGGTAGGTCATCTGGGTGGTGACCAATTTCTGGTTGTAGTCCCTGGCCTTCCGGACCTCTCCGCGGTCGAGAAGCTGTCTGAGCGTATCCGACAAGCCCTGCAGGCGCCGGTCACACTAAACCACGAATTGATCAGCATTACGTTGAGTGCCGGTATCGCAGTGCATCCCGACCACGGCATCGACGCAAAGAGCCTCCTGAGGCATGCTGATATTGCGCTTGAAAACTCCAAGGCAGCTGGCGGTAATTGCCAGCAACTCTTCTCAGTCGAAATGAATCTGCGGGTCAGTGTAAACATCGCGCTGGAGCAGGCGTTACGCTCTGCCATCGGCACGGCACAGATCTCGGTCGAATATCAACCCGTCATTGCACTACAGTCCGGACTGGTGGCGTCACTCGAGGCGTTGGCTCGTTGGCACCATCCTACGCTTGGCGATATTGGTGCTGAGCAATTCATTCCTGTAGCCGAGCAGCAGGGCCTGATCCCAGAGCTCGGCGCGCAAATTCTTGCTTTGGTCCTGCGAGACATCAGGCAGTGGACTGATGGGTCAATTCCTCCTATACCAATCGCGGTGAATATTTCCCCGTACCAGCTTGAGCGGGCGGACTTTCCGGCCACGGTCGCTGCTCTGGCGGCCGAGGCTGGCGTGGATCTCAAATGGATCCATTTTGAGATTACTGAGACCACGCTGCTTAAGGATCCAGAGCGGGTGA
>JBEKOK010000277.1:0-5197 GCA_049521875.1 Steroidobacteraceae bacterium
TATGATGAGCTGGCGCCGATCCTGCTCAGCGAGGTGCAGCAGCAACGGAAGAAACTGGCGGCGCAGGAGCAGACACTTGCAATCGAGGAAGAAAGGCTAGGGGCCCAGGACCAAAAGTTGGCGGCCCAAGCGGCAGAGCTGGGCGAGGCACGGGTACTATTCGCCGCACAGCAGTCGAGAGTGGCATGCCTGGAGACGCTGGTGCGCGATATGCAGCAACAAATCGCACGCCTGAACACTGATGCAATGGAGCCGCAAGTCGCCATGCGCTAAAGGCGCATGAAACTGTCACGATAATGGCTGTGTGCCCGGGAACAGCGCTGGCGACTTAGGCGCTGCTAGGCGCTCCCTTAAACGCAGGAATGGACGCTCAACTATGACATTCATCGCGTAGGCGCAGGCGACTGACACCGTGATACAGAGCACGAACATTATCGAGCCGTCCGCAGCGATGTGCAGCGAACTCGCCTCGCCTTGTACGAGATGAATGACAATCTTGTGGATCAGATAAATCGAATAGGAGAGTACCGCGATCCTTTTTGTGATCGCCGCCGCTCGATTGAGAAATGACTGCGGGCTCACTGCGGCGACGACGACGCAGCCGTAGGCGATTGCAACGAGGGGGAACCCCACGAGCGTGAAGGCAAAGTCATACGGCCCATCGGCAAGAGCGTATCCCGCATAGAGCAGCGCAAGTCCAACGAATAGCAAGACGTAGCTCTTGCGCCCCAACCAAGACCATTGCCGCGGATAAAACAGGGACATCGCTGCAATGGCGACACCGACAATCAGACCATCGAGGCGGCAGTAGGTGGGGTAGTAGACCAGTTCATACCAGCCGCCATCGCCCGCGGCCACCCGCGTCCAGCAAAATCCTCTGATAGCGACGCCCAACACCATCAGCAGGCCACCGCACAGGAACCCCCTGTTCCCCCATTTTCTTGCTGCAAAGACAGTGATGAGGCAGGGCAGCACAAGGTAGAAATGCTCCTCAACGCACAGTGACCAGGCATGTGAAAACGCGCTGTACACTGAGTTGTCGAGGGCGAAGTTTTGGGTGAACGTCAGAAATCGCCACAGTGATGGCAGGCGGCCGTGCTCAATGGTCGCCGGTAGCAAGAAGTACAACGCAAGCACGAGCCAAAAGACGGGAATGATCCTCAGGAATCTTTGCAGATAGAAATCTCTGATGGATAAACCTTGGCCGCTGGCAATCCGCCCTAGCAGCTGCCCTCCGATCAGATAGCCGCTGAGCACGAAGAACAAATCCACGCCCGACCATCCAAATTTGGCGATGGGTGCCAGCCACGTGGGAGACTTGAACTGCCCGGCGTAGTGAAATATAAAAACGTAGGAGATCGCGAACGCTCGCAAGTGATCGAGCCCGTTGAGCCGATCGGAGGGCCTCATAAGCCTCGACGGTAGGCGCTAAAGACTGCCGACGCCACGGCGCGGGATAGAGATACGGTCGTTGCTGTAGCCACGGCGCTCGTCCATGTGCGGGTGGGTTCAAATGTCGCACAGGACGCAGGGTGTCGCAATGCGCTGCTATTGTTGATTTTTGGGTTGGTCCTATCGCGGCTCCGCACCGTCCTTCAGTGTTACCCATGGGCTCGGAATCGGCGTTAACCTATCGGTCCGAAAGGGTATTGCCCCTTTCCCGGTTTGGCACTCGGTCCAGAAAATTTCAGACAGGGAGTAAGTCATCATGAGAACTCGATCGGTGGCCGCAATCGCGACCGCAACATTGGTCCTCGGTATCGGAATCGGCGTCGCTGGTAGCAAGAGCACGTCGCTGGGCATCGCGGCCATTCAGGGTAAGCCACCGGCGGAGGCTGCGGCGGCAGCCCTAGGCGAGGCTGAGCGACTGGCCGGCAAGGGCAGCTGGGAGCTGATCGGCGTCGGACGGGTCTATTATCTCTCGGGCAACAAGCCACGTGGCCAGGCGATCTTCGATCGGGTCACCAGCGGCAAGCCTGAGGCGAGTGACTGGCAGCGCATTGGCGAGGTGTATGCCGAGGCCGGTGAGAACGACCGCGCCGCAGATCTCTTCCAGAAAGTTCTGGCGCTCAATCCGAAGGACGACACCGGACAGGCCGAGATTGGCAGCTGGTACATCCGCGTCGGACAGCGTGAGAAGGGCGAGGCGCTGGTGGCGCAGTCTCTGCAGCGCAGCCCCGATGAGATCTGGACTTACGTGCGGGTGGCCGAAGCCTTCTTAGGCGTGGCGGACAGGTAGGGCCGGGCAATCCCAGCGCGGTGCGCTCAGGACTCGTCTTCGTCGCTGCTGTTCTTGTTTTCTTTTACCAGGCGCTGCAGCGCGATGTGCTTCGAGAGCGCGCGCAGATCTTTCTTTGCGGGCTTGGGTTTCTCAACGGTCGGATTCGGGGACTTGGGCATCTGGTAAGGGTCGTAACCGCCCTTGGCGCGGCTCTTGGGGACAGTGACCACAGGTTCTGGTGCGGGCTCATGGTCTTGGATCGACAGACCCAGGTGCTGAAAGCTGCCGTTGGTCTCCTCGCGCTTGCCGTCCCACTCCCACACCGCATTGCCCAGATCGTCACGGGTCACACGACCGGATGCCGGCCCCTCGAGGGGTAAGAAACCTGGTTTGCGCCGTTTGGCGGTATCGACCATCGTCCTGCTCCGGAGCTCCTGCACACGCGCACGGGAGCTAGGGCTCCCGGCAGTTGACAAAAAATACCGGGCTCTGCGCACTCAAAGCGTGACGAAGTTCACAAGAGCAGCGAGGAAAGTTTGCATAGCGAACCGTCTGGACTTCGCACCGCCGCGCCGGGCTCCGGCTGCGGTCGCCACCAAAAAGTTACCGGGCCGCATATCGTTCGCCGTCGCCGCCGTCGCATGACATAACATCTGCCCCACAGTGGTGAATTTGGACATCAATGGAGTGAAATCGCGCCGATTGGAATCCTCGCGCGGCTCATGGATGGGCCGGGGCGCGCTGCTCGCGCTCAGTGCCCTGGCGCTTTTCGGATGCCGCCACGATCAGGGGCCTGCGCCGTACTGGCAGGGCGCGCGACCGGCGTACGTATTTGCCGAGCTGTATGCGCGCGTGGAATCAGAGCGGCTGTTTGACGACAGCAAGAGCTTTGCCGATGCGCAGCCGCTGCGCGCACCGGCGCTGATCCTGCGCGACTATCGGGCCGCGGTGCCGGAAAGCCGCTCACAGCTCGCGGACTTCGTGCGGCAGAACTTTGCGCCGCCCACAATCTGGCCCGAGCTGCCAGCGCCCAATCTCGATCTTGCACACTACATCGCGGCATTGTGGCCGCTGCTGACCCGTCCCTCACTGCAGCCACCGGAATACTCCACGGCACTTGGCGTGCCCTTTGCGTACGTGGTGCCCGGCGGGCGCCTGCGCGAGCTGCACTACAGCGATGCGTATTTCATGATGCTCGGCTTGATCCGCGACGGACAACGGCCACTCGCGCAGGGCGTGCTGGATGACTGTGCGGCACTGATCAACCGCTTTGGTCACGTGCCGGCAGGCACGCGCACCTACTATCTCTCGCGCTCTGGTCTGCCACTGTTCTACCGCATGATTGCGCTGCTGTATCCGGATGATCCGACCGCCGGCTACGGGAGCTACCTGCCTGAACTCAAGCGTGAATACAGCTTCTGGATGCAGGGCAGTGTCGGACTCGCGCCCGGGCACAGCATTGAGCATGTGGTCGCGCTCCCGGACGGCACGCTGCTCAATCGCTTCTGGGACGCGCTCGGTGAGCCGCGCGATGAGGCCTTCCGCGAGGATCGCGAACTCGCCGCCCACAGCGCGCGCGAACCGGCGGCGCTATACCGGGATTTGCGCGCTGCTGCCGAAAGTGGCTGGGGCCTGAGCACGCGCTGGCTCGCGGATCCTGCGCACCTCGACAGCGTCCAGACGACCGCCCTGATTCCGATCGATCTGAACAGTGTGCTCTTTGGACTGGAGCGTGCGATCGCGGCTGGCTGCGAGCGGCGCGGCGATCAGCCGTGCGCGACCCAGTTCCTGGCGCGCGCATGGCGGCGCAAGCAGGCGATCAATCACTATTTATGGAGTGCGGCGGATGGTCGCTACGTCGACTACAACTGGCAGCAGGGCCACGTGAGCGATGTCGTCAGTGCGGCGATGTTCTATCCGTTGTTCGTGGGCGTTGCCTCGCGCGAGCAGGCCGATGCGGTCGCCTTGCTCGCCTCGCAGCGACTCTTGGGCCAGCAGGGCCTGGCCGCCACCTCGCCCTGGGGTGCTCATCCGGGATCCGCCCCGGATGTATGGGCGCCGCTGCAGTGGATCGCGGTCGAGGGCCTCAGTGACTATGGCAACCAGTGGCTCGCCCAGAGGATCGCGCAAGGCTGGCTCGGTTACCTGCACCACGATTTTGCGATCACGGGCCAGCTGCGCGAACGTTTCGCGGCCGATGGCTCCTACGCCGCGCCTGGCGATGAAGGCCAGCCTGAGGCCAGCCTGGGGTCCATCGCCGGGGTTGCCCGCGCGCTGCCGGTCTACGAGCCTGCGCCGTTTTTCTATGAACCCCCGGGAGGCGCACTCGGCCCTTTGCCCGGGTCATCAACCCAAGCCACGGCGTCCGAGCCAAAATGAGAGCTAAGCCTCAGTCCGGACAGGGTTTTAGGCGCACCGCAGGGATCACCGCCGGGCATGACATGCCGGTGACAAAAGGCTCTTGAGCGCCTACTAGGCTGCCGGTCGTGGACCTGCGGCATCTCCAAGTTCTGCACTGGCGTGGCGATCATGTCGCCAATGCCTCGCCCTGCGCGGGGCCGACGGCTGTGGCCGATGCCTTCCAGATCGATACCTGCCAGCGGCGCGTGGCGCTGCTCATTGAGCCAACGGTGCTCGAGCGGCTGCGCTCGCACTTGCCGGCCGACGGCGCCGTGCAGGTCTTCAGTGGTTCGGACGCTTACGCTTTCCTGCTGCGCTTTGCCTGCGGGCTGGAGAGCCGACTGGTCGCCGAGACCGAGATCTTCGGGCAGATCAAGCAGGCCTGGCGTGCCTACGAGCTGGCCGCCGGTTCATTGCGCCGGCAGCTCGCGCCGCTGATGCGCCAGCTGTTCCAGGATACGAAAGCGATTCGCGCGCAGCACCTTTGCGGGACCGGCAGCGCCTCCTATGGCTCGCAGGTGAGACGCCTGCTGCGGGATGGCTCCAGCGGACCGGCGTTGCTGATCGGTGCCTGTC
>JBEKOK010000278.1:0-5194 GCA_049521875.1 Steroidobacteraceae bacterium
GGCCGGTGCGCGAATTCTTCGAGGCCAAGCTGCGTGAGCAGCAGGCCCGCCACGTCAAGGCCAACGATACCGCCTATAACCTCGAGCCCAACGTCAAGACCGGCCCCGGCGGCCTGCGCGACATCCAGACGATCGCCTGGGTCGCCAAGCGCCACTTCGGTGCCGAGTCGCTCGATGAACTGCTGACCCACGGCTTCCTGACCCCATCGGAGCTGCGCCGGTTGCGCAGCGCGCAGAGCTTCCTGTGGAAGATCCGCTTTGGCCTGCATACGCTCGCGGCCCGCCACGAGGATCGGCTGCTGTTCGACTACCAGATCCGCCTTGCGCAGAGCTTTGGCTACGAGGATGCCTCCTACACGCTCGCGGTCGAGCAGCTGATGCAGCGCTACTACCGCACGGCGATCGACGTGCGCCTGCTCAACGAACTGCTGCTGCAGCTGTTTCGCGAGGCGATCCTGACCGACCAGGAGCCGCCGGTCCCGCTCAATGCCCGCTTCCAGGTACGCCACGAGTATCTCGAGGCGATCCACGAGGATGTGTTCGCGCGCCAGCCCTCCTCGCTGCTCGAGCTGTTCGTGCTGCTGCAGCAGAACCCGCAGATCAAGGGCGTGCGCGCCGGCACCATCCGCGCCGTGGCGCGCAACCTGTGGCTGATCGATGAGGAGTTCCGGCAGAACCCGCGCAACCACC
Organism: Steroidobacteraceae bacterium; assembly: GCA_049521875.1. Lineage (GTDB taxonomy): Bacteria > Pseudomonadota > Gammaproteobacteria > Steroidobacterales > Steroidobacteraceae > FEN-1191. The sequence continues at coordinate 691 of JBEKOK010000278.1, forward strand.
GCCTGTTCCTCGAGATCCTGCGCGCGCCGCGCGGCGTCACGCACGAGCTGCGGCGGATGAAGGATTACGGCGTGCTCGGCCGCTACATCCCGGCCTTCGGCCGCGTCGTCGGGCGCATGCAGTACGATCTGTATCACGCCTACACGGTCGATGCGCACACGCTGTTCGTGGTCAGCAACGCGCGGCGGCTGGCGATCCCGGAATTCAATCACGAGCTGCCGCTGGTCTCGGCGATCATGCAGGTGTTGCCCAAACCCGAGATCGTGTACCTGGGCGCACTGTTCCACGACATCGCCAAGGGGCGCGGCGGTGATCATTCGGATCTGGGTGCGGTCGATGCCGAGTCCTTCTGCCTCGAGCAGGGCCTGAGCCGCTACGATGCGCGCCTGGTCGCGTGGCTGGTCAAGGACCACCTGATCTTCTCGATCACCGCGCAGAAGCAGGACATCGGCGATCCGCAGGTGATCGCCGAGTTCGCGCGCCGCATCGGCGATGAGACGCACCTGGATTACCTGTACGTGCTGACCTGCGCCGATGTGCGCGGCACGAATCCGAAATTGTGGAACAGCTGGAAGATGGCGCTGTTCCAGGACTTCTACGAGAAGGTCAAACGCGCACTGCGTCGCGGCCTCGAGGTGCCGGTTGACCAGGATGAGCTGGTGCGCAGCAACCAGTCGGCGGCCCGCAGCGCGCTCAGCGGCTCGGGACTGTCGGCCGAGGCGATCGAGCGCACCTGGTCGCGGCTCCCGACGGCCTACTTCATCCGCCAGACGCCCGAGGAGATCGCGCGCCACACGCGCGTGCTCGCCGGCCGCGGCACCGCCGTCGATGAGCCGGTGGTCTCGGTCGTGCCGCAGACCGAGCGCGGCACGACCTCGGTGCTGATCTACGCCCCGCACCGCCGCCATGGGTTTGCGCGCGCGACCGCGGTGCTCGATCAGCTCGGGGTCACGATTGTCGATGCCCAGATTCTCCCGGTCGGCAACGGCTTCTCGCTCGATTCCTATCACGTGCTCGAGGAGGATGGCACCGTGATCAGCGACAGCGAGCGGCTGCGTGAAATCGAGCAGGGGCTCTCAGGCTCGATCCAGCGCCCCGAGGAAGCGCCGCTGAATGTCTCGCGCCGCGCGGCGCGACAGCTGCGGGTGTTCAACACGCCGATGCACATCACGATCAGCGTCGATGAGCGCAATCACCGCTCGGTGCTCGAACTGGTGGCCGGGGATCGTCCGGGCCTTTTGTGCGATGTCGGCAAGGTGCTGTGGGAGGAGCGCATCGATCTGCAGGGCGCGCGCATCAGCACGCTGGGTGAGCGTGCCGAGGACGTGTTCTACATCACTGATCGGGCCCAGGAGCCGCTGGCCGAGGCTGCCGCGGAGCGGCTGCGCATCCGGCTGGCCGAATCCCTGTCGCCCGCGGCCCGATGAATCCTGCGCTCGGCCGCCTCACGGCCTATCCGTTCGAACGTATTGCGACACTGCTGGCCGGCGCCACGCCGGCGATGGATCTGAACCCCATCAGCCTCGCGATCGGCGAGCCCAAGCACGCCGCGCCGGATTTCGTCCTCAAGGCGCTGGCCGCCAACCTGCATCGGCTCGATAGCTATCCGGCCACGCGTGGCCTGCCGGTGCTGCGCGAGGCGATGGCCGCGGCGCTGACGCGCCGCTGCTTGAAGGGCGGTGCGCCGCTCGATCCGGAGCGCATGGTGCTGCCGGTCACCGGCACGCGCGAAGGCCTGTTTGCGATCGTGCAGGCGGTGGTCGATCCGGCGCGTGCGCCATTGGTGGCGATGCCCAATCCCTGCTACCAGATCTACGAGGGCGCGGCGATCCTGGCCGGGGCCGAACCCTATTATCTGAACACGATGGCCGCGAACCGCTTCGTGCCGGATCTGGAGGCGGTGCCGGAGGCGATCTGGCAGCGCTGCCAGCTGCTGATCCTGTGCTCCCCGGGCAACCCGACCGGCGCGGTGCTGTCACTCGATTACCTGCGTCATGCGCTCGAGCTCGCCAATCGCTACGACTTTATCATTGCGGCCGATGAGTGCTACATCGATCTGTACCTCGATGAGTCGCACCCGCCGCCCTCGCTGCTCGAGGCCGCGCGCCGCGCGGGCCACAACGAGTTCGAGCGCTGCCTGGTATTCCACAGCCTCTCCAAGCGCTCGAGCGTGCCGGGCCTGCGCTCAGGGCTGGTCGCCGGGGACCCGAAGCTCATTAAGCAGTTCCTGCTCTATCGCACCTACCACGGCTGCGCGATGAGCGTGCCGGTGCAGCTGGCGAGCGTGCCGGCATGGCAGGATGAGGAGCATGTGCGCGTGAACCGCGCGCTCTACCGCGAGAAGTTCGCCAAAGTCCTGCCGATCCTGCAGCCGCTGCTCGACATGCCGGTGCCTGAAGGCGCCTTCTATCTGTGGCCGGATGTCGCGGGGGACGATGCGGTGTTCACCCGTGAGCTCTTTGAGCGCAAGCACCTGATGATCGTGCCGGGCAGTTACCTGGCGCGCGATACCGCCGAGGGCAATCCGGGCCAGGGCCGCGTGCGCATCTCGCTGGTCCCGAGCGTGGCCGAATGCGTCAGCGCCGCTGAACGCATGCGCGATTATCTGAGCCAGCGGCGCGCCTAAGGCACGCCGCGTTGCACGGCGGTGCGCGCGCCCAGCAGTGCGCGCCACCAGGGCTCCTGATCCAGGTACCACTGAAAGGTCGAGCGCAAGCCCTGCTCGATGCGTGTCTGCGGCGCAAAACCCAGTTCCCGCTCCGCCTTGCTGCAATCGATCGCATAGCGCCGATCGTGCCCCGGCCGGTCGGTGACGAAGGTGACCAGGCTGGCGCTGCGCGCCCCGCTCGCAGCCGGCGCGCGCGGAAAGCGCTGCTTCAGCGCCGGCTGCGCCGCGAAGGCGGCATCGGCAATTGCGCACAGTGAATGCACCAGCGTCAGGTTCTCGCACTCGGCGCGTCCGCCGATGTTGTAGGTCTCGCCGGCAACGCCCTTGAGCAGCACCTGCTCGATGCCGCGGCAGTGATCCGAGACGTGCAGCCAGTCGCGCACGTTCTTGCCATCGCCATACACCGGCAGCGGCTGGCCCTCGAGGATGTGCACGATCATCAGCGGGATCAGTTTTTCCGGGAAGTGAAACGGCCCGTAGTTGTTCGAGCAGTTGGAGATCGTGGTCTTGAGGCCAAAGGTGTGGTGGTAGGCGCGCACCAGGTGATCCGAAGCGGCTTTGCTGGCCGAGTACGGGGAGTTGGGCTGGTAGACGCTGCGCTCGGTGAAGGCCGGGTCGGTGGCACTTAAAGAACCGTAGACCTCATCGGTCGAGACATGATGGAAGCGGTGCGCGCTCTGGCGCTGCTCGAGCAGCCACACCTGGCGCGCGGCCTTCAGCAGCGCATGCGTGCCGATGATGTTGGTCTCGAGGAACGCATCCGGTCCGCTGATCGAGCGATCGACATGCGACTCGGCCGCAAAATGCACGATGGTATCGAGCGCCTCCTCGCGCAGCAGGCTCTCGACCAGCGCCGTGTCGCAGATGTTGCCGTGGACGAAGCGCAGTTCGCTGCGGCTCGCGACCGCATCGAGGTTCGCGCGGTTGCCGGCATAGGTCAGTGCATCCAGCACCACCAGGCGCTCGCCCGGATGGACTTTGAGCCAGTGGTGGACAAAATTGGCGCCGATGAAGCCGGCGCCGCCGGTGACGAGCAGCTTAGGCATGGGGCAGTTCATCCAGTACGGCACGCAGCGGCGTGCGCCAGTGATCGGGTGCGAAGCCGAGCGCCGCGATGGTGCTGCGCTTGTCGAGCAGGCTGCAGCGCGGGCGCCGCGCCGGCGTCGGGTAATCCTCGCTCGCAATCGGGGTGATCTCGATTTCGGAACTCAAGAGTCCCCGCACGCGGGCGTCCTCGGCGATCGCGACTGCAAAATCGTACCAGCTGGCGACCCCGGCATCGCTCCAGTGGTACAGCCCGGTCAGACCCGGCCGCGTCGCCAGCACCCAGATCAGATCCGCCAGCGGCGCCGCCGAGGTCGGCGTACCGACCTGGTCGGCGACCACGCGCACCGCACCGCGCTCGCGCATCAGGCGCAGCATCGTGTGCACGAAGTTGCGCCCGTGCACGCCATAGACCCAGGCGGTGCGTACGATCGCCGAGTGCTCGGGCAGCGCCTCGAGTACGCCGCGCTCGCCCTCGAGCTTGGAAGCGCCGTAGGCACTGAGCGGGTTCGGCGTATCGCTGGTCAGGTACGGCCGGTTGCTCTCGCCATCAAACACGTAGTCGGTCGAGAGGTGGATCAGCCGGCAGTGGCCCAGGCGCGCAGCGGCGAGTGCCAGCTCGCGCGGCGCGATTGCATTGAGCGCCCAGGCCGCATCACGCTCGCTCTCGGCCTTGTCGACCGCCGTGTAGGCCGCGGCATTGAGGATGTGGGTTGGCTGAAACTCCTCCATCACTCGGGCGATGGCGCCGGCGTCGGTGATATCGAGGGCTGCATGGCTGAGCGCACGGAC
>JBEKOK010000279.1:0-5138 GCA_049521875.1 Steroidobacteraceae bacterium
GATCAGCAACGCTGGCTCCTGCGTGAGGTTCCAGTGCTCGAAGATGTGCATGTCGCCGTAGCTGATACGTTCGCCGCGGACCTCCAGACCCCCGAGGTGGATCGCCGGGCTGCGAAAGCCCTCGGCACTTTGCACATCTGCGGTGACGCCCTCAATCTCCTCCGGAACTCCCACCGCGCTACGGCGCTCCAGTGCGGCGCGCATTGCCTCGTTGCCGATAGTCACCTGTCCGCCGGTATCAATGATCGCCAGCACTCGGATACCACCCACCATGGCATGGAACATCAGCAGGCCTGTCTCCGGGCGCTCGAGTGGAATGGTGACGTAGCCGACGTGCGCCGGTTCATTCTTGGAGCGCGATATGCTGATCAGGTCATTACGAAAATCGATGTAGATGCGTTTGTCGCGCAGGCCTTCGGTGCCGAGGATGCCCTGGGCGCCGCCCAGCGCGTCGGCGACGATTGGCAGCGTCACCGGCGTCAGCATGAGATCGCCCACGGTGAACGTATCGACCTGGATAGTCGGTACTGCCGCGCTCCCGGTAACGCCGCGCAGCAGGATCTGGCGCGACGAATCCGGCGGCAGCCCAAGCGCTTCGGCCACATCAGAGGTGACGCCTGAGCGGTTGGCGCCGGTATCCAGCACCATCCTGAAGGGTCCCTTGCCATTGATAAGAACCGGTGCCCAGATACGCCCAATGCGGTCGCGCCGGGTAGGGGCGACATAACGCGGCTCCAGAGCGCGGATGACCACCTCGGTGAGTTCGTCGGTGGCTTGAGGCGCGGTTGGAATACCGACGCTTCGCAGCGGGAACAACAGTAGCGCGAGCGCCGCGGCTGCCAGGGCAGCGATCGGTTTTCGCAAGTCCGCCAGCGGAGTGCTTCTCATGAGCCTCTCACAGGGTGGAGATTATGCGGCAGCCAGAGTATCTGCGTTGCGCGCTGTACCCACCCTGCACGCCGACTGTACGCCAACTGGCCGCACTTGGCATTAGCGAATCAGCGCGTGGCTCGACGCCCGAAGCGTTCGCGCAGCGCCGCCCGCAGGATGCTCGTGGGCTTGCCAACGTAACGGGCATAATGAAGCAGCGCGGGCGTCAGGCGCAGCCGCTCGAGCCTGGAGAAGGGCGCAGACTCGAGTGCCTGGAACGCCAGGCGAAGAAATTTACGATAGAGCGCAAAGTGGGCCGCGGCACTCTTTGGCCGATAAGTTGCCGCCGACTGTGGCGTCGAGCGCCGATAGTAGATGGCCGCGTTGCTGCCGGTGATGCCACCGTGCACCAATACGTTTAGCAGCGCCAGCACGTCTTCACCCCAGGGCTGATCGAGCGCCTGCGCCGCCTGCATCGCCGCTGCCAGGCGCTCGCGCGAGAACAGGCTGTAGATCCAGCCGGGCCGGGAGCGGCGCAGGGCGAGGCCCACGCGCCCCCGGATCGCCAGCCGTTCGATGCGCTCCGGGTAGGGCCTGATCTTGGCGGGCCGTTCGATGCTCTCTTGGAAATTCACCATTTTCGGGATCGCAATCTCCAGGCCCGGCCGCCGGGTAATGGCCGCATGGAGTTCGCTCACGCAGTCGCTGCTCCACTCATCGTCGTGCGCCGCATACATGAACCAGGGTGAGTCGGCGTGCTCCAGTACCCAGCGAAAATTGGGCAGGGCCCCGATATTGGTGGCATGTCGGTGCACGCGGATGCGTGCATCCCGGCTTGCCCAGTGCGCGATGATCTGGGCGCTGCCGTCGCTGGAGGCGTTGTCGGCCACCAGGATCCTCAGATCCTGAAAGCTCTGTGCGCAAAGGGCGCGTAGTGCATCCTCGAGGTAAGGCGCGCCGTTATAGACCGGCAAACCGATCGTGACCGCGCTCACCGCCTAGGTCTCGCCGTAGCGGCAGGCCGCTAACGCTAGCGCCACATTTTCCACGGCGCCGAGCCGCTGGCCCAGAGTTGCTCGAGGTGGGTTTTTTCCCGCAGCGTGTCCATCGGCTGCCAGAAGCCTGCATGTTGGTAGGCCATCAGTTCGCCCTCGCTTGCCAGTCGCGTGAGCGGTTCGGCTTCCCAGGAGCACTGGTCGCCATCCAGGTAATCGAGGCACTTGGGCGTGAGGACAAAGAACCCCCCGTTGATCCAGCCGCTGCCATCCTTGGGCTTTTCCATGAAGCCGCGCACTTGCTGGCCTGACAGCTCCAGTGCGCCATAGCGCCCAGGGGGTTGTACCGCAGTGATCGTTGCGGCGCGCCCATGTTCCCGGTGGAATGCCAGCAGCTTGCTGACGTCAATATCGGCCACGCCATCGCCGTAGGTGAAGCAGAATTCGCGCTCATCGCGCAAATAGGGGGCCACGCGCGCGAGGCGGCCGCCCGTCATTGTTGTCTCGCCAGTGTCTACCAGGGTCACGCGCCAGGCTTCGGCTTTGCGCTCATGCACGAACATTTCGTTGCGCTCGATATCGAAGGTGACATCGGACATGTGCAGGAAGTAATTGGCGAAATATTCCTTGATCAGATAGCCCTTGTAGCCACAACAGATCACAAACTCGTTAATGCCATGCGCCGAGTAGATCTTCATGATGTGCCAGAGGATCGGCATGCCGCCGATTTCGATCATCGGCTTGGGCCGCAGATGCGTTTCCTCGGAGATCCGGGTGCCCATGCCGCCAGCAAGAATGACCGCCTTCATTGTCCGCGCCTCTCCCCTAGCCCAGTGTCGCTGTAGCGTGTCCCGATCCTGGCTGGCGGGTCCGGCGCTACAGGTGTCCGGGTATTATGCAGCAGCACACGGCCCCGAAAGTTGGCACTGCGCGCGGCCTCGGTTCGCGCAAGGGGGGCGACCCCATGAGACGCGAGCGGGCATGGCCCCAGATCAAGGCCGCTGCGGCCGCCGAGCGGCGCTGAGGGCTGCGGCAGTTGCAGTGGCTCCGGCTTGCAGGGCGGGCATTAGGCCCGACACCGTATGGCAGCGAGTTGTCCGACTCAAGTCGCCACAATTACCGCCCGAATGGGGCGCATAGTGCATTCCAGCGACCGGACCCCCGGCTGGGTGACCGTGTACTCAAATTGACGCTGCCAAGACCGGCCCCGTATGATGCGCGCCCTCGTTAGGTGGAAGCGAGGGGCGGCCTTCGGCAGGTTCTAAGGGCGGGGCATGGCGCAGTCTGGTAGCGCATCTGCTTTGGGAGCAGAGGGTCGGGGGTTCAAATCCCTCTGCCCCGACCAACCAAGCGTGCTTGCGCCCGTAGCTCAGCTGGATAGAGCACCGGCCTTCTAAGCCGGTGGTCGCAGGTTCGAGTCCTGCCGGGCGCGCCAACGATTCGACGGTGGACGTAGCTCAGTTGGTAGAGTCCCGGATTGTGATTCCGGCTGTCGCGGGTTCGAGTCCCGTCGTCCACCCCATTTTTATATAAGTGGGCCGTTAGCTCAGCTGGTAGAGCAGGAGACTCTTAATCTCTTGGTCGTAGGTTCGATCCCTACACGGCCCACCATCTAAATCAGGTCCATTCCGATCACATCAGCGACCTGTCGGGTCCTGTTTAGACGAGTGCGTTGAACCCGGCAACGACGTCAAAGAGTTCTTCGTCGATGGAACTTTGCCGCAGGCGATTGAGCGAGCGTTGCAAGGCATCGGAGACGCTATCAATGTTCTGCTCCGCGCGCTGCATCGCTTCCAGGCGGCTGACATTCTCACTGGCCAGTGATTCGGCGCACGCCCTGTAAAGGGAAATGAACAGTTGCTCGTGCACCAGGGCGGCCAGGCTCGCCGGTCCGCTGTCCAAGACCTGCGCATATCGGTGATTGGGCCAGGATATGCCCCTGAGTCGTGCGTACCAGTCGGCATCCAGCGGCAACAGTCGCTGGCTCACAGCGACGTAGCTTGCGGCCACTTGCGGCGAATTGTGAAACACGTGGATTTCGCCATGGCGCCCGCCAGCCGAGTACTCCTCGATTTCAATCTGAATTCTGGTCACGAGCGCTGTAATGGCAGCGACCGAGCTTGGGACTGGAAATAGCTTCGTGATCTTCAGGCCTGCCGCTTCGAGCGCAGGCGTCAGCCGCTCACCCACTGCCCAGACTGTCTTGGGTCCCGGAAGTTTGCCCAGGGCCGCGCAAGCGAAATCTCCGATGATCTCGTTGAAACGCCCCACCAGACCCTGATCGGAGCCGAAAATCAGAGCGCCTGTCGGGTATTCGCGGGCGATAGCCGGGGCCCGTGCTGCAGGCCGTTCCACACCCAAACATAAACTCAGGCCAAGCTCCACCGCGCGCTGGTATTGGCCGAGTGCGGCGACGGCTTTTTCGTACTGGCTGATGGAGGAGGCGGAGATCGCCTTCATTGCCCGGACCACGGAGCCCAGTTGTCGGGCGCCGTTGAGATGGCGGCGCAAACTGGCGAGCGAATCGCTCACGAGTGGAAGGCGCCTAGCACGCCGGCCACGATCTGCCCCACAGCGGCGCTGTCGGCGGCGTTCATTTCGCTATCGCTCAGACACCGCTGTCGCAAGCTCTCAGGCATCAGCGCTGTAGCGGCGTGCAGCGCCGTCTGTGCGGCGGCGATCCGTTCCAGCGGAATCGGGTCCAGGAGTCCGCTGGTAAGTGCCCGCAGAAGCACGATCTGCTCAAGCACCGGTACCGCGGCGAACTGTGGTTGTGCAAGACACGCACGAATCCGCAGACCGTGCGCGATCACCTGCTGGGTATGCGCGTCCAAGCGCGTTCCAAAGCGCGAAAATGCCTCCAGCTCCTCGAACTGTGAGTACGCCAGTTTCAGCTTGCTGGCCACCGCACGGTAAGACGCTCGTTGCGCAGCGCTCCCGACCCGGGAAACGGAGAGGGCGACGTCGATCGCAGGCAGGGTCCCCAGTTCAAACAGGGTGGGCGAAAGATAGAGCTGACCATCTGTTATGGAAATCAGATTAGTGGGAATGTAAGCCGCGATGTCCTGTGCCTCGGTTTCGACAATCGGCAGCGCTGTGAGGGAACCCCCTCCGAGATCCTTGCGCAAGCGAGTGGAACGCTCCAACAGACGCGAATGGATGTAAAAGATGTCGCCCGGGAATGCTTCGCGCCCCGGCGGCCGCCGCAACAACAGTGAGATCTCACGGTATGCGCGCGCGTGCTGCGTCAGATCGTCGTACACGACCAACACA
>JBEKOK010000280.1:0-5119 GCA_049521875.1 Steroidobacteraceae bacterium
GGCGGCGGCGGGTACCGGCTCATCTTGGAATTTCAGTACGCCCAAGTCGACCCAGTAACAGGGACTTGCAGCCTTGCGGGGCAATGGTCTGCGATAGATCCCGTCACTCCCACTCGATCGTCGCCGGCGGTTTGCCAGAAATGTCGTACACCACACGCGAAATGCCCTGAATCTCATTCACAATCCTGCGGGACACCAAATCAAGGAACGCGTAAGGCAAATGCGCCCAATGCGCGGTCATGAAATCTACCGTCTCGACCGCCCGCAGTGCGATCACGAAATCGTAGCGTCGACCATCGCCCATCACGCCAACTGAGCGTACCGGCAGAAACACCGCGAAAGCCTGACTGGTCTTGTCGTACAGTCCATGGCGACGCAGCTCTTCGATGAATACCGCATCGGCTTTCTGTAGCAGCGCGGCGTACTCGGGCCGCACCTCGCCCAGAATCCGCACCGCGAGGCCGGGCCCCGGAAACGGGTGACGGTAGACCATCTCGCGCGGCAGGCCGAGCTCCACCCCGATGCGCCTTACCTCGTCCTTGAACAGTTCGCGCAGCGGTTCGACCAGCGCAAAATTCAAGTCTGCTGGCAGGCCGCCGACGTTGTGGTGCGACTTGATGACGTGCGCCTTGCCGGTCTTGGCGCCAGCAGATTCGATGACGTCCGGATAGATCGTGCCCTGGGCCAGAAAGCGGATGCCCTGCAGCGCCTTGGCCTGCTCGGCAAAGACCTCAATGAACAGCCGGCCAATGATCTTGCGCTTCTGCTCCGGATCACTCACGCCCGCCAGCGCCGCGAAGAAGCGCTCCGCGGCATTCACACGGATGACGCGCACGCCGAGCGACTGGGCGAAAGTCGCCATGACCTGGTCGCCCTCGCCGAGTCGCATCAGCCCGTGATCGACAAATACGCACGTGAGCCGCGCGCCGATTGCCCGATGCAGCAATGCGGCAACCACCGAGGAATCAACACCACCGGAGAGGCCGAGCAGCACCTGGCTGTCACCGACCTGGCCACAGACCCGGGCGATGGCATCTTCGATGATGCTGTCGGCGGTCCACAACGCAGCGCAGCCACAGATTTCGCGCACGAAGCGCTCCAGCAGCGCCGCTCCCTGGCGGGTGTGCGTGACCTCGGGATGAAACTGAACCGCATAGAAGCTGCGTGCCTCATCAGCCATGGCCGCCAGCGGCGCTCCGTGAGTCGCGGCCACGGCGACAAAGCCCGGCGGCAGCACCTCGACACGATCCCCGTGACTCATCCAGACATCGAGAACCTGCGCGCCATCAGCATCTTGCCGGTCAAATATCCCCTCGAAGAGCCGACTGGCGCCTCGCACCCGAACCTCGGCGTAGCCGAATTCCCGTGTGTCACCGGGCAGCACCTGGCCGCCAAGTTGCGCAGCCATCGTCTGCATGCCGTAGCAAATCCCCAGCACCGGCACCCCGAGTTCGAACACGCTGCTCGGGGATCGAGGCGTCGTGGCTTCGGTGACCGATTCGGGGCCGCCGGAGAGGATCACGCCATGCGCGCCCCAGGCGCGCACGGCCGCTTCTTCCATGTCCCAGGGATGAATCTCGCAGTACACGCCAAGCTCGCGCACACGACGCGCAATCAGCTGGCTGTACTGGGCACCAAAATCCAGAATCAGGATGCGGTCGGAGTGAATATCCGCCGCCAGGCCGACTGCGTCGGCGCGCGCGCGGCTCTCAGGAGATGCGGTAATTGGGCGCCTCCTTCGTGATCGTGACATCGTGCACATGGCTCTCGCGCACGCCGGCCGTGGTGATGCGCACGAAGCTGGGCTGGGTACGCATCAGATCAATGCTGCGGCTGCCGGTGTAGCCCATGGCGGCCCGCAACCCGCCCGCCAGTTGATAGAGGATCGAGACCAGGCTGCCCTTGTAAGGCACGCGGCCTTCAATACCTTCAGGTACCAGCTTCTCGAGCTCGCTGCTCAGGTCCTGGAAGTAGCGATCAGCCGAACCGTGCTTGTCACTCATTGCCCCCAGTGACCCCATGCCGCGGTACGCCTTGTAGGAGGCACCCTGATACAGCTCGACTTCGCCCGGAGATTCCTCGGTGCCGGCAAACAGGCCGCCAATCATCACTGCGTGGGCACCGGCAGCGATCGCCTTGGCCAGATCGCCGGAATAGCGGATGCCGCCATCGGCGATCAGTGGGATACCGCGGTTCGCCAGCGCATCGGCGACATTAGAAACCGCCGAAATCTGTGGTACACCGACGCCAGCGACAATGCGGGTTGTGCAGATCGAGCCCGGACCGATACCGACCTTGACCGCATCGGCGCCCGCACTGGCCAGATCCAGTGCCGCTTCGCGGGTCACGATGTTGCCGGCGATGAGCTCAAGCTCGGGGAAGCGCGACTTGATCAGTGAAACCATCTCCAGCACGCCACGCGAGTGACCGTGCGAGGTATCGACGACCACCACGTCAACGCCAGCCTCATGCAGAGCGGCGACACGATCCGGCGTATCCGGCGTCGTGCCTACCGCTGCGCCGACGCGCAGCCTTCCGGTCGAATCCTTGCTCGCACGCGGGAATTCGGTGGCCTTCTGGAAGTCCTTTACCGTAATCATGCCGCGCAATTCGCCTTCGGCATTTACGACCAGCACCTTTTCGATGCGATGCTTGTGCAGCAACGCCAGCACTTCGTCCTTCGGGGCATTCTCGCGCACGGTGATCAGCCGCGGCTTGGGCGTCATGACACTCGACACCGGTGCATCGAGGTGCGTTTCGAAGCGCAGGTCCCGGTGGGTCACGATTCCGAGCACCTTGGCGCCATCGACCACCGGCACACCGGAGATGCCCCGCGCACGCGTCAGTTCGATGACCTGGCGAATCGTCGTCCCGGGCGCGACCGTGATCGGATCGGCGATCACGCCGCTCTCGAACTTCTTGACCCGCACGACCTCGCGGGCCTGCTGCTCGATCGTCATGTTCTTGTGGATGATGCCCATGCCGCCTTCCTGGGCCATCGTGATGGCCAGGCGCGCCTCGGTCACCGTATCCATTGCGGCCGAGAGGATCGGCAGTCCGATGCGGATCCGCTTGGTCAGCTGCGTCGACAGATCGACGTCGCGCGGCAGCACGTCGGAGCGCGCAGGCACCAGCAGGACGTCGTCAAAGGTGAGTGCTTCTTCGAGAATTCGCATGGATTCAGGATTCCAAAAAGAAGCGCGCCATTGTACGCACTGGCTGGGGGGCGGTAAACCTAAACCGCGGCCGCGATGCGCCAGCCACTCGGGGCGCTCTGCCAGCTGCCCGCGTCGGTGCGGCCTCAGCGCCTCGGCGCCAAACAGATAAGATAGAGCCATGAACGGTCCGCCGGACCGCTCCCGCGGCCAGGCGCCCGCCGGGGCGGATATCTATAGCGTCACGCGCCTGAATCGCGAAGTCCGCCAGCTGCTCGAGGCTGGCATCGCCGCGGTCTGGATCGAGGCCGAAGTCTCCAACTTTGCCCGGCCGGCTTCAGGCCACTGGTATTTCTCACTTAAGGATCAGGGCGCGCAACTGCGCTGTGCCATGTGGAAGGCGCGCAACCAGCTGGCCGGGTTTACGCCTCGGGAGGGCCAGCAGGTGCTGGCACGCGGGCGCGTCAGCCTTTATGAGCCGCGCGGGGACTACCAGCTGCTGGTCGAGTACCTGGAGGAAGCCGGACTCGGAGCACTCAAGCGAGCCTTCGAGGAACTCAAAGCGCGGCTGGCCGCCGAGGGGCTGTTCGCGGCCGAGAAGAAGCGTGCCTTGCCGGCCGCTCCGCGACGCATTGGGCTGATCACCTCCCCGACCGGCGCTGCGGTGCGCGACATGCTGCACGTGCTGGCGCGGCGCTTCCCCGCGAGTGCGGTGCTGATCTACCCGGTGCCGGTCCAGGGCGCCGCGGCGGCGCCTGCAATCGTCGCGGCCCTGGAACTTGCGGCCAGGCGCGCGGAGTGCGATGTGCTGATCCTTGCGCGGGGCGGTGGCTCGCTCGAGGATCTGTGGGCCTTCAACGACGAGCAGGTAGCCCGCGCCATCGCGCGCTCGCCGATCCCGGTGGTGACCGGGATTGGCCACGAAGTGGATTTCACGATCGCGGATTTTGCCGCCGATGTTCGGGCACCGACGCCGACCGCTGCCGCGCAGCTGGTCGTTCCGGACCGGCGCCAGTGGCTCGAACGTCTTGACCAGTTGCGTCTGCGCTTTGTCGCGGCGATGCGCCGGCAGCTTGAGGATGAGCGCGCCCACCTGATCGCCGCGCAGGCCCGTCTGCGCCTGGCGCATCCTGGCACGCGACTCACGCAGCATGGCCAACGCCTCGATGAGCTGGAACAGCGACTGCAGCGCGCTACGGCGCGCATGCTCGAGCGCGTGGGTGAGCGGCTGCATCGGCTCAGCGCGCGAATTCTGGCGCGCTCACCGGCCGGGGTCGTGCGCGAACTGGAACTGCGCCGCAGTGCCCTGGGAGCACGCCTGTCGCTAGCCGTGCGCACACGGCTGGTCGCTGCCGAAGCCCGACTCGGACTGGCAAGCCACGGCCTCCAGGCCATCAGTCCGCTGGCGACCCTGAGCCGCGGCTTTTCGGTCGTCAGTCGCGTCGCGGATGGCGCCGTGGTGCGTTCTGCCGCAGCGGTGAATCCAGGCGATGAAATCGAAGCCCGGCTGGCTTCCGGGCGCCTGCGGGCGCGCGTCACGCGACAGGATCTGGCATGAACCGGCTGAACCGACAGCGCGCGCGCGCCATGGCCTGCCTCGGCACGCTGTGGCTGCTGGCTCTCAGCTCGCGTGCCGTTGCGATGGAGCTGCCGCCACAGAGCCTCGTGCCCGGCGGCATCGCGCTGCTGCGGCTCGCGAGCAGTGGCGATAAGCCGCCGGCCGTGAACGTCGAGGGCTCACCCGTGATGGTGCTGCCAGATCACGGAGCGTGGCTCGCTGTCGTGGGCATTCCGCTGTCGGCGACGCTAGGCGAGCATGCGGTGAATGTCCGGGACGCTGATGGCACGGCACACGAGCTCACCTACCGGGTGGGCGCAAAGCAATATGCCGAGCAGCAGCTCACCGTGCCCCCCTCGAAGGTCGATCTTTCGGCGCAGGATCTCGCCCGCTATCAGACAGAACA
>JBEKOK010000281.1:0-5075 GCA_049521875.1 Steroidobacteraceae bacterium
CGCAGGTCGCCGCCATCATGGCGTACTGCAGCTCGCTCGGCCTCAAAGTCGTGCCGCGCGGCGCCGGGACTTCACTCTCGGGCGGCGCGCTGCCGCTGGGGGATGGCATTGTGCTCGGGCTCGGCAAGTTCAATCGCATCCTGGATATCGACTACGAGAATCGCTGCGTCGTCACGCAGCCGGGCGTGACCAATCTCGCGATTAGCCAGGCGGTCGAGTCCCGCGGCTTCTACTACGCGCCCGACCCCTCGAGCCAGGTGGCCTGCTCGATTGGTGGCAACGTCGCGGAAAATTCGGGCGGCATCCACTGCCTGAAGTACGGCATGACGACCAACAACCTGCTCGGCTGCGAGCTGGTGCTCAGCAGCGGCGAGATCGTGCGCCTGGGCGGCAAGGCGATGGACCCCGGCGGGCTGGATCTGATGGGTATCGTGACCGGCTCCGAGGGGCTGCTGGGCGTGGTCACCGAGGTCACGGTGCGCATCCTGCAGCGACCGCCGACGCAGCGCGCGCTGCTGCTGGGATTTCCGACCGTGCGCGCTGGCAGCGTGTGCGTCGCCGCGATCATCGGTACCGGCATCATCCCGGCCGGCATGGAGATGATGGATAAAGTCTCAATCCACGCGACCGAAGCCTTTGTCGCTGCCGGCTACCCGCTCGATGTCGAGGCGCTGCTGATCGTGGAGGTCGACGGGCTGACGGCGGAAGTGGATGTGCTGATCGCGCGCATCGAGGCCATCGCCCGCGCCAGCGGCGCCTGCTCGAGCCGCGCCAGTGGCAGCGAGAGCGAGCGACAGCGCTTCTGGGCCGGACGCCGTGCCGCCTTTCCGGCCATCGGCCGGCTCGCGGCGGACTACTACTGCGTGGATGGCACGATTCCCCGCCGCTGCCTGCCGCAGATGATCGAGTACATGGCTGAACTTTCCGTGCACTACCAGCTGCGCGTCGCGAACGTCTTCCACGCTGGTGATGGCAATCTGCATCCGCTGATCTGCTACGACGCGAACATCCCCGGCGGCATCGAGAAGGCCGAAGCCTTTGGCGCCGACATCCTCAGGCGTTGCGTCGAAGTCGGCGGCGTCCTGACCGGCGAACACGGCGTCGGCGTCGAAAAGCGCGACCTGATGGAGGTGCAGTTCGCGCAGAGCGACCTCGATCAGCAGCAACGGCTCAAATGCGCCTTTGATGCCGAGGGCCTGCTCAATCCCGGCAAGGTATTTCCGAAACTGTGTCGCTGCGCCGAGCTCGGGCGCGTGCATGTGCACGCCGGCCAGACGCGTTTCCCGGATCTGCTGCGTCTGTGAGCTCACGATGAGCGCGCATCACCTGCCCGCCGACGAAGCCCAGGTTGCCGAGCTGATCCGCGCCGCCGGCGCCGCGCGTACGGGCCTTGAAGTAATGGGCCAGGGATCGCGGCGCCAGCTGGGTCGCTCCACCGCAGCCGAGAGCGTGTTGGATGTGTCGGCGCTCAGCGGTGTGCTGGTCTACGAGCCCGAGGAACTGGTGCTGAGCGCGCGCGCTGCGACGCCGCTGGCCGAGATCCAGGCGCTGCTCGCCGGCAGGGGACAGCATCTGGCCTTCGAGCCCCCGGACTTCGGGCCGTTGTGGGGCGCAGCGGCTGGCCGCGGCACACTCGCCGGTGCGATCTCGGTGGGCTTAGGCGGCAGCCGGCGCATGAGCGCCGGCGCACCCCGCGATCACTTCCTCGGCTTTCGCGCGGTGAATGGCTTTGGGGAAGCGTTCGCCGGCGGCGGCCGGGTGGTCAAGAACGTCACCGGTTTCGATCTGCCCAAGCTGCTCGCCGGTGCCTACGGGACGCTCGGTGTGCTGACCGAAGTCACGCTCAAAGTACTGCCCGCGCCCGAAGACACGCGCACGCTGGCGTGGCTTGCGCTGGAGGACGAAGCCGGCCTGGCGCTGCTGCGACGCGCGCTCGGCGGCCCGGTGCCGGTGACCGGCGCGGCGCACCTGCCCGTTGAGGTGCTCGCCCGACTCGAAGCGTTGCCACACGCCCTGATCGGCGGCTCGGCCACGCTGCTGCGTCTTGAGGGGCCGCAGGCCGCCACCAGCGCCTATGCCGCGGCGCTGCGCGTGGCGCTCGATACCGCGGCGGCGCCGATCGTGGAGCTCGAGCAGCAACCCTCGCTTGATCTGTGGCGCCAGATCAGTGATGGGCGCTGCTATGCCGGATCGGAGCGGCCGTTGTGGCGCTTGTCGATACCGCCGCTGCAGGCGGCGAGGCTCGGCACTGCGCTGCGTGCCGCCGGCGCGCAGCGTTTGTACTACGACTGGGGCGGAGGATTGCTGTGGCTCGAAGGCCTGGCCGGTGACGATGGGGGCGCCATGGCGATCCGCGCGCTCCTGAGGCAGCACGCCGGCGAGGGCCATGCAACGCTGATCCGCGCCACCAGCGCCGTGCGCGCCCATGCCGAGCCGTTCGAGCCGCAACCGGTAACGCTGCGGGCACTTAGCGAGCGCGTACGAGCGCAGTTTGATCCGCTGGGTATCCTCAACCCGCAACGCATGTATCGACGCGCGGCATGAGGACGCACTTCAGCGCCGAGCAGCGACTGCAACCGGCGATCGCCGATGCGGAGGTTGCCTTACGCAAGTGCGTGCACTGTGGCTTCTGCATGCCGCACTGCCCGACCTACACGCTGCTCGGGGACGAACTCGATAGCCCGCGTGGCCGCATCTACCTGATCCAGCACATGCTCGAGAACGACACGCCACCGCCAGCGGAGACGGTGCTGCATATTGATCGCTGCCTGACCTGCCTGGCCTGCAAGAGCGCCTGCCCCTCCGGTGTGAATTACCTGCACCTGATTGATCACGCGCGCGCCCACATCGAAACGCATTATCAGCGGCCGTGGCCAGAGCGTGCGCTGCGCGCGCTGATCGGCGCGCTGCTGACGCGTCGTGCCTGGTTCAGAATCGCAACGACGCTGGCCCGAATCACGCGGCCGCTCGCGAAGCTGGCGCGCGGTCGAGTGCGCAACCTGTGGCTGACGGCGCCCACGCAAACGCATGCGACAGCGCCGACGGATCGTGCCGGTCGGTTTGCAGCGCTCGGCGCGCGGCGTCAGCGCGTGGCACTGCTGTCCGGCTGCGTTCAGCCGGCGCTCGCGCCACAGATCAATGCCGCGACGGTGCGGCTGCTGACGCGCCACGGCGTTGAAGTGGTGATCGCACCGGGCGCCGGCTGCTGCGGCGCGCTGCCCCAGCACCTCGGACACAGCGAGCGCGCCCGGGTACTCGCCCGCGCCCAGGTTGCGGCCTGGTCGCAACTGCTCAAGGACGGCAATCTCGATGCGATTGTGATTACGACTTCGGGCTGCGGCACGCTGATCAAGGATTATGGCCATCTGCTGCGCGAGGAACCGGAATGGGCCGAACGAGCGCAGCGGGTCAGCGCGCTGGCGCTCGATATCAGCGAATTCCTGCTGCAGGTGGAACTGGATTTCCGCACGCCGCAATCATTGAGCGTCGCGTACCAGTCCGCCTGCTCGCTGCAGCACGGCCAGTCGGTACGCACTCCGGCCCAACAGCTGCTCGTGCGCGCCGGGTTCAAAGTCCTCGAGCCCGCCGAGTCCCACCTGTGCTGCGGATCGGCCGGCAGCTACAGCCTGCTGCAGCCCGAGCTGTCCGGGCAGCTGCGCGAGCGCAAGGCAGCGCACCTCAACTCTCTCAATATCGCCGTTATCGCCTCCGGCAATATCGGCTGCATGACTCATCTGGCCGGCGCCGTGCACGTCCCGATCGTGCACACAATCGAACTGCTCGACTGGGCCAGCGGCGGTCCGCAGCCCGCTGCGCTGTCAGGCCGCGTGTCCTAGTCCTGTCGGCGCCAGGCAACGACGCGCTCGCCTTGCTTAAACGTTGCAGCTTCCGCAGCACTCCCGCCACCCGCTATGCTGGCCAGCAGGCAGCGCGTTGCGAAGGGAGCCTCAAATTTGAAGCGTAGTGATCTGTTCCCCTGGGCGCTGCTGTTTGCCGGCGCGCAGCAGTTCAGCGCGAGCGTGTGCGCACAGGAGTCCGCCGCCCCTGCCTCCGAGCTGCCGACGGTAGTGATTCAGACCAGCGCGATCCCGGGCAACAACATTGATGTCGATAAAGTACCAGGCAATGTGCAGACCCTCTTTGCTGCGGATCTGGCTCGCGATGGCAGCGCGAGCCTGACCGGTGCGATGAATTCGCGCCTCGGCAGCATCAGCATTAATGAGAACCTGGACGATCCGTTCCAGCCCAATATCCTCTATCGCGGTTTCGAGGCATCCCCGGTGCTCGGCACGCCGCAGGGACTGGCGGTCTACCAGAACGGGGTCCGCATCAACGAGGCCTTCGGTGATACGGTCGACTGGGATCTGTTCCCCGATGTGGCGATCGAGCGCGTCGAGCTCGTGAGCGCCAGCCCGGTCTACGGGCTCAATGCGCTCGGTGGTGCGATCTCGGTCACGATGAAGGATGGCTTCAGCGATCCGGGCGCAGAGGCCGAGGCGAGTGGCGGATCCTTCGGCCAGCGCTCGGCGACCGTGCAGTACGGCGCCAACTCGGGTCTCTTCGGACTCTACGTGGCCGGCAAGGCGCTCGATGAGAGCGGCTGGCGGCTGTTCTCAACCGATGCGCTGCGCCAGTTGTATGCGGTGCTCAGCGCACATGGCGATCGGGGTTCGCTTGATCTGACCTACACGCGTGCGGACAACCATCTGAATGGACAAAGCTCTGCGCCGGTGCAAGAACTGGCCATCAGCCGCAGCCTGGTATTCACCGGGCCGCAGGCCAACGACAACCGGCTGAATTTCCTGACGCTCAACGGCGCGTTGCACCTGGACGCGGACTGGTCGGCGCAGAGCCTGATCTACTACCGCCAGTTTCAGCAGAACGTATCGAATGGCGACACCACCGACTACACAGCCTGTATCAACCCGGGCGAGAGCGCTTTCCTGTGCCAGCCCGATCAGGTCACGCCGCTGACCAATGCTGGTGGCGCCATGCTCCCCGATATCTCCGAGGGCGGCACGCGGCCGATCGGTGAAAACGACTTCGAGAGCATCAACACTTATGGGCGAGGTGCA
>JBEKOK010000282.1:0-5069 GCA_049521875.1 Steroidobacteraceae bacterium
GACCGGCAAGCGCCACGACTTCATCGCCGACTACGAGGTCGGTTTTGACGCGCACGGGCGGCTGATCGCCCTGGCGGTGATGCTGGCCTCGCGCTGTGGTTATTCGGCCGACCTGTCCGGCCCGATCAACGATCGGGCGATCATGCATCTGGACAACGCCTACTACCTCGAGCACGTCGAGATCGCCTCGCACCGCTGCAGGACCCACATGGTCTCGGCGACCGCCTTCCGCGGCTTTGGCGGGCCGCAGGGCATGATGGTCATCGAGCACGTGCTCGATGAGATCGCGCGCTTTCTGGCGCTCGAGCCGCTGGCCGTGCGGCGCGCCAACTACTATGGGATCGAGACCCGCAACGTGACCCCCTACGGGCAGGTTGTCGAAAACAATCTGATCCACAGGATCACCGATCAGCTCGAGATCAGCAGCGACTATCAGGCCCGGCGGCGCCAGGTGAACGCGTGGAACGCAGCGAATGCGACCATCAAGCGCGGACTGGCGCTGACACCGGTAAAGTTCGGCATCTCCTTTACCTCGACAATGTTCAATCAGGCCGGTGCACTGGTGCACATTTACAGCGATGGCACCGTGCTGCTCAACCACGGCGGCACCGAGATGGGCCAGGGCCTGTTTACCAAAGTGGCGCAGGTCGTGGCCTCCGAGCTCGGCCTGCCCCTGTCGGCGATTCGGGTCTCGGCCACCGACACCGCGCGCGTACCGAACACCTCGGCCACGGCCGCCTCCTCGGGCTCGGATCTGAACGGCAAGGCCGCACAGGTCGCCGTGCAGACGATCCGCAATCGCCTGGTGGAATTTGCTGTCAGCACCCACGGTGTCAGCGCGGCGGAGGTCCAGTTTCGCAACGGTCGCGTGCTGGTCGGGGCGCAGGATTTTGCCTTCGCGGATTTCATCCGCAGCGCCTACCAGGCGCGGATTGCGCTCTCATCGACCGGCTTTTACCGCACGCCCAAGATCTCGTGGGACAAGACCAACATGCACGGCCGGCCGTTCTTCTATTTTGCCTATGGCGCGGCGGTCAGCGAGGTGGCCCTCGATACGCTCACTGGCGAGATGCAGCTGCTGCGGGTCGACATCCTGCATGATGTGGGCACTTCGCTCAATCCGGCGATTGATCTGGGACAGATCGAAGGTGGCTTCCTGCAGGGTGTCGGCTGGCTGACTTCCGAGGAGCTCATCTGGAATGAGCAGGGGATCCTGCGCACGCACGCGCCCTCGACCTACAAGATTCCGACCGCGCGCGACTGGCCGGCGCAGTCCCGGGTCGCGCTGCTCGAGTCGACCCCGAATGCCGAGGCGACGATCTATCACTCCAAGGCGGTCGGCGAGCCGCCGCTGATGCTCGGGATCTCGGTGTTCCATGCGATCCGCGATGCGATCGCCAGTTGCGGCGCGGCGCAGGCCTCGGTGCCGCTTTCGGCGCCGGCGACACCGGAAGCGAGCCTCAGGGCGCTGGCGCAGCTGCGTGCACGAGGCGCGACATGACGCTGCCCGATCCGCCGCTGCAGAGCCTTGCCGAAGCATCGGCGCCGGCGTGGCTCAAGCCGCTGCGCGACTGGCCCGCGGCCGCACTGCAGGTCCTGGAGCGCGAGCCGGCGGTAGCACGCGTCGTGATCGCACAGGCGCGCGGCAGCGTGCCGCGCGATGCAGGCGTGTGCATGCTGGTCAGTGCGAGCGGACTCTTGGGCACGATCGGTGGCGGGCAGCTCGAATGGCAGGCGGTGGCGGCGGCGCGCGCGCTGCTCGATCCGGCGCGCGAACCGGCTCAGCTGCAGCATTTCACGCTGGCGACCGATCTTGGGCAGTGCTGCGGCGGCGTGGTCGATGTGTGGCTCGAGCGCTATACGCACGAATCCCGCGGGCCGCTGCGCCGGGCGCAGGCGGCGAGCGCCCGTGGCGCGGCGCTGTGGCGCAGCGCACTGCGCGGCGCGGTGCTTGAGCATGAAGTGCTCATCGAGGCGGACGCGGCCGCGCACGCGGCCGCGCTGCTGCGCGCGCCGCGCGCCGCGGCAGTACCGCAGCTGAGCGTGGAGGCCGATGGACAGGTTGTGCTGCTCGAGCGGCTGGATGAGATCCTGCCCGCGCTGTGGATCTACGGTGCCGGTCACGTCGGCCAGGCGCTCGCGCGCATCGCCGCTGATCTGCCGGTGCGCCTGACGTGGATTGATCCACGAGGTGCGCTGCTGCCCGCGGTGCACGGTCGCGAAGCCACGGTGCTGGAGATTGCTGATCCGGCGCCGAGCGTGGCCAGGGCGCCGGCCGGGACCTACTTCGTCGTCCTCACGCACAGTCATTCGCTCGACTACCAGCTGTGCCGCGAGATCCTCAAGCGCGCCGATCAGGCCTGGATTGGTGTCATCGGCTCCCGGAGCAAAGCGGCCCGCTTCCGCTCGCGGCTGCTGCGCGAGGGTTTCAGCGCCGCGGCCGTGGCGCAGCTCGTATGCCCGATGGGTGTGCCGGGCATCGCGAGCAAGTGGCCGGCAGCGATTGCAGTCAGCGTCGCAACGCAGCTGCTGGCAGCGATGAGCCGTCCGGTGGAGCCGATCGCAGCTACGCCGCAAACGGCCGATTGCGGCCGGAGTGAGTGTTCAACCTGTCAACCGCGCAGCGGGGTGCCGAAGTGATGCGAACTCAGGCTCGCCAATCCACGCGCGCCGCCGGGCGGCGCGCTGACCTGGAGCCTACAGGATGCTGACCTATCTGCTCGACTGGGTCGGCATGCTGACGCGCTGGCTGCACATCATCGCCGGGATTGCCTGGATCGGCTCCTCGTTCTACTTCGTGTGGCTCGATAATTCGCTCGAGCCGCTGCAGCACCCGGAGCCCAGCGAAGAGGGCGTTGCCGGTGACGTGTGGGCCGTGCATGGCGGGGGCTTCTACCGCTCGCTCAAGTATCGCGTCGCCCCGGGCACGCTGCCCACGACCCTGCACTGGTTTTACTGGGAGGCCTACACGACCTGGCTGTCGGGTTTCCTGCTGCTGTGCCTGCTGTATCTGCTGCGCGCCGAGGCGTATCTGGTGGATCCGGCGATCATGCCGCTCAGCAAGAGTGCCGCGATCCTGATTGCACTTGGCACGCTCGTGGTGACCTGGCTGATCTACGATGCGCTGTGCCGCTCAGCGCTCGGGCGCCATGCGCGTGCGCTGGCCACGACCCTTGGCATCCTGTTCGCGATCCTCGCCTGGGGCCTGTGCCAGGTGTTCAGCGGCCGTGGCGCGTTCATGATGTTCGGCGCGGTGCTCGGCACGATCATGGTCGCGAACGTGCTGTTTGTGATTATCCCCGGGCAGCGCGAGCTGGTGCGTGCCAAGCAGCAGGGGCGCGAGATTGATCCGGCGCCCGGGCTCAAGGGCAAGCAGCGCTCGCTGCACAACACCTATTTCACGCTGCCGGTGCTGCTGGTGATGATCAGCAACCACTACGCGATGACCTACGGGGCACGCAACAACTGGCTGGTGCTGATCGCGCTCAGTTTTGCCGGCGCCTGCATCAGGGCCTGGTTCGTCGCGCGCCAGAGGCCCGGCCACCGCGGCGCCATCGCGCAGCTGCCGATCGTGCTCGCGGCACTCGCCCTGGCCGGGGTGATCTTCGCGCTCGCGCCCGCCTTTGGTGAATCGGTGGCGCAGGGCAGCGCGCTGCCACCGGCGGTCGAGCTGGCGCGCGTGCGCACGATCTTCGATGAGCGCTGCGTGCCCTGCCACGCCAGGAATCCGACGATACCGGGCTTCGTTGCGCCACCCAACGGCATCGTGCTGGAGAACATCGGGCAGATCATGGCGCATCTGCCCGAAGTGACGCAGCAGCTTAAGCTGCGCACGATGCCACTGGGCAACCTCACCAATATGACCGATGAGGAGCGCGCGACGCTGCTGATGTGGATCGGACACGGCGGACTGCAGTAGGCGCGGGACGCCCGCAGAGCAGAATACGAGGGGGAAGAGCATGACGAATGTGAAGACACGGCGCCGGCCGCGGCCGACACGCGATGCGGTCGTGGTGCCGCTGGCCACGGCCTACAGCCGCCTCTGGTCGGCGATTGTCGATCATCGCCTGCCGCCGGGAACGCGGCTGATCGAGGAGCAGCTGTGCAAGGTCTTTGGCATCGGCCGCACGCGCATCCGCCAGGTGCTGCAGCGCCTGGCGCACGAGCATGTCGTGACCCTGATGCCCAATCGCGGCGCGATGGTGTCCAAGCCCACGATCCAGCAGGCGCGCGAAGTGTTCGAAGCCCGCGGCGTGCTCGAGGCGGCGCTGGTCGCAAAGCTGCTGGAGAGCGCGACGCGCGCTGACAAGCGCCAGATGCGCGTGCACCTGCAGCGCGAGAAGGAGGCCTACGAGGCGCGCAACCGGCGCGCGATCATCACGCTCTCCGGGGAATTTCATCTCAAGCTCGCCGAGCTGGCCGGCAATGCTCTGATGCTGCAGATGCTGCGCGAGCTCGTGTCCCAGAGTTCGCTGATCATTGCCGCCTACCAGCCCGCCGGGGCCGCGCCCTGTCCGCCGCACGAGCATGAGCAGTTCTGCGCGGCGCTCGAGGCGCAGGACCGCAGCGCCATCCGGCTGATCCAGCATCACCTCCGGCACGTGCTCGAGGCCCTCGACCTGAAGGAAACCGCGGCCAGGGATATCGACATCCGCACGGTGCTGACGCATGTCGCTTAAGCCTGAGGATACGCGGCGCGATCTGATCGGCTACGGCCGCCAGCCACCGCACCCGCGCTGGCCCGGCGGGGCGCGCATCGCGCTGCAGTTCGTACTGAACTACGAGGAGGGTTCGGAAAACTGCGTGCTCAATGGCGATGCCGAATCCGAGGTGTTCCTGTCCGAGATCATCAACGCGCAGCCCTATCCGATGCGCCACAAGAGCATGGAATCCCTTTTCGAATACGGCTCGCGCGCCGGGCTGTGGCGCGTGCTGCGTGCCTTCGAGCGTCACCAGCTGCCGCTGACGGTGTTCGCAGTCGCGCTGGCGCTGCAGCGCAATCCCGAGGCGGCCGCGGCCTTCAAGGCGCTCGGGCACGAGATTGCCTGCCACGGCCTGCGCTGGATTTC
>JBEKOK010000283.1:0-5446 GCA_049521875.1 Steroidobacteraceae bacterium
CCGATGTGTACTACGTGACCTTCAACAACATCATTGAACCCACGACACTCGAGAGCGGCCAGGGCGCCTTCTATGACGCGGGCAGCGCGGTCTACAAAGGCGTCGAAGGTGAGGCGACTTTTATCCTAGGCGGCGGCTTTGCAGTCTATGGCTCAGCGGCCAAGAATGATGCCACTTATGCCTCCAACAACCTGCTGGGGCAGTACGGAGATGTGCTCGCCGTGCCGGCAGGCACGGCCTCGGCAGCGCTGCTGTACAACCAGGGCGGCTGGACCAACTCGCTGATTTACAAGTTGACTGGTGGGCAGTACTACGGCGACAACGCAGCCGGCTACCCGAACTTCTACGCCGGCAGCTACAACCAGGAAGATCTAAACATTGCCTATACCTGGAAGTGGCATGGCATCAATCTGCACTCTATCCAGCTCAAGGGGAGCATCTACAACCTGCTGAGCAACCGCAGCATCACGGGCATATTCCCGGCCGGAACTTCGCCCAGTCCGGAAAACGACGGCTATCAGTTCATGCCGCCGCGCAGCTTCATGGTGACCGCGAATGCAGAGTTCTAAGCGACTTGAGTGTGACCCGGCGATGCCGCTGCATCATCGATAGCACACGGCGCCGTCTGAGTTCCCCAAGGGCTCAGGCGGCGCAGTTGCGTTCAGCCGCCGGCCGGATTCGGATCGCGCCAGGCCCGCTCGAAGGGCAGGCGCCAGGCGCGCGGGGCCACCAGCTGGTGAATCGCATTCGGACCCCAGGAGCCCGGGTCATAGAAGCGCACCGGTGGCGGGGTCTCCAGCAGGGGCGCCGAGACTTCCCATAGCCGCTCAATGCCTTCGGCTGTGGTAAAGAGCGTGTGATCGCCGCGCATCGCATCGAGGATCAGGCGCTCGTAGGCCTCCAGCACATCGCCGACCAGACCCGTGTCATGCATCGCGAACTGCAGGCTCAGCTTATCGAGCCGCATGCCCGGTCCCGGGCGCTTGCCGTAGAAGGACAGCGACATCTTGGAAACATCGGCCAGATCGAACGTCAGGTGATCGGGGCCCTGCGCGCCGACGCCGGACCCGGCCGGAAACATGCTCTTGGGCGGCTCCCGGAAGGCAATCGAGATGATGCGCTGGCCAGCCGCGAGGCGCTTGCCGGTGCGCAGGAAGAAGGGCACACCAGCCCAACGCCAGTTGTCGATCGAGCACTTGAGCGCGATGAAGGTCTCGGCCTCGGATTCCGGATCGATGCCCTCCTCGAGCCGGTAGCCGGTGTACTGACCACGCACGACATCGCTCGGATTGATCGGCAGCATGCTGCGAAAGACTTTGTTTTTCTCCTCGCTGATCGGTGCCGGCTCGAGCGCTGTCGGCGGCTCCATCGCCACGAAACCCAGGATCTGGAACAGATGCGTGACGACCATGTCGCGAAACGCCCCGGTCTTCTCATAGAAGGCAGCGCGATTGCCAAGCCCGATGGTTTCGGGAACATCGATCTGCACGTGATCAATGAAATTGCGGTTCCAGATCGGCTCAAACAAGCCGTTGGCGAAGCGGAAGGCGAGGATGTTCTGTGCCGGCTCCTTGCCGAGGAAATGATCGATGCGGAAGATCTGGGATTCTGCGAAAACTTCGTGAAGCTTCGCATTCAGCGACACGGCGCTCGCAAGGTCCGTGCCAAAGGGCTTTTCCATGATGATCCGGGAACGATCAACCAGCTCGGCTTCGCCGAGCAATCGCACGGCCGAGAGTGCCGCCGCCGGCGGCACGCTCAGGTAATGCAAGCGCTGGCACTGACCGCCCAGGGTTTTCTCAGCCCGCGCCACGGCCGCCTTCAACGGCTCGGCGCCGGCCGCGAGCGACACGTAATCAAGCGTGTCGGCAAACTTGATCCAGTCCCCGTCCTTCACCTTGCGGGTAGAGCATTCATCCAGCGCCTTGCGCACCACTTGGCGGAAGGCATCGGCATCGATCTCATCGAGCGACAAGCCAATAATCCGGCAACCCGGGATGAAACCGGCCGTGGACAGATGGAACAGGCCGGGCAGCAGCTTGCGCCGCGCCAGATCGCCGGTTGCGCCGACCAGCACCACGACCTGCGGAAACCTGGGTCCTACGCCCGGCGGTATCTTTGCCACTGCTCACTCCCCTTCCCATACGAATTCAGCACAAGCCTAGGTCCTGCTCGGCAGCCTCGTAAGCGCCCGCCGGCCATCATTGCACGTCGATCTGACGCTCCGTTGACGGCGACTATGGCCTGGTGCCAGACAAGCAACCCCAAGGGTATGCAATTTTGGCGCCATACGCCGCTGTAATACGAGTCAGCTCGCGCCGGGCGTAGGATATCCGCGTCCAGATGACTTTGCCTGCGCTGCAAGACTTCGCACCGGGCAGCCGGCAAACAAAAAAGAATAGCTATTCAAGGAAGGTAAAACACATGTCGACCAAACTGAAACTTGCCGCCTGTGCGGCATTACTGAGTCTCTCATTAGGCAGCATGACAGCGATTGCTGATGACCACGCCTATACCGAAGGGCCGGTTGTAAACATGTCGTGGATTCGAACCGCCGATGGCAAATTTGACGACTACGTGAAATGGCTCGATACCGTCTGGAAGCCCATGCAGGAGGCGGCGATCAAGGCCGGGTATGTGCTCAGCTACCAGGTACTGACTGGAGAGCCGCGCGGCCCGGATGAGCCCGATATCTACCTGATCATCACCTACAAGAACTGGGCGGCGCTGGATGATGGCGTGGCGAAGGCCGATGCGCTCTCAAAACAGTTCGAGGGCTCCGTGGAGGCGGCGAACCGCAGCTTTGCTGATCGCGGCAGGATTCGCCGGAACATCGGCTCCGAGACCTTGCAGGAACTGAAGCTGAAGTAGTTCGGATGCCCTTCGGGCCCGAAACCTCCGGTGGGGTTTCGGGCGCTGCGGGGCTGCGCGGCGCAAGCGAGCCTGCCTGGCGCCTTAGGACTCAGTTGCGCCCGATTTGCCCGCGGAATGAAATATGGCTATAATAGCCATATGGAAAAGGCCACTGTATCTAAACTCAAGGACAACCTGAGCGCCTATCTGCGCAAGGTTCGAGCCGGTCATCCGGTGGTTATTTACGATCGCAACGTGCCGATTGCACGACTCGAGCGCATCGAATCCTCCGGCAGTGGCGCCGATCGCCTGGCGTTACTTCGCGCCCAGGGGCTGACACGACCTCCGGTGCGCCCGCTCTCGGCTATGCAGCTTCAGACAGCACTTGCCACCGCACTGGCCCGGGACGTCCGCTTGTCGGATGCATTGCAGAGCGAACGCGCTGCGGACCGATGAGTCGCGCGCTCCCATGAAGTTCTGGGATTCCTCGGCAGTCATAGCGCTGCTGGCGCATGAAGCCACACGTAGTTGGCTGCTGGAGCTACTTGAACAGGATGCGCAGGTCCTGATCTGGTGGGGCACGACGGTCGAGATCGCTTCCGCACTCGCGCGTCGCGAGCGCGAGCAATTGCTGACAGCCGATGAGGTCAGCAGCGCGATGCTCCTCGCACGTCAGCTCACAGAGAGCTGGCATGAGATTACGCCCTCAGACGCCGTGCGACGCACGGCGGAGCGGCTGCTGCGCATGCACCCACTGCGCGCTGCCGACAGCTTGCAGCTTGCAGCAGCTCTGGTCGCGGCAGATCACGACCCGGCAAACCTGCCGCTGGTCTGTCTAGACGCGCGCTTGAGCAGCGCCGCGCGTCGCGAGGGATTCACGGTCCTGACGGTCTAAGGCACGGGTATCAGCTACCGGGACCGTCAGAGAGTTAATGATCCAGCCAACGACTTGTCAATACAGCGTATTGACAATGAAATGCCGGCGCAGCATACTGGCTATATGGGCCGCTCCGCAAAGATTTCGCAGCTGCAAGTGCGCGTGACGAGCGCGGAGAAGACGGTAATTCAGGATGCGGCACGCCGGGCGGGTATGGACATGTCCGCGTATGTGCTTGGCCGGGTGCTGACAGCAAGCAGCGCTCACTTTGGCGAAAGGGTGGCGGCGTGCGCAGCAAGCAGCACACTTAGCTACCCACTGGCTGAACTCAACTCGTTCCTTAGCGGCCTGACCCCGCAGGAATTTCGCGATGCAGTAGCACAGCCTCCGGCTAGCAAGCTCACTCCGTTCGTCGCGAACTACATAGCGGCGATGGTCGAATTCGGCTGCGCTCGTTGTGACATTGCCGCGCCAGCGTGGACACGCGAGATTCCGCCGCTGCTCGAGCCTGTGTTCGGTAGCACGCTGCAGAGCCTGCGTCTGCACCTATTGACGCACTCTCCGGCATCCTTCAGAACCCGCAACATCTTTATCGATGCCACATTGGGCGATCGGGTGTAGGCATGGCAGCGCTGATGCGCGCAGACATCCACCGTCTCTTCGATCTGCTCAACGAGGAGCTGCGCCGTTCGGACGTCAGGGGCGAACTGTTCCTGGTCGGCGGAGCAGTTATGTGCCTGGCCTACGCGGCACGTGCATCGACTCAAGACCTGGACGCAATATTCCATCCGCCAGCGAAAGTACGCGAGGCAGCCGCGCGCGTAGCACTACGCGCGGGCTTGAGCCCGCACTGGCTAAATGATGGCGTGAAAGGCTTCACCAGCGCGCAGGGCGACTTCGCGCCGTTTCTGGAATTGGATCATCTGCGGGTTATGGTGGCGCAACCCGCCTATCTGCTCGCCATGAAATGCCTGGCAATGAGAATCGGCGCTGAATTTCATGATGAAGACGACGTGCGTTACTTGCTGCGCCATCTTGATGTCCGCTCATACGATCAGGCCATTGGAATTATCGAGAAATACTACCCTATCGACCGCTTTCCGCAGAAAACCCTCCATGCGCTTGGGGAGCTTCTGCCTAAATCGGTTTGATTGGATGCGCCCGCGGACCGGGGCGCAGTCCAAGTTCGGAGACTGCTGAAGCCTTGAGCCGGGATCAGCGGTTTATGGCGGAGAGGGTGAGATTCGAACTCACGGTTCCCGTAGAGTAGCACATTCGTGCACGCAAGTGACACATGAGTGATTATGCGTTCAGAGACGCCAAACAGCTCGCGAGAGCCGTTTTCACGTGTTCTGGCCGCAATTGCAAATCCAACTGTGAATCGAAGCCCTGTTTGGGCGTCCAGCTAGGCTCGGTTGCTGCTCGCATTACTGTGGATTACTATGTGGACCTCACCACACATTAATCTACACAGTCATGAAGACCATTCAGATGACCATAGACGCGCGTCTGCTCAGTGCCGTGGACAAACTAACGCGAGCACGGAAAACGACACGCTCGGCCCTGATACGCGTTGCACTTGAGGCTGAACTCAGGCGCGCGCGGACAGTGTCGCTTGAAGAGCAGCATGCGGCCGGATACCGCCGCCAGCCCGTAACTCCGGGTGAATTCGACGTTTGGCTGGATCAACAGGAATGGGGTGCGGCGTGAAGCGCG
>JBEKOK010000284.1:0-6634 GCA_049521875.1 Steroidobacteraceae bacterium
TCGAACGCGCCAAGGACAAGATCTACATGGGCGCCGAACGGCGCTCGCTGGTGATGTCGGATAAAGAAAAGAAGATGACCGCGTACCACGAGTCCGGGCACGCGATCGTCGGCTACCTGGTGCCTGAGCATGACCCGGTCTACAAGGTCACAATCATTCCGCGCGGTCGCGCGCTGGGACTGACCTGGTACCTGCCCGAAGGGGATCGCTATTCGACCAGCAAACGCCAGTTGGACAGCAGCATCGCCTCGCTCTTTGGCGGCCGCGTGGCCGAAGAGATCGTGTTTGGCGTCGATGGCGTCACGACCGGTGCCTCGAATGACATCGAGCGCGCCACCGAGCTGGCGCGCAACATGGTGACCAAGTGGGGCCTCTCGGACCGGCTCGGGCCGCAGACCTACAGCGAGGATCAGGGCGAAGTGTTCCTGGGTCGCTCGGTCACGCAGCACAAGCAGGTCTCGGATGTAACAGCGCATGCGATTGACGAGGAAGTACGGCGCGTTGTGGAGACCAACTACAAGCGCGCCCGCAAGATCCTCGAAGAGCACATGGATCAGCTGCACATGATGGCCGATGCGCTGGTCAAGTACGAAACCATCGATGACGTCCAGATCAAGGACATCATGGAGGGCCGCGTACCACAGCCGCCGGTCGGCTGGGATGATTCGGGCACCGGCGGCAAGCCGGCGACTGAGGAGCTGCCAGGCCGCACCGGTCCGATCGGAACGACGCCGGCTGGCCAGCACTGAGCTGGATCGGGTGCGCCGCGGATATCTCCGCGGCCTCGCCCGCGCGGCACGAGCGCCAAGCAGTGCGTAGCTGACCGTGAGCACCTCATTGTTTCTTACCCACGCCCATGGCCGCCTGGCGCTTGATGCACCGGTCATCATGGGCGTGCTCAACCGCACCCGCGACTCCTTCTCCGATGGCGGCCGTTTCATCGAGCTGCCCCAGGCCCTTGATCACGCGCTCACGATGGTGTCGGAGGGTGCGGCCCTGATTGACATCGGCGGTGAATCCACGCGCCCGGGTGCCGAGCCGGTTTCACTCGATCAGGAACTGGAGCGCGTCGTGCCGCTGATCGAGCATTTGAAAGCACGCAGCCCGGTGCTGATCTCTATCGATACCAGCCGACCCGAAGTGATCCGTGCCGCGGTCGCGGCCGGCGCCGCAATGATCAACGATGTGCGCGCACTCCAGCGGCCAGGCGCGCTCGAGGCGGCGGCCGCGAGCGGCGCGGCCGTGTGCCTGATGCACATGCAGGGCGAGCCGGCCTCGATGCAGGCCAACCCGCAGTACCAGGACGTCGTTGGCGAAGTGCGGGCCATGCTGGCCGCGCGCCTGGGTGCCTGCGAAGCGGCGGGCATTGCCGCCGAGCGCATCTGTCTGGATCCCGGATTCGGCTTCGGCAAGCTGATCAGTCACAATCTGGCTCTGCTGCGCGGGCTGGGGCAGCTGGCGGATCTGGGCCGGCCGCTGCTGGTCGGCTTGTCGCGCAAGTCCATGCTGCAGAAACTGACCGGGCGGGCGGTTGGGGATCGGCTGGCAGGGAGTGTGGCACTGGCCACGCTCGCAGTGCTGCACGGTGCCCGTATCATTCGCGCGCACGATGTGGCCGCGGCGCTCGATGCGGTGCGGGTCGCCGCAGCGTTTATGAGTCCAGAGCTCTGATGGGGCCAGGTTGAAGGGAGAGGTAAGGATCGTGGCAAGGCGCTTCTTCGGTACCGATGGCATCCGCGGCCGGGTCGGTGAACATCCGATGACGGTCGATTTCGCGCTGCGACTCGCGAGCGCGGCCGCCCAGGTGCTGGCGCCGCGCGGTGGTACGGTGCTGATCGGCAAGGACACACGCCTGTCCGGCTATCTGTTCGAATCGGCGCTTGAGGCAGGGTTTGTGGCCTCGGGCGTCGACGTGCTGCTCACCGGACCCTTGCCGACGCCCGGTATCGCGTACATGACCCGCCGCTGCGAGTGCGAGTTTGGAGTCGTGATCAGCGCCTCACACAATCTCTACGAAGACAACGGCATCAAGTTCTTCGATGGCAGTGGCGGCAAGCTCTCCGATGAGCTCGAGGAGCAGATCGAGGCGCATCTCGAGGCCGTACCGGTCACGCGCAGCTCCGAGCAGCTGGGCAAAGCGCAGCGCGTGGATTTCATGCGCAACCAGTACCAGGATTTCTGCCGCACGACGCTTGCGGAGGGCGTCACGCTGGCCGGGCTGAAGATCGTCGTCGATTGCGCCAACGGCGCGGCCTACAAGGTGGCGCCGCGCACGCTTGCGGAGCTGGGCGCGGATATCGTGCCGATCGGCTGCTCGCCCAACGGGCGTAATATCAATGACGGTTGCGGCTCCACGGCGCCGGAACTGCTGCAGCTGACGGTGCCCGGGGTGCATGCCCAGGTCGGACTGACGCTCGATGGCGATGGCGATCGGGTACTGATGGTCGATCACCTGGGGCGCATCGTCGATGGTGATCAGCTGTTGTATGTGATCGCTGCGTCCCGCCACGCGCGGGGCGAACTGCGCGGCGCGGTCATCGGCACGCAGATGAGTAATCTCGGGCTGGAGCTGGCGCTGGGCCGGCTCGGCATCGGCTTTGAGCGGGTCGCGGTTGGCGATCGCTATGTGCTCTCGCGCCTGAAGGAGACCGGCGGGGTGCTGGGCGGGGAGACCAGCGGACATATCCTGTGTCTGGATCGCACCACGACTGGCGATGGACTGGTCAGTGCCCTGCAGGTCCTGGGCATCATGCAGCAGACCGGCCAGAGCCTGGCCGAACTGACCGCCCCGATGGAGCGTTACCCCCAGGTGCTGATCAATGTGAAGGTGGCGCAGCGCTTCGATCCGATGGCGCGCGAGCCGGTGCGCGGCTGCTATGAGCGCCTCGCGGCGCAGCTGGGCAGTGCCGGACGCGTGGTCCTGCGGGCTTCGGGAACCGAGCCGCTGATCCGCGTAATGGTCGAGGCCCGGCGCCTGAGCGAAGCCCAGCAGATCGCCGAGGAACTGGCCGCCAGCGTCCAGTCTGCGGGCCAGTCCTAGGCCCCAGACGGCCCAGATTGCGCCCCCGGGTGGGCGCCGCTATGATCGCGCGCCGAAAAGCGGCGGTCATATATAAGTAGGGCGGCTCCATGCGGCGCAAGATCGTAGCCGGCAACTGGAAAATGCACGGTTCACGCGCTGAGAGCGCGGCGCTGATCGACGCGGTCGTCGGCGGCCTGGTCAACGAATCGGTCCAGTGTGTGCTGTGCCCGCCCTTTGTCTACCTGCATGATGCCTGGCGCATGCTGCGCAGCGGGGCCGTGGCCCTCGGGGCGCAAAACGTGTGTGCCGAAGCGCACGGCGCCTTTACCGGTGAAGTATCGGCCGCGATGCTCAAGGATGTCGGCTGCGAGTTCGTGCTGGTCGGGCATTCGGAGCGGCGCGCGCTCTATGGCGAAGATAACTCGCTCGTGGCACGCAAATTTGCTGCGGCCTTGAGTCGCGGACTGACCCCGGTGCTGTGCATTGGCGAGCAGCTGGCCGAGCGCGAGGCCGGGCGTACCAACGAGGTGCTGGGCGCCCAGCTCGAAGCGGTCATCGGCCTGTGCGGCGCGCCCTCGTTTGCTGCTGCGGTGGTCGCCTATGAGCCGGTCTGGGCGATCGGTACCGGACGCACTGCGACCCCTGAGCAGGCCCAGGAGACGCACCGGTTCATTCGCCAGCAGCTTGGGTCGCGGGATGCTAAAATCGCCGCCGATTTGCGCATCCTGTATGGCGGTAGCGTCAAGGCCGGCAATGCGCGCGATCTCTTTGCGATGCCCGACGTCGACGGCGGCCTGATCGGTGGCGCGTCGCTCAAGGCTGATGAATTTCTGGCGATAATCGCCGCCGCTGCCTGAAACGGAACTGAACATGCTGCATTCATTAATTATGGGCGTGCACTATCTGTGTGCCCTCTCGATTGTCTTCCTCGTGCTGATCCAGCGCGGCAAGGGTGCGGACGCCGGTGCGGGCTTTGGCGCCGGGGCCAGCGGCACCGTGTTCGGTGCGCGCGGCGCCGGTACCGCGCTCTCGCGCGCGACCGCGGTGCTGGCGGCGATGTTCATGCTGACCAGCCTGACGCTGGCGTACGTGGGCACCAAGAAGAGTGCCGAGCCGGCCTCGGTGCTCGACTCGCTGCCGGCGGCCACCAGCAGTGCGCCACTGCCAGCGCCGGCGATCGCGCCGCCGGCCGGGTCCGCGCCTGCGGGCCAGCCGGCGGATCCAGCGCCTGCCAAGTAATTTCCGCTTTTTCGCTTGAGTTTGCCGACGTGGTGGAACTGGTAGACACACTAGCTTGAGGGGCTAGCGCCGCAAGGTGTGGGAGTTCGAATCTCCCCGTCGGCACCAGATCTTTCGTACAATAGCTCGCTAGTGGTGGGGCGGAGCGGCGAAGCTAATGCGGCGAAGCCGGCCGCCCTTTTTGACGCTTGGTAGTGGTGATGCTCACAAATTACCTGCCCGTACTGATCTTCCTGGTCCTTGCGACCGTGCTGGCCGCGGTGCTGCTCGGCCTCGGCACGCTGCTTGGTCGGTTGAGCGTCCGTCACCCCGATGATCCTGACAAGATCGGGCCCTATGAGTGCGGCTTCGATGCCTTCGAGGACTCGCGCGTGCGCTTTGACGTGCGCTACTACCTGGTGGCGATCCTGTTCATCGTCTTTGATCTGGAAATCGCCTTCCTGTTTCCGTGGGCGGTCTCGCTCGGGCGCACCGGTGCCTTCGGGCTGATCGCAATGGCGGTGTTTCTGACGATACTGGTCGTCGGATTCGTCTACGAGTGGCGCAAGGGAGCACTCGAGTGGGACTAGAGGATGGCGCCGCCACCCAGGAGTTCGCCCAGCGCGGCTTCCTGACGACCCAGGTCGACAGCCTGGTCGGCTGGGCCCGCACCGGTTCGCTGTGGCCAATGACCTTTGGCCTCGCCTGCTGCGCGGTCGAAATGATGAGTCCGATGTGATGATCGTGGCCGGGACGCTCACCAACAAGATGGCCGCGCCGCTGCGCCGCGTGTATGACCAGATGCCCGAGCCGCGCTGGGTCATATCGATGGGCTCGTGTGCCAATGGCGGGGGCTACTACCACTATTCCTATGCCGTGGTGCGCGGCTGCGATCGGATCGTGCCGGTGGACGTCTACGTGCCTGGCTGTCCGCCGACCGCCGAGGCGCTGCTCTACGGCATCATCCAGCTGCAGCGAAAAATCGCGCGCCGCTCGATCGCTGCGGCCTGAACCGGTTAGGAGAAGCGCTCAAGTGTCGATCCACATCGATGAGCTGGCCGCGCTGGTGGAGGCGCAGCTTGGCGAACGCGTGCGCCGCTACGCGGCGCCGCCGGGTGAGCTGGCCTTCGAGCTCGCGGCCCCGCAGCTGCTCGAAGTGGCGCTGATACTGCGCGATACGCCCGGGCTCGCGTTTGAATCGCTGATCGATGTCGCGGGCGTCGATTATCTGGACTATGGACAGGCCGACTGGAACACCAGCACGGCGACCAGCACCGGCTTCAGCCGCGGCGTCAACCCGGATGTCGGTCACACGCTGCGTGGTGAGCGCCGCTATGCGGTGGTTTATCAGCTGCTGTCGGTCAGCAAGAACCAGCGCCTGCGCCTGCGCGTGTGGTGCGATGGTGCTGAGGAGCCGACGGTCGAGTCATTGAACGGCATCTGGGCCTCGGCCAACTGGTTCGAGCGCGAGGCCTTTGACCTCTTCGGCATCCTGTTCACGAACCATCCGGACCTGCGCCGCTTACTGACGGACTACGGCTTCATCGGCCACCCCTTCCGCAAGGACTTCCCGCTGATCGGCAACGTCGAGGTGCGCTACGACGCCACCCAGCAGCGGGTGATCTACGAGCCGGTGACGATCCAGCCGCGCATCCTCGTGCCGCGCGTGATCCGCCATGACAATCGCTATGACCCGGCACTGCTGGCCGGCGAGAAGCGCAATGGCTGAGATCCGCAACGTCACGCTCAACTTTGGTCCCCAGCATCCGGCGGCCCACGGCGTCCTGCGCCTGGTGCTCGAGATGGACGGCGAGGTCATCCAGAAGGCCGACCCGCACATCGGGCTTCTCCACCGCGGCACCGAGAAGCTCGCGGAGTCGAAGCCGTTCAACCAGTCGATCGGCTACATGGATCGCCTCGACTACGTTTCCATGATGTGCAACGAGCACGCCTACGTGCTTGCGATCGAGCAGCTCCTCGGCATCAAGCCGCCCGAGCGCGCGCAGTACATTCGTGTCATGTTCGACGAGGTCACCCGCGTCCTGAACCACCTCATGTGGCTCGGTGCGCACGCTCTCGACATCGGCGCGATGACGGTGTTCCTCCTCGCGTTCAAAGAGCGCGAGGAGTTGATGGATCTGTACGAAGCGGTGTCCGGTACGCGCATGCATGCGACGTACTACCGGCCGGGCGGCGTCTACCGCGACCTGCCTGAGACGATGCCCAAGTACCAGGTCTCGAAGTGGCGCTCGGCGAAGGAAGTCGAGCGGCTGAACGAGGCCCGCTCGGGCTCGATGCTGGATTTCATCAAGGCCTTCACCGACCGATTCCCGGCGGCGATCGACGATTACGAGACGCTGCTGACGGACAACCGCATCTGGAAGCAACGCACGG
>JBEKOK010000285.1:0-4892 GCA_049521875.1 Steroidobacteraceae bacterium
TCGGGGTGTTCTCGATGATCTCGAGCGACTCGCAGGCGATGGGACGGGTGGGCGAAGTGATTACACGCACCTGGCAGACCGCGCACAAGATGAAGGTGCAGCGCGGCGCACTGGCGCAGGATTCAGCGCGCAACGATAACGTGCGGGCGCGCCGCTACATCGCCAAGTACACGATCAATCCGGCGATCACGCACGGCATCGCGCACGAGGTCGGCTCGGTCGAGGTCGGGAAGCTCGCGGATCTGGTGCTGTGGCGGCCGGCGTTCTTCGGCGTCAAGCCGGCGCTGCTGATCAAGGGCGGCATGATCGTCGCGGCGCCGATGGGCGATCCGAACGCCTCGATCCCGACGCCGCAGCCGGTGCACTACCGCTACATGTTCGGCGCCCTGGGTGCGGCCTGCGCGGCGACTTCGGTCAGCTTCGTATCGCAGGCAGGGATCGAGGGGCACCTGGCGCAGCGCCTTGACCTGCGCAAGCGCCTGGTCGCCGTGCGCGGCACGCGCCGCATCGGCAAGGCCGACATGGTGCTCAACGACTACCTGCCGCAGATCGAAGTCGATGCGCAGACCTACGAAGTGCGTGCCGATGGACACCTGCTGACCTGCGAACCGGCGAGCGTGCTGCCGCTGGCGCAGCGCTATTTCCTGTTCTGATTCCGGGAAGTCCCTGGCATGCTGACCGTATCGCAGCGACTCGAAACCCCCCGGCCGGCGGATGCATCCCTCGAGTTGCCGTTCGAGCAGCGCAGCCGCAGCCGCTTTCGTGCCATCTTGAGCAGCGGCGATGAAGTGGCGGTGAGGCTCAGCCGCGGCCAGATCCTGCGCGGCGGCGAGCTGCTGCTGGCCTCGGACGGCCGGGTCATCGAGGTGCGCGCCGCCGACGAGATGGTCTCGACCGTGCACAGCGAGGATGCGCGCGAACTCGCCCGCGCGGCCTATCACCTGGGCAACCGCCATATCGCGTTGCAGCTGGGTGCCGGCTGGCTGCGCTACGTGCACGATCACGTGCTCGATGACATGGTGCACGGCCTCGGCCTCGATGTGAAAGTAGGGCAGGCGCCCTTTGAACCGGAGGCCGGGGCCTATCACAGCGAAGGCGAGCCGCACGCGCACGCACACACCCATGGGCATGGACACTGAACCCGCAACCAGCAGCCGGATCACGCGACTGATGTCGCCGGCCGCGGTCCCGCGCGATCCGCTGGCGCTGGTGCGACTGTTGCATCTGGTGAGTCCGGCGCTCCCGGTCGGCGCCTATGCCTATTCGCAGGGCCTGGAATACGCCAACCACGCCGGCTGGGTCGATGAGGAGGCCACGACGCTCGCCTGGCTCGAGGGTCTGGCCGAATTTGGCGTCGGGACACTGGACCTGCCGATCCTCAAGCGCCTGCACGCGGCCTGGAGCGCGGCCGATGAGCGCGCCGTGCGCCACTGGAATGCGCAGCTGCTGGCCGCGCGCGAGACCTCCGAGCTGCGTGCCGAGGAGCTGCACCTGGGCCGCTCCCTCGCGCGCGTGCTGATGGAGCTCGAGATCCCGGAGGCCGGCGAGTGGCTGGGCGGATCCGCGGCTTATGCCACGCTCTTCGGCCTGGCGGCGGTCCGCTGGCAGATCGAGACCGGAGATGCGCTGCGCGGCTATCTGTGGAGCTGGTGCGAGAACCAGGTGCTGGCGGCGCTCAAGCTGGTGCCGCTGGGGCAGTCGGCCGGCCAGCGGCTGCTGCATCGCCTGAGCGCGGCCGTTCCGCGCATCATCGAGCGCGCCGCGGGCCTCGCGGATGAGGACATCGGCGTCGGCACCGTGTCGCAGGTACAGGCCAGTGCCCGGCACGAATCGCAATACACGCGCCTGTTCCGTTCCTGAAGCGGTTGCGCGCTAAGCGGGCAACAGCATGCGGCCGCGGCCTCCTTTTGGGGCGCGTGGCGCGCGGCGCATGTATACGTTAAATCTTTGCATCGTATACAATTCTTGGGCGCACCTGGACTGCGGCACAAGGCCCGGCGCACGCGACTGTCGTTGAAATCTTCGGATGCGGTGCACCTGATGGGTCAACTCACCACCCACGTCCTCGACACCAGCGCCGGCCTGCCGGCGGCTGCGCTCCGCATCGAGCTGCATCAGCTCGGCGGCCCGCTGCCGCAGCTGCTGTGCTCGGCGACGACCGGCGCGAATGGGCGCTGCGCCGCGCCGCTGCTGGCCGAGGCCGAATTTCGTCCCGGGCGCTATGCGCTGACTTTCCATGTGGCCGAGTATTTTCGCGGCCGCGGCCTCGCCCTGCCCACGCCGGCGTTTCTCGATGAAGTCATCGTGCGCATCGGCATCGCCGAGGCGGCGCAGCACTATCACGTGCCACTGCTGATCTCGCCGTGGAGCTATTCCGTGTACCGGGGAGGCTAGCCGAGGCGTGGCAGGCAGCGGCTCGCACGATCAGGCCGGCGCCGCGGTACGCTTTGTGCTCGATGGCCAGAGCGTCAGCGTCAGCGATCTTCCGGCGACGACCACCGTGCTCGAGTACCTGCGTAACGTCGCGCACCGCACCGGGACCAAGGAAGGCTGCGCCGAAGGCGATTGCGGGGCCTGCACTGTGGTGCTCGGCGAACTCAAGGCCGGTGGGCAGCAGGTGCACTACCGTGCGATCAATTCCTGCATCCGCTTCCTGCCGACGATCGATGGCCAGGAACTGGTCACGGTCGAGAGCCTCGCGGCCCCCGATGGCACGCTGCATCCGGTGCAGCAGGCGATGGTCGACTATCATGCCTCGCAGTGCGGCTTCTGCACGCCCGGGTTTGTGATGTCGCTGTTCGCGCTCTACCTGAACCAGTCAAACCCCGATCGCGAGCAGGTCCTCGAAGCCTTGTCCGGCAATCTGTGCCGCTGCACCGGCTATCGGCCGATTATCGAGGCGGGCTGCCAGATGGCCGCTTACCCGAAGCCGGCGCACTGGAGCCGTGATGAACTCAGTGCGAGGGCACGCCTCAGCACGCTGCGCGCGCTGCAGCGCGAACAGGCCCTCACGCTCCCGGACTTCACGGCGCCGCGTTCATTGGCGGAACTCGCGGCGACACTGCAGACAAATCCGGCGGCGCAGGTGCTCGCCGGCGGCACCGATGTCGGGCTGTGGGTGACCAAGCAGCTGCGCGAACTGCCGGCGATCGTATATGTCGGCGAGGTCGCCGAGCTCAAGCAAATGCACAGCGATGCGCACGGTCTGTCGATCGGCGCCGCGGTCCCGCTCAAAGAGGCCTGGGCACTGATCCTTGAGTCCTACCCGGAACTTAGCGAGCTCGCGCTGCGCTTTGCCTCCCCGCCGGTGCAGAACTCGGGCACGCTCGGTGGCAATGTCGCCAACGGTTCACCGATTGGCGATTCGATGCCGGCGCTGATCGCCCTGGGCGCCGAGATCGAGCTGCAGCGCGGCCCGCTCGTGCGCCGCCTGCCGCTCGAGCGGCTGTACCTGGGCTATCAGCGCAAGGACATGCAGCCTGGCGAGTTCCTGGTGCGCGTGCTGATCCCCGCGCCCACCCCCGGACAATGGTTTGCGAGCTACAAGGTCTCGAAGCGCTTTGACCAGGACATCTCGGCGGTGTGCGCGGCATTCGCGCTGCGCATCGAGCAGGCGCACGTGGTCGCGGTGCGCGTTGCCTATGGCGGCATGGCCGCTATTCCGAGCCGTGCGGCGGCTACCGAGCAGGCCCTGCTCGGGCAGCCGTGGAACGAGGCTACTGTAGCAGCGGCGATGCTGGCACTGGGCGAGGATTTCAAGCCGCTGACGGACATGCGCGCCAGCAGCGGCTACCGGCTGCAGGCCGCGCGACAGCTGCTGCAGCGATTTTTCCTGGAGCACGGCGAGGCCACCGGCGTATCGCGGGCGCAGCAGGCCGTGGCGGCGCCGCCATGAGTGCGCTGCCCGAAGCCACACGCGAGCCGGCCGGGGACGGGCGGCGCCACGAGAGCGCCCACCTGCATGTCAGCGGCCAGGCGCTCTACGCCGATGACATTGCGCTGCCGGCCAACGCACTGCACGCCGCCTTTGGCCTGAGCACGATCGCGCACGGCCGGATCAAGAGCCTCGATCTGGCGCCGGTGCTGCAGCGGCCCGGCGTGGTCGCGATTGCCGGCGTCGCGGATGTGCCCGGGGAAAACAATTACGGTAGCGTGCTGCACGATGATCCGATCTTCGCGAGCGGCGAAGTGCTGTATGCCGGGCAGCCGCTGTTCGCGGTCGCGGCCGAATCGTATCTCGCGGCGCGCAAGGCGGTGCGGGCCGCGCGCGTCGAGTACGAGCCGCTGCCAGCGATTCTCGACATCCGCGCCGCGCTCGCGGCCGCGAGCTACGTGCTGCCGACCCAGCACGTCAAGCGCGGGCAGCCGCGCGAGATGCTGGCGCTGGCGCCGCACCGGCTGCGCGGCACTTTGAGCATCGGCGGCCAGGATCACTTTTATCTTGAAGGCCAGATCGCGATTGCGATTCCGCAGGAAGATGGCGCGCTGCTGGTCCACAGCTCGACTCAGCACCCCTCCGAAGTCCAGCAGATCGTCGCGCATGCGCTGGGCAAGCATGCGCACGACATCACGGTGCGCTGCCGTCGCATGGGCGGGGGCTTTGGCGGCAAGGAAACGCAGCCGGCGCTGATCGCCGCCGCGGCGGCGATCCTGGCGGTGAAATGCCAACGCCCGGTCAAGCTGCGCCTGGATCGGGACGATGACATGCTCGTGACCGGCAAGCGCCACGACTTCGTGGCCGACTACGAGGTCGGCTTTGATGAGAAGGGGCGGCTGCTGGCCCTCTCGGTCATGCTGGCTTCACGCTGCGGCTACTCGGCCGATCTGTCCGGCCCGATCAATGATCGGGCCATCATGCATCTGGACAATGCCTACTACCTCGAGCATGTGGA
>JBEKOK010000286.1:0-5293 GCA_049521875.1 Steroidobacteraceae bacterium
CAGAACTGCACCGTAGATTGCGGGTCGGCATTCGAATGCTGACCGCCAAAAATCTCGCAGAAAATGACCGGCCGGTGCGCGACAAGAAACGCTCTGAGCCCGCTCAGGACCTGCATCTCGAGTCCTTCAACATCGATTTTCACCAGGTCAACGCGTTCATTGCCGATGAGCGCCATTAGGATCTCATCGCCTCTGAAGCAGGCAACCGACTCCTGACGCAATATTGCCTCGCGCTTCGTATCCTTTAACCCCGAATAGGCATTGTCAGCGGCCACGAAGAACTGCTGCAGCCCGGTAGTGTCGGACAGGGCAATGTTCAGCGGAATGACGTTGGCCAAGTGCTCCACATTCCGCAACAGCTGAACAAACGTCGATCGGGCCGGCTCAAAGCAAATGACCCTGCCGAGCCGGGCGAAGCTGGCAAAGTGGACCGTGTGCACTCCG
The DNA here is from genome assembly GCA_049521875.1 of Steroidobacteraceae bacterium. Lineage (GTDB taxonomy): Bacteria > Pseudomonadota > Gammaproteobacteria > Steroidobacterales > Steroidobacteraceae > FEN-1191. The sequence goes on from JBEKOK010000286.1 coordinate 445, forward strand.
ATGTTGGCGCCCACGTCAACAACGATTCCATCAGGGCGAATGTAGTTCGCGCACTGCGCGATTGCATCACGCTCGAAATGGCCGGTGGCCAACAGCTCCAAGCCGATGTCCGTCGCCGGGTCGATGAAGAACCTGTAAGCTTGTTCTCGCTGCCGCGTGCCGGAATGCTCAATAGGCCACACACCCGGATTGCCGGTGGCACGCATTCACGTGGTCGGCAACGTGACACACACCAGACCCAGGATGATCAGGCCTATCCCCGCACACTGCAAAATCGTAAGCGTCTCGTCGTAGAAATACCAAGCCGAGAGCGCCATAAAAATGTAAAAACTGGCGCCGGAAAACGCGACGGCTATGCCTAATTTTTCGCGCGTCACCACCAGGAACCACGTCAAATAACCCACGATTTGCAGGCAAACGGAAAGTATGATCCAGGGCGATGTCATGGCCGGAAGCATGAACTTCGGCAGATCGCTCAGCGTCTTGATGCCACCCAGTTGTGTAACACCCTTCTTCAAAAGGAGCTGACTGGCCGTGGTGTTGAGCGCTACGAGAACCAGCAGGAGCTTGACTAGCATTCTTCTTTCCAGGGCGAAGTGCGCGCAGCTGATGTCGCGCTGTGGCCTCCCACTATCGTGACCTAAGCACGTATGAATAGGAAGTCGGCCTGAATCGGGCGGCCTTTGCGACCGTACGAAAGATTGGCAACACACAGTAACCTGTAGCCCGAATGCAGCAGGTAGGCGAGGATTTCGCCCGCCAGTGCCTGTCCAACGTAGAGTTCCACGAAAGAGCCTTCGACATACACGTAGCGAAAACGGCTGAGCAGCTCTTCGCAGCCTCGTAGTGCCGCGAGCTCGTAGCCCTGGACATCAAGCTTGAGCAGGGCGTTTCCGGTAATCAGATTCATGTCGAGGCATTCGCTCAGCCGTGCCTTGGTGATCGATTCCTGCCGCGTCTCCTCGGTGAGCGGGAAGTTATCGTGCTGCGCTTGGGCACTTGGCAGCAGTGAGGAGGATACGTCCCAGCGCGATACATGCATCGTCGCGCTCCCGGCCTCGGCGGCGATCGCTACGGGAAACAGCTTGGCCGCCGGGTCGTGCTCGAACACGCGCCGATAGACTGCCGCCGGCCGCTGCAGCGGCTCGAACGAGTAGATGGCCGCCTTGGGGAACAGACGGCGCGCGCACAGCGCAAACTGTCCGCGATTTGCGCCGATGTCGACAACCGTGTCCAGAGCAAGCCCTTCGAGGATATGATCGTGCTCGGTCGACGCGGCCACGCCGGTGCGCAGAAAAGCCGCCCGGTAGGCCGGGGTCGCCAGCACGTGTAGCAATTTGGTGAGTATCTTCACACTAAGCACAGTCTTCGATGACCTCCCTGGCGCCGCACCCTATTATGGAGGCGTCAAACCCGGCCCGCATGGCGATTGTGCCGCGATCATTCGCGGGCGGGAGCGTACCCCGGGTAGTTACTGTCAGGAACCGTCGCTGAGCTCACATGCCTAAATTGCCTCAGAAAGATTTGCCCGCGGTTCGTATCGCGCAGATCGTCTTCGCGCTCTCCTGCGCGTGCTTGGGCTACTTCTACATGCTCAATTTCGTGTGGTTCTCGAGCGCCAGCATGACGCCCATCTTTGTGTTCCTGCTTCGAAAGTTCGATGTCGATGCCGCAAAGCTGGGCGTGCTGGTGTGCCTGATCGCGCTGCTGTGGAAGCGCCCGGCGCCGATCCTGCGCCTCATCGAGCGTCTCGGTGCGCACCCGCGGGCTGCCGCCGGGGCGTGCGTACTGCTGGTGTGTCTTGGGGCGCTGCTCGTCTACCAAGATCACCCCTTTAGCATGGATGAGTACGCCGCGCTGTTTCAGGCCCGGGTGTTCGCGCTCGGCCAGACCAGTGCGCATCTGCCCGTACCGCTGATCGACTGGCTGATCGTGCCAGGCTTCAACGGCATGTTTCTGATCGCCTCGCACGCCAGTGGCCACGTCGTTGAGGGATATTGGCCGGGTTTCGCGCTGCTGATGACGCCATTTGTTTGGATCGGTGCGCCGTGGCTGTGCAATGCGCTGCTTGCCGGTCTGGGGATGTGGCTGATTCACCGCCTGACGCTGGAGATCACAGGTGATCGGCAGGCGGCGGGCTGGGCCGTGCTGTTCACTGCCGGCTCCGGAGTGTTTCTCGCCAATGCGATTTCCTTCTATTCCATGCAGGCGCACCTGACACTGAACCTGTTGTACGCGTGGCTGCTGTTCAGGCCGACCGGCTATCGCGCGCTGGCGGCGGGATTCGTGGGCTCCATCGCTCTGATCCTGCACAACCCGTTCCCGCACACGTTGTTCGCGCTGCCCTGGATCGTCGCCCTTGCTATTGATGGCAAGCAACGCCGTCTACTGCTACCGCTGTTGCTTGGGTACCTGCCACTGCTTGGACTAGCCGTAGGCTGGTTACTGCTGCGTTTCCATCTAGCCGAGGCGCCGTCGCAGGCTGCGACGCTGGCATCCCTGGTCGCGGCAGTGTTTCAGTGGCCCGATGAGGGATTGTTCAATATGCGGGTGGCCTCCACCGTCAAGCTATGGGTCTGGGCCGTCCCGGGGTTGTTGCTGTTCGCCATTCTGGGTGCGCGGCGCAGCTGGGATGACCGCCGCGCGCGGCTGCTGGCACTTTCGGCGGTCATGACGTTCTGCGGCTACTTGTTCGTCAAGCTGGATCAGGGTCACGGCTGGGGCTACCGCTACTTCCATTCGGCCTGGGGCGTATTGCCGGTGCTTGCCGGTTGCGCAATGACGCGGCTCGGCGGGGAGCAGGACCGTCTCGTGATCTTCGCCGGCGCCGCCGCCGTGTTGAGCGCGCTGCTCATCGTGCCGGCGCAGATGTTCCAGATCAACCAAGTCATCGCCGGCCAGCAATTACAGCTCGGCGGGAGTCTGCGTCCCGGCAACAATGTGTATTTTCTCGATCCGGCGAAAGGCTTCTACTTAAGCGACATGATCCAGGTCGATCCTGGGCTGCGCGATCCGGATCTGCTGCTCGTCAGCCACGGCGCGGCACTGAATAAGGCATTCGTTCGGGCGAACTGGCCCGAAGCCGTACAGGTAAAAGCAAGCACGGGTGTTGAGCACTGGTACCTTGGCCCGCAGGAGCAGCGGCAGGCGCCGGCGGTTGGCAGTGGAGCGCTGAGCTTCCAGTACAAACCACCCCAGGTTCCACCGCCCTGAGCCTGGCGGACAGCTGCACTCTAGTGAGTCGAGCGGTCCCCCGCGCTACAGGCGCAGCAAGATCTGGTCGGCCATCAGGGTATAGAGCTCGCGGACGCGGCGGTTCATAGAATCGAGGATGACCCCTGCGGTGAGGCTGATACCCCCGCCGAGGCCCAGACCGACGGCCAGCAGTGCGCGCGCAGCACCCACGACGCGATGATTCAACTCGAACTCGTGCAGCACTGACACGCCGATCAGCAGGCCCAGACCGATCGCGACCACACCCATGGTGCCGAACAGCACCAGCGGTCGAAAATCCCGATAGATGCGCAAGATCGTGAGCAGTATCCTGATGCCATCACTGATTGTGTGGAGCTTCGATACGCTGTTCGGCGGTCGCTCACGGTAAGTAATTGGCACTTCGTGAACAACCAGGTTTCTCTCGATTGCTTGCACCGTCAATTCGGTTTCCACTTCGAACCCGTTGCTTAAAATCGGACTGGTGCGCAGCAGCCGGCGGCTGAAGGCGCGATACCCTGAAAGAATATCGCGCAGGTTGGTCCGAAACAGACCGCCAATCGTGGCGGCTATAACCCGATTTCCCAGAAGGTGGAACGGGCGAAAACTGTCGGAAGAATGTGTCTCGAGCCGCGTTCCGACCACCATATCCGCGCGCCCGGCCAAAACGGGTTCTATAAGTTCACGAACGCAGGCGGCAGGGTAGGTGTCATCACCATCTACGATTACAACTACTTCGGCATCGAGCTGCCGAAAGATTGCGCGCACTACGTGACCCTTGCCGCGGAACGGCACGAAATGCACGATTGCTCCAGCCTCGCGCGCCAGCGCTGCCGTCTTGTCAGTGCTGGCGTTATCGAATACATGGATAAGCGCCTCGGGACAGGCAGCTCGAAAATCCTCAATGACGCGGACAATGGTGGCCTCTTCGTTGTGACAAGGAATGGCGACCGCGATCTGCGAGCTATTCTGGGACTGGACCATATGAACTTGGGGGCCTCCGTTAACGAGATCGGAAGCTTACATGGACGTCAGCGACCTATACGCCCTAACTCACCGCGGGATGACGCCCCGGGCGCTTGCAGGTACAATCCGCCGCCGCGACAAAGGCAGCTAGCCTTTGCTGCACTAGCTCCCAAGATTGCCCGTACGATTCGGCGCTGCGCAGGAACCTAAGGCGGCAAGTTGAGGCAGCTGCGGAGATAGAGCAACGCATTGATTTATATAGGTAAATGTGATCGTATCCGGCGCCTGACGATCGCCCGGGGTGGCAGTAGCTGAGTTTGGACTGCCGGTATTTAGATTAAGTCTTGTAAGCCTCATCAGCGCGCCCGTAGCTCAGTTGGATAGAGCGTCTGGCTACGAACCAGAAGGTCGGGAGTTCGAATCTCTCCGGGCGCGCCAACTTACAAAATGAATCCGAGGAGCTTCAGGGCTCTGCCACCAAACGTTGTGTATCACGGCGAAGTGAGTTTCAGGCGACTCTCTGCATCCAAAACGACCCTGGCACGCATGTGGGCATAGTGCGCTGTGAAATGCTGACGGCGCTTAGTTCGTCTGCATGGTGATGCTGCAGGTAGTTCAGCGCGCCGATGATGCGGAAGTCACGATTCAGCGTGAGGAACGCCTCGAGCAG
>JBEKOK010000287.1:0-4830 GCA_049521875.1 Steroidobacteraceae bacterium
AAGCGCTCGCTGCTCGGACGCATGCCCGGAGATCGCTGGCAGCAGCTGGCGAATCTGCGGCTGCTGTACGCCTATATGTGGACATTTCCCGGCAAGAAGCTGCTGTTCATGGGCGGGGAATTCGCGCATCCCTGGGAATGGAACTTCCGCGGCGGGCTGCCCTGGTGGCTGACCGGATTTCCCGAGCACGCCGGGATCCAGAAGACCGTTGCGGACCTGAACCGTCTCTATGTCGCCGAGCCCGCGCTGCACCGCTTCGAATTCGAGCCGGGGGGCTTCGCGTGGATCGACTGCAACGATGCGGCGACTTCGACCTTGAGCTACCTGCGCAGCGCAGGCAACCGCCACCTGGTCGTCGTGCTGAATTTCACGCCGGTACCACGCGAGGGCTATCGCGTGGGCGTTCCGCAGACCGGCCGCTACCGGGAGCTGTTCAATTCCGATTCGCACTACTATGGCGGCAGTAACCACGGCACCGCCGTGATCGCCGAGGCGACGACGCAGCCGTGGTCCGGGCAGCCGTGTTCATTGGTAGTGACGCTGCCGCCGCTGGGCGCACTGGTGCTCGCCCCGGCCTAGGCCCGGGCCCTTAAGCCTAGAGGCGCTTGAGCAGTCCGAGTTCCAGCGGATGAGCCAGCAGCGGATGGGCCGGGCGAATGCGCAGTTCATAGGCATATTGTCCCGAGGTCGGCGGCAGAGCCGCCAGCTCAAAGACATGCGAGCCATCACTGTCGATATCCGAAGTGGGCTCGAGCTTCACGCTCCAGTGCCCATCGTGTCGCCGGTTGCGGAACGAGGCCAGCGCTGGCAGATCACTGCGCGAGTGAGGCAGCGTGCGCCGTGCAATGATTTCCACCTGTACGTCGTTAGGTGACAGGCCGTTGAGTGCCGCGGCGATGCGCAGGCTCAAGGGCTCGCCGCGACGCAGCTCGCGCGGGAACTGCGAGAGGCGGCGCAGAGCGACACCACCCCAGCACTGACGCACGCGATATTTCCACTGGGCCAGGGCGCGCGCCCCGGCATCGCCATCGGCAGAGATCTTGGCGTATTGAGCCGCGGCTGGCGCGTACAGACCCGTGGCGTAGTCGGTGATCACGCGTCGCATGCTGAACTGCGGAATCACGGTCAGCATCGCGCGTTTGCAGCGGCGCACCCAGTCGGGCGAGTAGCCCTGGGCGTTGCGCGCGTAGTAGAGCGGCACCACTTCCTCTTCCAGGGCATCGAGGATCAGCTGCGCATCATTACTGTCGCGCCGCTCGCCCTCCTGGACCTGGGAAGGCGGAATGCCCCAGCCATTCGTGTCATCGGCAGCCTCGGCCCACCAGCCATCGAGTATCGAGAGGTTCAGTCGCCCGTTGATCGCCGCCTTGATGCCCGAAGTGCCGCTGGCTTCGAGTGGTGCGATCGGATTGTTCAGCCACACATCGACGCCGGAGACCAGCCAGCGGGCCAGCTGCATGTCGTAGTCCTCCAGGAACACGATGTGCCCGGCAAACTCCGGCATCAGCATCAGCTGCTTGATCTCGCGCAGCACCTGCTGGCCCGGCTGGTCGGCCGGATGTGCCTTGCCGGCGAACAGGAACACCACCGGCCGCGCGCTGCCATCGATCAGGCGCGCCAGACGTGCGCGGTCGTGCAACAGCAGTGCCGCGCGTTTGTAGGTGGCAAAGCGGCGCGCAAATCCGAGCGTCAGGACCTCGGGCTTGTCCGGATCCAGCAGTTTGGTGACGTGTCCGAGCTGCGCCAGGCTCAGGCCCTTGCGCGTGTATTCGCGCCGCAGGCGCGCGCGCACGCCGGCAAGCATGCGTGACTTGGCATTCTGCGCCGCGCTCCAGAACAGCTGGTCCGGCACGTCGTTCAGCGCCTGCCAGAACTGCTGATCAGAGAGCCGCTCAGGCCATTCTGGGCCCAGCACCCGATCAAAGAAGCGGCTCCAGGTCTGTGTCAGGAAGGTGGGCACGTGCACGCCGTTGGTGATGTAGCCGACCGGATTCTCGGCCGCCGGCACTTCGGGCCAGTGATCGGCGACCAGCTGCGCCGAGACGATGCCATGAATACGGCTGACGCCGTTGATGCGCCGCGCACCGGCCACGGCCAGTCGCGTCATGTTGAAGCCATGACGTGTCCCCGGCGCTCGCCCCAGCTCGGTTACGCGCTCGGGTGGCAGGTTCGAATCGCGCAGGTAATCGCCAAAGCAGGCACCGAACAGTTCATCGCTGAACACATCATGTCCGGCCGCGACCGGCGTGTGCGTCGTGAACACGCACTGGGCCGCCGTCGCCTCAAGCGCCGCGCCAAAATCCAGTCCACGCGCCAGACGCTCGCGCAGCAGCTCGAGGATCAGGAAGGCCGCGTGACCTTCGTTGATGTGCCAGACCGCTGGCGCCACACCGATCGCGCGCAGCGCACGCACGCCACCGATGCCCAGAATCATCTCCTGGCGGATGCGCACTGACTCATCGCCGCCATAGAGGCGATAGGTAATGTCCCGGTTCTCCGAAGTGTTCTCGGGGCAGTTGGTATCGAGCAGGTAGACCGACACGCGGCCGACACGCGCCTGCCAGATTCGCGCCGAGACATCGACATTGCCGATGCGCACCTGCACGGTCAGGTGCTTGCCCTCGGGGTTGCGCACCGGTTCGACTGGCAGATCGCGTGGGTCAGAATCCGCATACTGGGCGTGCTGCGCGCCCTCGCTGTCGACCGCCTGCGTGAAGTAGCCCTGCCGGTACAGCAATCCCACGGCGACGAAATTCAGTCGCTCATCGCTCGCCGCCTTGCAGTAATCGCCAGCGAGCACCCCGAGGCCGCCCGAGTAGATCGGGAAGCTCTCATGAAATCCGTATTCGGCACAGAAGTACGCCACGGCCGGCTCATCGGCGCGCGCCGGCGCATTCATATAAGCATCGAAGCTCTCGAGCACCTGCCGGTAGCGGGCGAGATACTCGGCATCCGCAGCGACGCGGTTGAAGTGCGGCTGGTCGACACAGCGCAGCATCAGGCGCGCATTGCCGTTGACCTGACGCCACAGCTCCGGGTCCAGATCCTCGAACAGCGCGCGCGTCGGCCGGTGCCAGCTGAAAAACAGATTGGCCGACAGCTCCGCCAGCCGGGCCAGCGGCGGCGGTATTACAGAGGTCACTTCAAGCAGCGCAGTCATGGGGTCCGCATCCAGTTACTGGGTTTCGGCCGCGCAGGACCGACGGCGCCGAAGTCTAGCAGCTAGAATATGCGGATGAACTTGCGAGTCGGCTCAAAACGGCGAATCTGTGCGCTAGCGCTCCTCACTGTGGCGACCTTAGGCGCGGCTTGCTCCCGCCACAGTGCGCCGCCAGCAACGAGCGCGCCCTCGGCGGCCATTGTCGGGTGCCTCGGAACACAGAGCACTTACCTGCGCGCCCAGCTGCGCGGTGCGCTCGAGGCGGATCTGAACTGGAGTGGCGCCGCACTGGCCTGTGAAGGCAGCGCGCGTCCCAACGGCGCAGGAGTGCGGATCAGTCTTTCAGGCCCGCTCGATGCCAGCGGCCGCACGCTGCGCATGCTGATCGGCGTGCCGACCCTGCCCGGTCGAGCAAATGCGAGCGCGCTGCCCGCCAACGTGACACTCATTATTGAAGACGGCAAGAAGGTGTACTCGACCCGGGGCGATGATAAGTGCACGCTCGACACCCTGACCCAGGAAGCACTGCCGGGGGGTTCCGAGTACGCCCGTCCTTACCGCATCAGCGGCCGCGGCTTTTGCGTGGATCCGGCCAGCTCGCTGGATCAGAACGGACATGTGTTCATCAACCGCTTCGACTTTGCCGGTCGGGCCGACTTTTCCACGGACGAACTGCATGCTCCGCATCAACCGACCTAGCACCCTGCTGTGGATCGCCCGGCTCGCCCTGATTGCGCTCACCGCAACGGCGGGCGCCGTCTGCGCCAGTCCCACCGACGGAGTCCCGGCACATTTTGCGCGCGCAGCTCTTAAGATCGAGACGGCGCGCGGACCGCGGGACTTTGATGTCCAGGTGGCGCAAAGCGATGCCGAGCAGGAACTGGGGCTGATGTGGGTGCGGATCCTGCCAGTGGATCAGGGCATGATCTTTCCGATGGATCCGCCGCGGATTGCCACGTTTTGGATGAAGAACACTTATATAGCGCTCGATCTGCTGTTCCTGGACCGCAATGGACGCATCGCCTGCATCCACACCGGCGTACCGTTGACGCTCGATATCGTCACCTGCACTGAACCTGCCGGCGCCGTGCTCGAAATTGCCGGCGGACAGGCCCTAGCTCAACACGTTCGGGTCGGCGACAAGGTCACTTGGGGCGCTTCGCACCAATAGAACGCAGCGCTACGGCGGCGGTTTGGGCCAAAAAGGGCTGTTGCTTTATTGCACCTCAACAACGCCGCCACGACCCTGCGCAGGGTGTACGTGCAGCAAAAAGTGCAGTCCCGATCTCGCCAAACCCCTGAAATCCTAGCTCGGTAGGTGCTTGCAAGATGTGGCTATCACTACTGTACTAGCGCATTAGTACGGATTAAATAGGGAGTTGTGCCTTAGTACACATTCTGGTTAGGATAGTTCCATATCGGTACCCCACCCCCTCATGTCTCCGTAGATCTACGGTGGTCTGCAAGGCGGCGTATCGAGATCGCATCTCTAAAAAAGTCTGACTTGTCAGGGAGATTATCTATGTTTGGACCCAAGAGGCGGCTACCTGTTGCATTGGCAGCGGCAGTTACTCTGTCACTAGGCGGCCTTCCCGCCCATGCACAGCAGGCAACGACGCAAACGGCAGCAACGACTGACTGTGTAAAAAATCCGTCTGACCCCAACTGCG
>JBEKOK010000288.1:0-4791 GCA_049521875.1 Steroidobacteraceae bacterium
ACCCGGACCGTCCTCGTCCGAGCCACCGCCACCGCCGCCAGCACCAGCGGCCTGGATAACGACCCCCGCGGCCCCGGCTGGCACGGTGTAGGTCTGCACGACTCCGCTGTAGTTGAAGGTGGTGGTCTGGGCGCCGGCCAGCGGGCTCTCGAGCAATCCGAGCAGGGCAATAAGTGTCCAGACGACCGGACCACGGTAGCCTGCATTATGTTTAATTGATGAGAACGCAGGCAGCAACTGCCTGAATGCGCGGGGGAAAATTCCCTGGGTACACGCCAAAAGATCCATGTCGGCAGGCTGACATATTCCTTTATCTCAATTCCGTGATGCAGGATGCGTCGCAGCAATCCCCAGGCCCTTGCAGGCGGACCAGATGTCAGGAACGAGAATTATGTCCACATTTGCGGAGTGGCCGGCGGCTGGAGAGGCCAGTTCACCAGGCTTTCCGGGGCCTGGTTGTGCCCATTGTCGGCGTGCGTCCGGTGGCCGGTTTCCTTGTATCCGGGACGCCCTGCAGCTACCGTAATCAGCAGGACAGTGTGTACGGGAAGTGCGCCATGAGCCGGATTGCGATGTGGAATAAGCCTGCCGTGCCGAACCGTGTGAGGGTCGCCCTGCTGTGGCTCGCGATCGCGCTGATGTTGGCGAGCGCCGCCCACGCCGAGGAGCATTCCCAGGGCTCGGCTAGCGACGCTCTGCACCATTCAGCCGCCGTGGCCCATGAACATATGGAACACTTCGGCAATCGCATGCAGGCAACCACCCACCGGGTGATTGAATCCACCAGCCGCAGTCTGCACCGAGCCTACGATGCGACGGCGCGGGCGATGGAACACGCCGCGGACAAAGTAAGGATCGCATTCCACAACATCTGAGTGCAGCGCTGCGCGGCACGCAAGATCGGCACATGAAAGCCTCGCTCGCTGAACTGCTACGGCAGATACCCGGCGCGCCCTCGGCACAATGGCCACAGGGTGAGCGCTACGCCCAAGCCTTTGCACACGGCACGATGTCGGTTGGCTTCTATGCACCGATCGGTGCCGACCCGCAGCAGCCGCACAAGCGCGATGAGATCTACATTGTGCACTCGGGTAGCGGAGAGTTTGTCGTAGCCGGTGAGCGGCAGCGATTCGCGAGCGGCGACGTGCTGTTCGTCGCAGCCGGCGTCGAACACCGCTTCGAGCACTTCAGCACGGACTTTTCAGCCTGGGTCGTCTTCTGGGGACCCGCGGGCGGTGAAGGCAACGGCTGATGCACCTGTGCCAGCGCGCCGATGAGCGCGGCGCGCGAATCCTCCAGTGCGCCGCGTTTCCCTGGAATCTACCTGTGCGGCGCGTTGCGCTGCCGGCGCTGTTTGAGGCGCCGCCTCAGGCGGTAGGCGCCTTGAGCGAGGTGCCGAGTGCATCGAGTAGCAGACCCGTACCGTGCTCGCGCGTTCCAGCATCGTCATAGCCATCGAGAAACGCACCCTGCTCGGTCAGCACCAGGCGCGTGCCGCTGCCCGCGGCTTTGAGCTCAAACGTGGCCAACGACACCGAGATCTTACGTTCATCAAAATACATTAAATACGAATACACCAGCCGCTCCTCGGGCACTACATCGTAGTAATGCGCCTCGAAGCTGGTCACCAGGCCGCTGTCCCAGCGGGCTTTCAGCACTTCGCGGCCGCCATTGCGCACATCCATTTCGCGTACCAGGGGCGTGAAGGCACCACCGGCGCCAAACCACTGCGCCTTGGCCACCGGATCGGTCAGCGCGCGATACACCTGCGCGCGTGAGGCTGCATACGTGCGCTCGAGGCAGAAGGTCGCGTACACCACCGAGTGTACGCCGGGCGCGGGCTGGTTTAGTTTGGCCACAACTTTCTCGAGTCGATCCAGCGTCTGCCCCCAGCCAAGCGGCGCGCCTTGCACCATTGGCGCGGCCTGCGGCGCGAACAGCGTGTAGCGCTGCTCGACATGCAGTCGTGTGCCGTGTGCTTCTTCGCTGAAATTCACAATCGTGTGGGCGCGAAACAGCGGCGCGTTATCATCGCCAACCGGGTGCATTTCGATCACGAGCCGGCTGTAGGGCTGGATCTCGAGGAACTTGCCGCGGGTCCAGTGCTTCGCGCCCTCGGGCGAACGCATGCAGACATTGAAGGCGCCCCCGACATGGAACTGCACATCGGCCTCGGGCACGGTGTAGCCGGCCGGACAGAACCACTGCCGTAGATGTTCGGCCGAACTCCAGCAGCTGAACACGAGCTCAGGCCGCGCCGGAAAGAGCCGCGTCACGATCAGCGGCGCGGGCTGGGCTCCGGCCAGTTTATCCATTGCCATCGAGGTTGCCATGTCTTACTCCTTAGGCCTGCAGTGTCTTCAGGTATTCACCGAGCCGATCCAGATTCTGTTCCCACTCGCTGCGCCGCTGGTTGATCCAATGTTCGGCCTGACTCAGGGCCTTGGGTTCAATCCGGCAGGTGCGGACGCGGCCAATTTTCTCCGAGCGCACCAGGCCTGAGCTCTCGAGCACCGCCAGATGTTGCATCACGGCCGGCAGCGACATCGCCAGCGGCCGTGCCAGCCGGCTGACCGTGGCCGGTCCGCGGCTCAGCTGCGCCAGCATCGCGCGCCGCGTCGTGTCGGCGAGCGCCTGGAAGGTCAGGTCCAGAGCGGCGTTTCTGTTAAGCATGTGCTTAACTATAACCGATCACGATACTTAATCAAGTGCTTTAGCATCTGCGAAACAAAAAACGGCGGGACCCGATGGTCCCGCCGCCCAGGCGCCTGCCTGTATCGCCAGTTACGTTCAGCCACCCACGTTGCCCGCCACCGAGGCATTGCCCGAGGCCTGGGCATTGAGGGCCGGGTTCTGCGCCGGCGTCGCCACCGCGTTGCTGCCTGAAGCGGCCGGCGTCGTGGCCGGAGCAGCCGAAGGCTTTTTGCCGCTGGTGGGCTGCGTTGCGGTCGAGCTCGCCGGCTTCGCATCGCTGGCCATGGTGCTGCCCGTGGCGCTCAACGAAGCGGGGTTTGCGAGCGAACCCTGTGCGCCGGCCGTCGAGGTCACAGTGTGTGAGCCCGCAGTGGCCGTCCCGGTCGCATTCGCTGAAGCTCCGGAAGCCAGGTTGCTGCCTGCATTGGCGGTGCCCGAAGCCACATTGCTGCCGACATTGGCAGCACCTGAGGCCGCGTTGCTGCCGAGGCTGGCGGCGCCCATCGCGCTAGTGCTGCCCGCGCTCGCAGCGCCCGAGGCGGTGGCCGTCGCCTGCTGCGCCGAGGCCTGCGCCGTGCCCGTCGCAGTGCCGGCCGCACCGCTGACCTTGGAGCCGGCATTCGAGGCCGCATTCTGCGTGCCACTGGTCGCTTTCTGGCCGACGTTACTGAAGGCCGGCGAGTTGCCGCTGAGCGATCCGCCGAAGCCACCCTGACCGGCGCCCGAGACGGGCCCGAGAGAGCCACCCAGGCCGCCACCGAATCCGCCGCCCAGACCCAGCGCGAAGGCCGGAGCCGAGCTGGCCAGGATTGTCACCACGGCCGCCACAATGATCGGTTGAGTCTTCATGTTCGTAGTTCCTTACGTTGGAGTCGCAGGACATCTGCGACCTTCTGTAGGGACTACGCTTCGGGGTGGCGCTTTCTTCCCCGCCTTCCAGAAATAGGCCGGATTTTCAGCGAGTTAACTTAATGTGTGACGGCGCCCGGAGGCGTACGCAGCGCCTCGCCGACCAGGCCATAACCGTAGACCGGATTACGGCCAGGTGCACCGAGGCTCACGGCCTGGGCATTTAACGCATCGAGTGCACTCGCGGCCGCGGCGAGGTCCGGCGCGCGAAGCGCGCGTGCCAGCAGTCCGGCAACGATTGGCGCAGCAAAGGATGTGCCCCGCACGTTGGCGAACGCGCCACCCGGCGCGGCAGCCACCATGTCAGCACCCGGCGCGGCATAGCGCACCTGCGGCCCACGACAGGCCTCGAACAGCACCTTGCGCTTCGCATCGACCGCGGTGACACCAACCACGCCCGGATAAGCGGCCGGATACAGCGGCGGTGCCGCCGGTCCGTCATTGCCTACCGCCGCAACCAGCAGATAGCCGCGCGCAACCAGATTGCGCACCACGGCTGCGAGCGTTGCATTGGGTGGCCCGACCAGGCTCACATTGATGACCGGCACCTTCGATTGCGCCATCCACGCGAGCGCCTCCAACACCGCATCGACCGCACCACCGATGGCCTGTCCGCAATAGACATCGGCAGCGAAGAGCTCCGCCTGTGGCGCCGCCCCGCTGAAGCGCGCCGCATGACCGGTCAGAAGTGAGGCGACCGCCGTGCCGTGTGCACTGACGATGACCTGATCGGCGCAGCCGTGCGTGTGCACCGGCGCCGCGAGGAACACCGGATGCGCGATGTCCACGCCGCCATCGATCAGTCCGACGCGTAGCGGCGTGGCACTCGCCGGCGCTGCCGGCACGGCGCTCTGAGCGCTCTGCATTGCGCCCGCGCTCGCCTCATCGAGAGGCACTTCGGTGCCGCTGTCGAGATAAACGTGATTGAAATCATAGGTGCCTACTGGATCAAGCTCGCGCAGTGTCTTGAGCGCCTTGCGGGTACTCCAATGCTCCGGAGTACGCAGCACGACCTCGTTGAGATCCAATGCCTCCAGTATCTGCGTACTGAGCACCGTAAAGCCCAGTGCCAGCGCGCGCTCGAGCAGCTCGGGCGCCGGCGAGATCGCCACAATCTGCGCACGTACAATCGCATTGCCCTCCGGATCACGTTCGAGCAGCTTGCTTTGTGTGCGCAGCAGCTGCTGC
>JBEKOK010000289.1:0-4744 GCA_049521875.1 Steroidobacteraceae bacterium
CGCCACGGACTTGGCGTGCGCGCCTTCCAGGCCCTGGGGCTGGGCGTGTGTGCCCGATTCCTCGACGAGGAACGAGGACTCCTGCGGCTGAGCGAGCGTGCGCAGCGGCTGCGTGGACACATCGGCGCGACCACGCGTGGCCGAAGGTGCTTCGAATGACTTCTCGGCCAGCCGATCCAGCGAGCGGCCAAACTCTTCGTCGCGCTTCGCACGGAGCTTGCGCCAGCCGAATACCGCGCCAATCAGCACCACGAACACGATCAGCGGAATCATCCAGTTGTCGGCGAGCCAATCGATGAGCGAGCCACTCGCGGCCGGGGCCGGCTTGGTGGCTGCAGGCTTGGGCGCCGGTGTCGTCGTGACCGGCGTCGCCGTGCTCGCGGCGGTCGGTGCCGAGCTCGCCTCCGATGCCGGCGGAGGTGTCGGTGTCGGCGCCGAGGTCGGGGCCGCAGACGTGTTGCTCGGCGGCGGAATCGCAGCCGGTGGCGAAGCGGTCGTGGCCGCCGGCGCAGTCGTCGGCGCGGCACTCTTGCCGTTGCCGGCGGCCAGCTGGGCTTGCAAGCGGGCAAGCTCAGCGTCCTTCAGTTCCAGCAAGCGCTTGGACTCGGTCAGTTCGGCTTGCAGCTGCGTGACCTGGCCCTGCGCCGTGCCGGCACCCTTGCCCGATCCAGGCGCCGGCGCTGTCTCCGGGGCCATGCTCTGTGACGGGGGCACCAGGCGCAGCTGGCCAGTGCCGGCAACGCTCGGGTGACTTTCGGCCCAGGTGTGGTACTCGCGCCGGACTTCGGTGCTCGCTTCGGTCGCGCCGATCGCGCCCAGGGCCTGCGAATCGGGCAGCTGCAGCTGCGCGCCGGCACGCAGCTCATTCATGTTGCCGACGAAGGCAGCCGTGTTGCCGCGGTAGATAGCCACGAGCGCCCGCTCGCGGTCGGCAGGTGAGTAGTTGTGGGCGGCAATCAGCGACAGGCTGTCGCCACGTTTAACGGTATAAGTACCGCCAGCGGCGCCGCCCGCGCCCGTGGCCGCGGTGGTATCGCTGTGCGTCGGGGCAGATGCGGCAGTGCCGCTGGCCGCCGCTGCGGTTGGCGTCCGATCCACGGCGCCGGTGCGCACGGCCGGAGCGGTGCTGGGCGATGCCACGGCCGGTGCCGGACCCGCGCTCGTATTCATGAACACCGGCGGGTCAAACAGCAGGGTGTACTCGCGCATCAGGTGACCGCGCGCCCAGTTGACCTCGATCAGCAGTTCTGCGAATGGCTCCTTAATGATGTCCGCGGAGCGGATACGGATGACGTCGTGGCCGTCGGCCGACTTGGCCGGCGTCATCGTCAGTGACCCAGCGAAATCCGGGTAATCCAGGCCATAGCGGCCAAAGGCCTCACGCCCGGCAACCGCAGCCTTGAGCCCCACCAGTTCATCGGCGGTAGCGCCGGTGATCTCGATTTCCGCATCCAAAGGCGCGTTCAGCTGGGACTTCAGATGAATGTCTCCCAGACCCAACGCGAAGGCACTTGTGGGCAGCAAACTTACCCCCACCAGAGCCCAAACCAGCTTGCGCAACACCATTAGATCTCCCAGCGGTCCCCTAATTCACAAAAGAAACAGGGGTTTACCTCGTTTTCCTCGGCCCCGCGGCTATTCGGCCGGCAATATAACTTAATAATACTCCCGTACCAAAATCTCGGCGATCTGCACGCTGTTGGTGGCCGCACCCTTTCGGATGTTGTCGGACACGATCCACAGGTCCAGACCCCGTTCGTGTGACATATCCTCGCGAATACGCCCGACATAAACCGTGTCGTGGTTCGCGCCTTCGGTAACCGCCGTGGGATAACCGCCGGGTTTACGCTGATCCAAGACCTGCACCCCAGGGGCTTTGGTCAGTAGCGCACGGGCCTCGGCGGCTGAAATCTTGCGCCGGGTCTCAATATGGACGGCCTCCGAGTGCCCATAGAACACCGGTACGCGAACGCATGTGGCATTCACCCGAATCGCGGTATCGCCGAAGATCTTCTGGGTTTCCCAGTGCATCTTCATCTCTTCTTTCGTGTAACCGTTGTCCATGAACTTGTCGATCTGCGGTACACAGTTGAAGGCAATCTGCTTGGGGATCATCTTGGGTTCGACCGGGCGTCCATTGAGCAGCAAGGCGGTCTGCTCGGCCAGCTCCTCGACTGCCTCCTTGCCGGCACCTGAGACGGACTGGTAGGTCGCAACGTTGATACGCTCGATCCCCACCGCGTCGTAGATCGGCTTGAGCGCGACTACCATCTGGATCGTGGAGCAGTTCGGATTGGCGATGATCCCGCGATTGCGATGTTTGGCAATTTCGCCCGGATTGACTTCGGGGACGACCAGCGGGATATCGGCCTCGTAGCGAAAATGCGCCGTGTTGTCGATGACCACGCAGCCCGCTGCAGCAGCTTTGGGCGCATAGATTGCCGAGACCTCGCCGCCGGCCGAAAACAGCCCGATCTGGGCCCGCGCGAAATCAAATTCCGCAACATCGAGCACCTTGTGCTCGCGCCCGCCAAAACGCACGGTTTTCCCAAGCGAGCGGCTGCTGGCGAGCGGAAAGAACTCCTTCACCGGAAACTTCCGCTCCTGCAGGACCGTGCTCATCATGTCGCCGACCAGACCGGTCGCGCCCAGCACTGCCACATTCCAACCCTTATCCGTTTCCAACCTCAGCTCCCGGCCCGTCAACGTGACAGGCGCGATCAAAATACTTCAGAAAAAGCGCTGCGCCGTTTGCGCCTGCTCAGCGGCGCGTGATCACCGGCGTCACCGAGACCACATCGGCGTTCTGCGCGCGGTGGCGCAGGTAATGGTCCATCAGCACGATCGCCAGCATGGCTTCGGCGATCGGCGTAGCGCGCAGGCCCACGCACGGATCGTGCCGACCCGTGGTGATGACGTCTACCGATTCGCCCGCAAGATTGATCGTACGGCCGGGCACCTGAATGCTCGAGGTCGGCTTGAAGCTGACGTGCACCTCGATCGTCTGGCCGCTGGAGATGCCGCCCAGGATGCCACCGGCGTGATTGGAGAGGAAGCCGGTCGGCGTCAGCTCGTCGCGGTGCTCACTGCCGCGCTGGGCCACGGCCGCTGTGCCGGCTCCGATCTCCACCGCCTTGACCGCGTTGATGCCCATCATGGCATGGGCTACGTCGGCATCCAGCCGATCGAACACCGGCTCGCCCAGGCCCGGCGGCACACCCGCGGCGCACACCGTGACGCGCGCCCCGACCGAGTCGCCGGCGCTGCGCAGGTCCCAGATCAGCTGCTCAAGCTCCGGCAGCCGGCTCGGATCCGGGCAGAAGAACGGGTTCTCGTAGGCGGCCGCTGGCGTCACCGGCTCAAGCTTCAAGGATCCGATCTGGCTGAGATAACCATAAATGTTCACGCCCAGTCGCTCAGCCAGGTACTTGCGGGCAATCGCGCCGGCCGCGACGCGCATGACGGTTTCGCGCGCCGAGGAGCGGCCGCCACCGCGATGATCGCGCCGGCCGTACTTTTGCTGATAGGTGTAATCCGCGTGCCCGGGCCGGAAGCACTCACGCAGTTTGTCGTAGTCACGCGAGCGCGCATCCGAATTCTCCACCAGCAGCCCGATCGGCGTGCCGGTGGTAGCGCCCTCAAAAACGCCGGAGAGAATGCGCACGGCATCGGACTCGCGCCGCTGGCTGACAAAGTGCGAGGTTCCGGTACGGCGCCGATCGACATCGCGCTGCAGGTCCTCCTCGCTGATGCTGAGCCCTGGAGGGCAACCATCGACAATGCAGCCGAGTGCCGGACCATGGCTTTCGCCGAAGCTGGTCACGGTAAAGAGTCTGCCGATCGTATTGCCTGACATCCAAATCCTTCCAGGACGCCGCGGCGTCCGTTGCGATCAAGCGCGCGTGCGCTGCTGCGCCACAGCCTCGAGCTGCTCGCGCGTGAGCATCAGCACACCGCCTCCGCCGCGCGCAAACTGCAGCCACGTGAAGGGCCAGTGCGGGTAGTGCCGGCGCACCGCCCGCTCGGTGTTGCCCACCTCAAGGATCAGGATCCCGCCCGCTCGCAGGTGGCGTGCCGCCTCGCCCAGGATGACCCGCACTGAATCCAGACCGGCGCTGCCAGCCGCCAGTGCGTGGCGCGGCTCATGGCGGTATTCGGCCGGCAGCGCTGCCATCTCCCGCCGCCCCACGTAGGGCGGATTACTCACAATAATATCGTAAGCCCGGCCACGCAGAGCGGCGAAGTGATCGGAAAGCACGCCGCGCACCCGCCGCTGCAGTCGATGCGCACGGATATTGCGCTCGGCGACCGCGAGTGCCGCCGGATCGATATCCACGGCATCCACCTGTGCGCGCGGAAAGGCACGCGCGCAGGCGATCGCGATGCAGCCCGATCCGGTACCGATATCGGCGATTCGCCGTACGCGCTGCGCCTCGATCCATGGCGCGAACTGCCGCTCGATCAGCTCGGCGATCGGCGAGCGTGGAATCAGCACGCGCGGGTCGACGTGAAACTTCAGCCCCGCAAACCAGGTGTAGCCGGTCAGATAGGCGAGTGGCACGCGCTCCTGCACGCGCCGTCTCACCAGCAGCTCAAGCCGCTGCCGCTCGGCCGCGCGCAGGCCTCGCTTCAAGGCACGCGCGCTGCTCTGATGCGAAAGTCCACAGGCATGCCACAGCAACGCCGCGGCCTCATCGCCCGCATTGTCCGTACCATGCCCGAAGTGCAGCTGCGCACGTGCCAG
>JBEKOK010000290.1:0-4741 GCA_049521875.1 Steroidobacteraceae bacterium
CGAATGTCGGGGGTTCGATCCCCTCAGCACCCACCAACTTTATGCGGAGCGGTAGTTCAGCTGGTTAGAATACCGGCCTGTCACGCCGGGGGTCGCGGGTTCGAGTCCCGTCCGCTCCGCCACTTACCAACCTGCTGCAAAATCTCGGTGACAAATTTAAGCGCCATAAGTGGCTCGCCGCTCTGGTGCTTGGCCCGCTGGCGATCATCTTCGCGGCCTGGGGTGCCTACGGTGTGGTCAGCACATCGTTCGGCTCTTCCAGCTTTGGCCTGAAGGTCAATAGCCAGGAATTCTCCACGGCCACGATTCAGGGCGCCTGGCAGCAACGCCTTTCCCAGATCCAGGCGCAGCAGAAGACCGATATTCCGCCAGCCGAGCGCGCACTGCTGCAGCAACAACTCGTCGATCAATATGTACGTGCCGCCATCATGCAGCAGCGTGCGCAGGAATCGGGCTTCCGCGTCAGCGACGCCGCTCTGGTCGATGCCCTGAGGAAGGAAACAGCCTTCCAGGTCGATGGTCATTTTGATGCGGCCGCCTACCGCAACGTGCTGGCTCAGTCCGGCCTGTCAGTCCCGACCTACGAGAGCGACCTGCGCGCCGGCCTCGCCGTGGATCAGCTCACCGAGGGATTGCAGCTTGGCAATTTTCTCACCAACACTGAGGTGGCCAGAATCTTCGCGCTGGAAAATGAGCAGCGCGAAGTGCGTTTTGCGCTGCTGCCACTCGCGCACTACGCGGCTGGAGTCAATCCGGATGAGGCCCAGATCAAGGCCTGGTACGAGGCTCATGCCAATGACTACCTGACCACCGAGTCAGTGCAACTGCAATATGCTGATCTGAAGCTCGATGGCATCGCTGCCACGGTCCCGATCGACAGCCAGGATCTGCAGAGCTGGTTCGAGAAGAACCAGAGCCGTTACGCTCAGGTCGAACAACGACGCGCACGCCACATCCTGATCAAGGTGGCCGCGAATGCCGATGCCAAGACCGATGCCGCGGCGCTCAAGAAGGCCCAGGACCTGCTGGCCCAGATCCGCAAGGGCGCCGATTTCGCGGATCTGGCCAAGAAGAATTCAGACGACTCAGGCTCGGCCGCGCAGGGCGGCGACCTCGGCTTTGCCGATGCCAGCGCTTACGTCAAACCCTTCGCCGATGTGCTGTTCAAGATGAAGCCGGGCGAAGTCAGCGAACCGGTGCGTACCGAGTACGGCTATCACATCATCCGCCTGGATGAGTTGCAGCCGGCCCGCGGCAAGACCCTGGCCGATTCGCGCGCGGAAATTGAGAGCGACTATCGCCGCGACAAGGCAGCCGAGATTTTCGGTGATCGCCAGGAACAGATTCAGCAGAAGCTCGAAGCCGGTACGACCGGTGATCTGACGGGGCTGGCCAAGGAATTCGGCTTGAGCGTCGGGGAAGTGAACGAGTTTACGCGCACCGATGGCGGCGCGCTTGGCACCAATGCCGACCTGAACCGCGTGGTCTTCAGCCCCGACATGCTGGCGGGTGGCCGGGTCGGTGGCCCGGTGGCGCTGGCGGATGATCATCTGGTGCTGGTCAAGGTGCTCGAGCATCGGGCCGCGGTGCCCAAGCCACTGGCGAGCGTGCGGTCGGATGTCATTGCTGCGATCCGCAAGGACAGCGGCTCGAAGCTGGCGCGCGCTGCGGCCGAAAGTGGTCTCAAGCAGCTTGATGCGGGCGGCAGCTTTGAGAGCGTGGTCAAGTCGTTGGGTCTGAACGCCGCTCCGGCCAGTTTCGTTGCGCGCGCCGATCCGCAGCTGCCGGTCCAGGTCCGCGAGGCGGCCTTCGCCGTGGCGCCGCCGGTGGCCGGTAAGCCGGCCTATCGCGTAGTGCCGCTGGAAGAGGGTGGGGCTGCGCTGCTGGCGGTCACTGCGGTGCGTCCGGGCACCTCGGGCGCCAATCCGACGAATGATCAGCAGCTGATCAGCGAATACGCGCGGCGCGATCGCGAGGCACTGCTGGAAGCCTACGTTCAGGATCTGAAGCAGCACGCAAAAATTCAGACCAACGAGTCGGTCTTCCAGTAGCGCATGCTCGCGGCACGGCGCGGCGGACGCTTATTCCTCGGCGCCATCTTCGGGAAAACTCATCCCGACGTGGCTAAAACCATTGTCGACATACAGGATCTCGCCGGTCACGCCTGAGGCCAGATCCGAGCACAGAAACGTCGCGGCCTTGCCCACATCCTCGGTCGTGACATTGCGGCGCAACGGCGCGACCTGCGCGACGCGCGCCAGCATCTTGCGAAAACCACCCACGCCGGCGGCCGAGAGCGTCTTGATCGGGCCAGCCGAGATGGCATTGACACGGATGTTCTGCGGCCCCAGATCCGCGGCCAGGAAGCGCACGTTGGCTTCGAGGCTCGCTTTGGCCAGCCCCATCACGTTGTAGCTGGGAATCGAGCGCACCGCGCCCAGGTAGCTCAAAGTGACGACGGCACCAGCGCGACCGGCCATCAACGGAGCGGCGGCGCGTGCCAGGGCGGTCAGGCTGTAGCTTGAGACATCGTGGGCGATGCGAAAGGCCTCGCGGCTGGTGTTGGCCGTAAAGCTGCCGGCGATCGCCTCGCGCGGGGCGAAGGCGACTGCATGCACGAGAATATCGAGGTTTCCCCAGTGGGCCTTGAGCTGCGCGAAGACCTCATCGATCTGCGCATCCACGGTGACATCCAGCGGCAGCACGATGCGGCTTCCGACGGATTCGGCCATCGGCTCGACCCGCTCCTTGAGCCGCTCATTGGCGTAGGTGAAGGCCAGTTCGGCGCCCTCGGCGTGGAACGCCTGTGCAATACCCCAGGCAATCGAGCGATCCGAAGCGACGCCAATGATCAGCGCCCGGCGGCCGGCAAGAATTCCCATGCAAGTCCCCTCAAATTGAGCAATCTGCGGATTATCTTAGCCGCTCGCGGCCGCCAAGGATCAGCCCCGTCCCGCGACGTAGGCCACGAGCTTCATGCCAGGCTTCAGATACCGGCCATTGGCGATGCCATTCCAGTCGAGCAGGTTGACCACTGAAACCTGCAACGAGCGCGAGATGCTGTAGAGCGTGTCCCCAGCCCGGACGGTGTAGGTGATCTGGTGTCCGCCAGCGGCCGTGGCCGCCGCCGCACTGGCGGCGCTCGGTGAAGAACTGTCCGCGCCGGTGCGACGCTTCCCGACCACCAGCCGCTGACCGGCGTGAAGTTGATCCGTGGCGCTCATGCCGTTCATCTTGGCCAGCGTGTGCACGTCGGTCCCCATGCGCTGGGCGACGCTCTGGAGCGTGTCGCCCCGGCGCACGATCCTCACCACCGGACGCGTGCTGCGCCGCTGGCGGCTGGCGCGCGGATTGTCGACCAGCATCGCGGCACGCAGTGCTTTGGCCGGCAGCTGATCATCGCTGGAGGGGACACGCAACTGTGCGCCGGCCGCTGGCTTGGCGTGCGCATCGAGAGTATTGAGTTGCGCAATCATCGCCGGCGTGGTGTTGAACTGACCTGCGATGCTCAGCAGCGTATCGCCGCGCCGTGCCGTGTACTGCTGTAGCGGCATGCGCTGCTCGGGGGTCAGGCGCTGCAGAGCCGCTTCCAGACCATCGGCGACTTCCAGTGGCACCAGCAACAGGTCCGGACCACTGGGGTCGGTGGCACCGCGGTGATAGGCCGGATTCAGATCAAAGACCTCGTCCTTCGGAATTCCCGCCACGGTCGCGACGACGCGCAGGTCAATCTGACCACCCGGCTTGATCTGGGTGAAGTAGGGCAGGTTCGGGATTGGGCTGAAATCCAGCCCGTAGTCGGCTGGATGAGCGACCAGGCGCTTCATCGCCAGGAGCTTTGGCACGTAGGCGCGGGTCTCGCGCGGCAGTTTCAGATGCCAGAAATCCGTGGGCAGGCCGCGGGCGCTGTTGTGATCGATCGCCCGTTGCACCGCGAGTTCGCCACAATTGTAGCCGGCGATCGCCAGCAACCAGTCGCCGTTGAACTCATCGTGCAGCGATTGCAGGTAATCGAGCGCCGCGCGCGTGCTCTCCACGACATCGCGCCGGCCGTCGTACCACCAGTCCTGCTTCACGCCGAAGCGCGAGCCGGTGCCGGGGATGAACTGCCACAGGCCCGAAGCGCGCGCCCGGGAGTACGCATAAGGATCAAAGGCGCTTTCGATCACCGGCAGCAACGCCAGCTCGCGCGGCATCTTGCGCTGCTCGAGCTGCTCGACGATGTAATACATATAGAGTTCGGCGCGGCCCCAGACGCGCTCGAGATAGTCAGGGTGGTTTGCGAACCAGTTCAGCTCGGCATCAATGCCGTGCTCGTCAAGTTCCTCGAGCTGAAAGCCGCTGCGCATGCGCACGAACAGGTCCGCCGGGCCCGGGGAGGAGGCGGCCAGATCGCTTGCCGGAGGCAGCTCCGGCTCACCGGGCGCCTCGGAGGGGGCAGTTGACGCTTCAGTGCTCGCCATCGCCGTGCTATCAGGGGCAGGCGTGGGCGGCGCAGCCACGACATTCGCGGGGGCCGCTTTAGGCGCACTCGGCTGGTGGGCGCATCCGGCCAGACACAGCAACAGCAGGATCGACCCGGCGGGCCGGTAGCTCTTCAGATTCACTCTCTTATGTATCCCGACTACCTGGTGGGTGCTCACGCCGCCAACAGGGCGGCATGCTACGGTATTAGGGGCCGATAGTAGCCGGGCGGGCGGCGGTATTTAACCCGTAAGTTCACAAAATTACTACCTTTTCG
>JBEKOK010000291.1:0-4739 GCA_049521875.1 Steroidobacteraceae bacterium
TCAGGACTGGGATGTGCTCGTCACCCAGACCTATCAGGAAATGGACGCCGAGGGCGTGTTCTATCAACAGCCCGTTGGCTCGGATGGCGCGGCGCTGCAGCCACTTGAAGTGACGTTGTTTAATAACTCGTACGACCGGGATAGTTTCGACAGCACCTCGCTGACAGTGAATGGCAAGTTCGGGCCGCTGAAGGCCGTCTACACCGGCGGCTACCTCACGCGGCATGTCGACCAGGTCGGCGATTACACCAACTACGCGCGTGGCAAGTATGCCGATTACTACCAGTGCTATGGTCCTGGAACGGGCTACGATACTTCACTGACCTCAACTTGCTTCTCGCCGAGCGCCATCTGGCATTCGCGCGAACAGAACGTTCACCAGCAGCATGAATTTAGACTGAGTACGCCGGACGACTGGCGCGTGCGGGCGATTGGTGGCGCGTACTGGGAGGACAACCGCCTCTATGACCAGACCGCCTGGCAGTACAAATCCATACCCAATTGCACCACAAACGCCACGCCCGGCACGCCAGGCAACGGTGACACGGGTTGCCTCTCGGACGTCGGCACATTTCCGGGCACGAGCGTTCAGAATCCAGGCGTTCAAAACGACAATACCTCGTTCTATCAGGACCAGGTTCGGGACACGCGACAACTGGCATTTTTTGCCTCAATGGACTTCGATTTGATACCAAAGGTACTGACGCTGACGCTCGGTACGCGTCACTTCGACTTCGAGAACTCCTTGGCAGGCAGCGTCCTCTCGAGCTTCTATTGCTTCGAGGCTGGTGTGACGCCGAGCGGCTGTCACAACACGGCCACCAGTTTCAATCTTAACGCCGCCCATCTATCCGACACGGAGACAGGCTTCAAGAGCCGCGGGAATCTCACTTGGCATGTCACGAGCGATGCCATGCTGTACTACACCTTCTCGCAGGGCTTCCGGCCCGGTGGCTTCAATCAGAATGGCGGCGCAGAGCACGGTATTGGTCCCGACGGCGTGGATCAGTACATCCTGGGCAAGTCCTACGTTTCCGACCAGCTAACAAACAACGAGGTCGGGTGGAAAACCGAATTCTTCAACCATCACCTGCAGTGGAACGGGGCCCTCTATCAAGAGAACTGGAACAACGTCCAGGTCCCGTTCTTCGATCCGGGCGTGGTCGGCAATATCTTCTACAACACCAATGGCCAGGACTTTGTCGTCAAAGGTATAGAGATGTCGCTGATTGCCCGAATCGCGGGCGGCCTCACACTGCAGGGTTCGGGTTCCTGGAATCATAGTGCACAGACCAATTCGCCCAAGCTCATCGATAACAACCCGCTGAGCGCGAACTATGGCAAGCAGATTACCGAGGTATGCGGTATCGGCGGCGTCAATTGCGTTGGCGTCACCGATCCGTACGGTCCCATTGGCTCGCCGACCGCCAATTCGCCCGCACTACAGTTCAGCGTGCGCGCCCGCTACGAGTGGCAGGTCGAAGGCTACACTCCCTTTGTACAGGCAAGTGCGAACTACCATGGTTCCTCGTACACCCAGGCGGGTTCGAATCCGACGATCGCGGCCGCTGGAATCACGACATCAAGGCTGCGATTTGAGGATCCGGCCTATACCACCTACGACGCCTCCGTCGGCGTGGCGAAGGACAAGTGGTACGCCAACCTCTACGGCGAGAACCTCAGTAACTCGAATGCCGCCACGTTCACCAGCACCGACCAGTTCATCGTGGCGCAGACACCGCTCAGGCCGAGAGTCATTGGCCTCGCCTTTGGCTATTCGTTCTAATTCGTGAGTATCACTCCCGGCTGCGCCATAAGCGCGCAGCCGGGAGCGTTGAACCGCAGAGCGGGTAATCGCGGGTGAATGGATACTCGTGCCCCCGATTCTATGAACCAGACCTCGGCTACAGAAATCGAAGTTGAGAGAATACGAGAGCTCATAAAGCTGCATCGGTTCGCCGAGGTGTTGCAGGCCACGGAGAGGCTGCTAGTCACGGTCCCGGAGAATCGCGATGTCCTCTACTTGCGCGCGCTCGCTCAGCGCCTGAGTGGCGATTTTGCAGCTGCGCTGAGCACACTCCTCACCCTCGAGCAACTGCATCCACGCTTCAGTCGCCTCTATCAGGAGCGCGGCCAATGCTACGTGGCGTTGAAGCGGGCCCCCGAAGCGATCGACGCGCTGCTGCGTGCCGTGCACATCAATGCGGCGTTGCCGGTGAGCTGGAGCCTGCTTGAGGGCCTGTTCCGGATGACCGCGCGCGTCCAGGAAGCCGAGCAAGCAGGCGCACACGTCGCCCAGCTCAAAAAACTGCCCCCCGATGTGGTCCGGGCGAACGTGCGGTTTGCAGACGGTGACCTGGTCGGCGCCGAGCAACTCATTCGCGCCTACCTCGTCGAACACGGCCACCATATCGAAGCCATGCGCCTGCTGGCGCGCATCGGTATCGAGCAGGAAGTGCTCGATGATGCCCAGCTGCTACTCGAGGCCGTGCTTGAGCTGGAGCCAGGCTATCAGGCCGCTCGCTTTGACTACGCACAGGTGCTCACGGAGCGGCACTTACACCGCTTGGCTCAGCAGCAGGCCGAAATGCTCCTGGCCGCAGATCCCGCCAACCGCAACTACCGCACTCTGTATGCACTGACGTGCGTAGGCCTGGGCCAGCACGAGCGCGCGATCGAGCTGTATCAGGGGCTGCTAGCCGGGGCCCTGCAGCCTTCCGAGCTGCATCTGTCGATCGCGCACTCGCTCAAGACCCTCGGACGCTCGGCAGAAGCCGTTGCGGCGTATCACAGCGCGGCACAGGCACGGGCCGGTTATGGAGATGCCTACTGGAGCCTCGCCAACCTGAAGACCTATCGATTCGGGGATGATGAGTTGACCCAGATGCGCACCGCCGAAGCGGCGACGGCCACCTCAACCATAGATCGGTATCAACTGTGCTTTGCACTCGGCAAGGCGCTCGAGGATCGAAAGCTCTACGCAGAATCGTTTGCCTACTACGAGCGTGGCAATCAGCTCAGACACGCCTCGAGTCATTATCGACCAGAGTTCGCTGAGTTCAACACCGGCGCTCAGATTGCGGTCTGTACGCGCCAATTGTTCGCCGCTCATCCGACAGGCGGCGCCGAAGCAGCCGATCCGATCTTCATCGTCGGACTGCCGCGCTCCGGCTCGACGCTGATCGAACAGATCCTGGCCTCACATTCGGCGGTCGAAGGCACGCATGAGCTGGCAGACATTCCACGCATCGTGACCGAGCTCAAAGGCCGCGAAGCAGATCCTGACGGTGCGCGCTACCCAGGATCGCTCGCGCAGCTGAGCGCGAAAGAGTTCCGGCATCTTGGCGAGAAGTATCTGAACGATACGCGGGTCTATCGCAGCGGCAAACCGCATTTCATTGACAAGATGCCCAATAACTTCCGGCACATCGGGTTGATACGGCTGATCTTACCCAACGCCAAGATCATCGACGCGCGACGTGAACCAATGGCCTGCTGCTTTGGCAATTTCAAGCAGCTGTTCGCCAGCGGCCAGGAGTTCACCTATAGCATTGAGGATATTGCGCGCTATTACCGGACGTACCTAGAGCTGATGCGCCACTGGAACCAGGTCCTGCCGGGGCACGTATTGCGGGTGCAGTACGAAGATGTGGTCGAGAACTTGGAAGCAAACGTGCGGCGCCTGTTGGATTATTGCGGTCTGCCCTTCGAGCCCCAATGCGTTGAGTTTTATAAGACCGCCAGGAACGTGCAGACGGCCAGCGCCGAACAGGTTCGCCAGCCCATCTACCGCGAGGGTCTGGAGCAATGGCGACACTTTGATCCCTGGCTTGGACCGCTGCGCGACAAGCTCGGCGATGCACTGGAGCGCTATCGCGACTAGTCCCGGTCCACAGGCTGACGCTGACCTGTTTCATTGCTACTTGCGGTAGGACCGCCAGTGCAGCTACACTTGTAGTACTACACATGTAGAAGAAGAGGCCAATGGCTAAACCAGTGATACTGAGTGCGTTGCAACTGAGCCTGATGCGCGTGCTCTGGGAACTTAAGGAAGCCACCACGGCCGATGTCGTTCAGGCGCTGCGCAAGCGGCGCGCCATCGCCCATACCACTGTCGCCACCATGCTCTCGCGCATGGAACGCGCCGGCCTCGTCAGTGCCGAGCGTGACGGCCGCCACTTGAGCTATCGACCTCAGATCGCGGAAAGTGAGATACAGCAGTCCATGGTATCGGGGCTGCTCACCAACCTATTCGATGGCCGGCCCAGCGCATTGATCAGCCACCTGCTCAAGCGGGGCGAGATTGATGCCGACGACCTGGAACAAATTCGTCAGCTCCTGAATAAGAGGCGGGTGCGCCATGAATGATTTCCTTATCCTCTGGCCACTCAATTATCTGCTGCACAGCTCTGTGCTGCTGCTTGTGGCATGGGCGATAGAGCGTGGGCTGCATCGCCCACGATGGTCGGAATGGCTGTGGCGCGTCGCGCTGTTAGGCAGCCTCGTCACGGCCTCAGTACAGCCTTGGATTCACACCGCATCCACGGCAGCCAGCCGCGCGCCCACGCTCGAGGCGGCGAGCGCATATGTTCCGCAGCGTGTGTCCACGGAGGGGCGGCTAATCGAGACCGGCCGTTCGGCCGGCGATCCGATCAGCACTGCGCCGGCGCTCGTACAGCCATCAAGACCGGCCGCTCTGACAGTGTGGAAATTGCCGGGTGATGCACGGCTGGTACTGG
>JBEKOK010000292.1:0-4737 GCA_049521875.1 Steroidobacteraceae bacterium
CTGCTTATCTGCATGGCGAGTACCATTTTACCTCCGCGTGGGCCGTGGCTGCTGGCCTGCGTCGCACCGAAGATCGACGCGAGATCCAGGAAAACGACTTCTTGATTGAACCTGGATTCGGCGCGCAGTGCGAACTGCAGGATAACGGACCGATCCTCGGGCCATGTCCGGACATCAACAAAGTGGCGCAGTTCGGCTACTGGTCTTGGGAGCTGTCGAGCCACTACCAGATCAGCGACGAGTGGACTGCCTACGTGCGTTCCGGTCGCAGTCAGCGGTCCGGAGGATGGAACGCACCACTTGCCTCGTATACGGATCACCCATACCGACCCGAACAGCTCACTGACTACGAACTGGGTACAAAGGCCAATCTGCTTGGCGGCAAACTAGCCGTGAACGCCGATGTGTTCTACGGCCAATACGATCAGATGCAGCGCGTCCTCGGCATCCTGACGAACGGGTCACCGAACACGCTCGTAGTCAATGCGGGCAACGCCACGGTGGGCGGGGCGGAGCTTGAAGTAGACTGGCGCTTTGTCAGCCACGCGGCGTTGCACGGTTCACTGGGTTGGACTGATGCCCACTACCAGACCTTCCTGTACACCCCTATGGCCGGCCTGCCCACGGAAAACCTGGCCGGCAATGAATTCTCAGAGACGCCGCACCTACAGGCATCGCTTGGCGGCACCTACGAAATTGAGCTGCCTACCGGTCACCTAAGGTTCACTGCGGACTACGCGTGGCAGGACAAGGTTGAATTCAATGTCATCAATGACTTCAATGTGCAGGGCGCCTACGGAACGGTCAATGCCCGCATTGCCTTCGCAACGCCGGCACGCCAGTGGGAGTTTGCGCTCTACAGCACCAATCTCACCAATCAGCATTACGCCTATAACGGCGGCACGATTACCAATCCGGCTACAGGTGCTGCGACGATCGCCTGGCAGATCCCCGGGGAACCGCGCCTGGTAGCCCTTGAGGTCACTTTCCGCGCCAGTTCAATGCACTGATTTCCAGTAAGGGGTGCGAGGCGGGCCACCGCGTTTTAGCGAGATCGCTAGACGCGGCTACCCGATGGCGGATCGCTTTGGCCATGAGATGATCTCAACTGCCGGAAAATTTCGCGCTGGTTTGCAGATCTTGCCGGCCGGCGTCGTCACCCGTCGCGGATGTTCCTCAGCGTACCGACCATGCGTGCGGCCTGGGTCGCAGGCACGTATACTTCCTGTGATTGATTGACGCGTGAGACGTGGCCATCAGGCGCAAGTCAATCCAAATTGTCCCGCGAGCGCGAAGCCTGGCCATGTAAGTCCTGAAGGAGAACACGCCCATGAATCTGCGCCGTTTGGTGGCCATCCTGCTGATTGTCGGTGGCGCCCTGGGTCTGGCTTACGGAGGTTTCACCTACACCAAGCAAACCCATCAGGCCGATCTCGGTCCGTTGCATGTCTCGGTGGATGAAAAGCAGCATGTGAACATACCAATCTGGGCAGGCGTCGGTGGCATCCTGATCGGCGCCTTTCTTTTAATGGGCGGTAAGTCCGAGTAACGCCCTCGAAGATCGGGCGCGCTGCTGACTGTCAGAATTCGGTCTCTCGTAGGGGCGTGGCCAAGTGCAACGCACTGGTCCCCTGGGTCGACAGCAGTCAATCTGAAACACTGACAGCCGCACCGAGGTCCCGCAACTACCCCGCGGACGCATGCAGTTAGCAGGCGCCCGCGGGCAACCTCAAATCCCTAAAGACTACTTCTCCTCATCCTTCGGTTTCTCCTGCGGCTCCGGCTTCGGAGCCGGCTTGGGCGCAGCATGGCTGGCCTCAGGTGCCGCCGGCTTCGGCTGCTCAGTCCGCTCCTGTGTGGGCCGCTGCTCGACCGGTCGCTCCTGCGTCACGGGTCGTTCCGTCTCGGGCCGTGCTGCTTCCGGCCTGACAGGCGCGGGTTTCACCGACACCGGCTTCGGCGGGGCAGGCTTCTCAGGCGCCGGCTTCGGGACAGCAGGTTTGGGAGCAGCCGGCTTGGGCGCAACCGGCCGCTGTGCTTCAGTTGCGGCAGGCCGCGGTGCCTCACTCGCAGCCGGAGGCTGCCGCACCGTGCTGGGCGTGTTGGTCTTTGGAGCAGTGGTGGCAGGCGCAGCTCGTCCCGCTTCGCGTGCTGGCACGACGCCCGGGCCTGAGAACACGCCCGGCTTGGCCGTCGCGGCGATGGCCGGGTGGCCACCATTGGCCTTGGCTGACAGCGCGGGATTCTTGCTCGCCTCCTGAACGTGCGATGTCTGCGCCGCAGTCGGCGCTACGTGAGGTTGCTGGGCCGCTGCACGCTCCGCCGGTGTCGGCGTGGCCACAACGCCGCCCTTGCCGCCGTT
Organism: Steroidobacteraceae bacterium; assembly: GCA_049521875.1. GTDB lineage: Bacteria > Pseudomonadota > Gammaproteobacteria > Steroidobacterales > Steroidobacteraceae > FEN-1191. The sequence continues at coordinate 2,363 of JBEKOK010000292.1, forward strand.
GTAGCTGACGCGATTGACGGTCGTGTTGTTGTTGATAACAGTCTCGTTGTAGGTGTTGTGAATGATCGTGGTGTTTACATTGGTGACAGCGGTGTTGTAGTTAAAATGCCCGCCCTCCCACCGGCCGCCGGCAAACCCTACGCCAACGTAGCCGAATCCGTAATTCACGCCGCCATAGAATCCGACCGTGGCACCCCAATACCCACCGTGGAATCCATACACTCCACCGTCAAAGCCCCAGTAACCCGGCGTCCAAAGCAGTCCGGGCTGAGGGGGTTCAACCCAGGTACCAGGTACCCAGTAATAGCCATCATCACCCCAGCTCCAATACCCTGGCGTCCACAGATAGCCATCGGCGGGAATGACGGGTTGCTCATAGACCGGTAGCGGCGGTGGCGGATCATTCGCAGTGAAGCTCACCTCCACACCGGGCAACGCGATTGCGGCATTGAGCTGAATGCCCTGAGCGTGTAGCGGCGCCGATCGGACAAAGAGAATGAACAACGCGGCGGCTAGCAATAAGAATAACTTTTGCGCTTTGTTGCTGCGGAGCGTTGGATCGATTGCGAATATTCTGGACATAGTGTTCACCAGTCAGTAGTGATTGCAGGACATACCTGACCGTCATGCGGTTGGTGCGACTGTAGCACCGTGCCACGTTGACATCAGATTAAAAAACCGCAACGCAACTACTGCAATGAACAGCCTATTTTCTGCGTCGAAAATGCAAAGCTGGCATTCATTTCTCTGCGCAATCCATGCAATAGATGCAATGTCACCCGCGATTGCAAACTCTGCGCTTGCCAATTGCCAATTCACCTCGATGCAATGTGGCTCGTGGTCACTTCTGCGATGAGCCGCCCACTATCGCCGGTGACCGCCGTTCGTACCACGCTCACCTGGCGGCCGCGCTTGACGAAGCGCGCGGTGGCGATGAACTCGCCCTGTTTCTGATTTCCAAGCAGCGCAGCGCTTAAGTTTATTGCGAGCGGAAAGCCGCTCGCACCGGGAATAATCTCGGTGCCACCGAAGGTCAGGATCGTCGCACAGACATCGGCGAACCAGAGCATGGCTCCGGCGTGCGCAACCCCAAATGGATTCAAGATGCCCGCCTGGAGCGGCATCTGGCCGACTACTTCCTCCGGCGATACCTTGGTGATTGCGAATTCAATCTGGCCGGTGACCTTCATTGCACTGCTCCTCGCGCATCATGGTGCGCGTTCCATTCTTCATTTGCGGATCGCGCCGCCTAAGGCGCCGGCAAGAACTCCGCCAATTGCTACGCGGAAACGGTCTGCGGATAGTGCCTGGCGAGCACGTAGTAAACGGGGCTCGTAATCGCGAGACCCACAATCCAGGACAAATCTGCGCCGCCCATGCTCCTGGCAATGGCGCCGGTAAAGAGTGGCGACGCCATGAACGGCACCTGCACAACAATGCCGATGCAGTAACACAGCACGGCCACCACGTTGATTCGCCCGTAGATCCCGCCATCCTGCCGCAGAAAGGATGCGACGTCGTATTGGCCATGACGCAGCAGGTAGTAATCCACGAGGTTGATCGCAGTCCACGGCACCAGCACGTAGAGCAACAGAAGGATGAAGTCGGTGTAGTTGTTCAGAAACGAGCTTCTGCCGAGCAACGCGCCGAGCAGCGAGAGTGCGGACAGGATCAGCGCGCAGCTCGTGCGCGCCTGTGCGCCAGGGGACCAGGATGGAATCAGCGTCTGCCCGATTGTCAGCATCGAGAGCGCGCCACAATAGAGGTTCATCGCGCTGGCGGCAGCCAGCCCGGCCGAGAACACCACAACCACAAGCGGTGCGATGCCACCCAGCATCGCGGTCAGTGCCTTCGCTATCGGCAGGTGTGGCAAGGCCAGCCCCACTACCGCACCCAGTAGCATCGGCAACAAGGATCCGAGCGTGCAACCCCAATAGCTGGCCCAGAATGCTGGTCGGGCGCCGCTGTCGTGCGGCATGTAGCGCGAATAGTCCGACACATAGGGCGCGTAGGCAATCTGCCACAGCGCCGCGACTGAAACTGTACCTAGCATCCCGATCGCATTGAAGCCGTTGCGCTCGAGGAAGTCCGCGGGCAGGCCATGCACCCAGATTATCCACACGGCCGCGAGCGCCAGCAGTGCGCCAGATACATAAGTCATGAGACGTGTATAGGCGTGAATCAGATCGTAGCCATAGATCGCCGCCACGACGCTCAGCACGCTGATGAGAATGATCCCCGGTGATTCCGACAGCCCAGGAATGATGCTGGCGAAGCTCTCGCCACCGACGACCAGGTTCGAAGCCAGGAACCCAAGGTACATCAGCACGACGATAGCGACGACCAGCAGTGATCCGAGCGATCCGAACTGGCCG
>JBEKOK010000293.1:0-4702 GCA_049521875.1 Steroidobacteraceae bacterium
GGCGAGGAGCGGGCCAAGGCCGAGGCGGCACTTGCAGATCTGAAGAGTGCGATGAAGGGCGATGATCACGATGTGATTGCCAAGAAGACCGAGGCGCTGGCCCAGGCTTCGGCCAGCATCGCGCAGAAAGCCTACAGCGGCGCCGACGGGCAGGCGGCAGCGGGTGGTGCAGCCCCTGGCGGCAGCGAAGCTGGTGCGGGCGCGAGCGGCGCAGCCGGCGCGGACAATGTCGTGGATGCTGAGTTCGAAGAAGTCAGCGACAAGGACAAGGGCCGTAAGGCATCCTAATGTTGATCGAGGAGCGGGCCCTGCGCCCGCTCCGTTTTTAAGGGATGAGAGGTCGGCCTGACGGGCGCTGATGTCGAAGCAGGATTACTACAAAGTGCTGGATCTGCCTCGCAATGCCGGCGAGGCCGACATTCGCAAGGCCTACCGGCGCCTGGCCATGCGCCATCATCCGGACCGCAATCCGGGCGACAAGGACGCGGAGGACAAGTTCAAGGAGGCCAAGGAGGCCTACGAGATCCTCTCCGATGCGCAGAAGCGTGCGATCTATGATCAGCACGGTCATGCGGGCATCGATGCCACCCGCCAGGGCGGCGGTGGCGGAGGCTTCGGCGGCGCCGAGGCCTTTGGCGATATCTTCGGTGAAGTCTTCGGCGACATCTTCGGTGGCGCACGGCGCGGCGGCCGCCAGCAGGTCTACCGCGGCGCGGATCTGCGCTATCAGATCGAGCTCGACCTGTCTGAAGCCGTCTTCGGTCATACCGCCGAGATCGAGCTCACCAAGCTCAACGAATGCGAGGTCTGCCACGGCTCCGGTGCCGCCAAGGGCAGCAACCCGATCCAGTGCGAGACCTGCGGCGGGGCGGGCCAGGTGCGCGTCGCGCAGGGCTTCTTCACGCTGCAGCAGACCTGTCCGCAGTGCCGCGGCACCGGGCGCATCGTGCGCAATCCCTGCGATGCCTGCCTGGGTCAGGGCCGGGTCCGGCGCCACAAGAAACTCTCGGTCAAGATTCCGGCCGGCGTCGATACCGGCGATCGGGTCCGCTTGAGCGGCGAAGGCGAAGCCGGTCGCAACGGCGGACCCCCCGGTGACCTGTATGTCGAAGTGCATGTGCGTGAGCACGCAATCTTCGAGCGCGACGGTGCGCACTTGAGCTGCGAGGTGCCGGTCAGTTTCGTGACCGCGGCACTCGGCGGCAGCATCGAGGTGCCGACCTTGAGCGGACAGGTGATGCTCAAGATCCCGGCCGAGACCCAGTCGGGCCGCGTGTTCCGCCTCAAGGACAAGGGCGTGCGCCAGGCGCGCGGCGGCGAGCAGGGCGATCTGTTCTGCCGGGTGGTGGTCGAGACGCCGGTGAAGCTCTCGGGCGAACAGCGCGAACTGCTGCAGCGGTTCGATGAACTGCTGCACAAGGACGGCCAGCGCCACGCGCCGCGACAGAAGTCCTTCCTCGAGGGGGTCAAGAGCTTCTTCAGCGGTGGCGAGGAGTGATCCGCACCGTTATCGTCGGTGCCAGCGGCCGCATGGGCCGCAATCTGATCCGGCTGTTACCGGAATTCGATTCGCTTAAGCTCACCGCCGCCATTGTTGGGGCGGGCAGTGTCGCGCTCGGTCGTGATGCCGGAGAGCTGGCCGGGCGTACGCCGGTCGATGTGTTCGTCAGCTGCGAGCTCGCGCGTGCACTCCCAGGCGCGCAGCTGGTCATCGACTTCTCTCACCCGGCCATCACCTCGAGCAACCTTGCCGCCTGCGTCACTGCGGGGGTGCCGTTGCTGATCGGGACCACGGGCATCAGTGAGGCCGTGCAGGCACAGTTCGAAGCCGCGGCCCGGCGGATTCCGCTGCTGGTGGCCGCCAATACCAGTCGCGGACTGAACGTGCTGCTGGAACTCGCGCGACGCGCAGCGGCGGCATTGCCTGAGTCCTACGATATTGAAGTACTCGAGGCTCATCACCGCTCCAAGATCGATGCGCCCTCGGGCAGCGCGCTGGCGCTGGGCGCCGCGGTGGCCGAAGCTCGCGGTCTCGCGCCTGAAACGGTCGCCGCCCAGGCACGCCTCGGTCTCATCGGCGCGCGGCCGGCCGGGCAGGTTGGATTCGCGGTCGTACGCGGCGGCGATGTCATCGGCGAGCATGAAGTCCTGTTCCTGGGCGAGGGCGAGCGACTGCGCCTGGCCCACAGCGTGACTGACCGGGCGGTGTTCGCCCGCGGTGCCCTCGAGGCCGGGCGGTGGCTGGCTGGCCAGCCGGCCGGGCGTTATCGGATGGGTCAGGCTTTCGTTAGCTAAAACAATATCTTGGGAGAAAGTGCCCCGCATTTTCACCGCCGCCTGGCGGACGCCGGCCGGCCGATTTTGGCTCAAATAGGGCGATTTTTTACATAGACACTTTGGGGTCTGAACCGTAGAATTTCCCCCGTAATCCGTTTAGCGGGTTAGTCCGCACAAGGCGGGAGGGCGTTCCAAAAGAACTCCTCCCGCTTTGTGCATATGCCTCCCGGAATCCACTGTTCGGCAGTGCTTCCTAAGGGGCAAAAAAATGGAAGGGTCCCGAAGCTAACGACAGGGGATACAGAGTGGTGAGTGCACCTGCGGTGCTGGCGCTTGCGGACGGCACCATCTTCCGCGGCCAGTCTATCGGCGCCAGCGGAAACACCACCGGTGAAGTCGTATTCAATACTGCGATCACCGGATACCAGGAAATCCTGACCGACCCGTCCTATTCCCGCCAGATTGTCACGCTGACCTATCCCCACATCGGTAACACCGGTGCGACCCCCGAAGACCTCGAGTCCCCGCAGATCTATGCCGCAGGACTCGTGATCCGCGATCTGTCGCTGGTCGCGAGCAACTGGCGCTCCGAGGGCACGCTCGGGGAATTCCTCCAGCGCGGCAAAGTGGTCGCGATCGCCGGCCTCGATACGCGCCGGCTCACGCGTCACCTGCGCGAGCGCGGTGCGCAGGCCGGTTGCATCATGACCGGCGAGAAACTCGATGAGGCCGCAGCGGTGCGCCTCGCCAAGCGCTTCCCGGGCCTCAAGGGCATGGATCTGGCGCAGGTCGTCACCACGCGCGAGGCCTTCCAGTGGAATGAAGGCAGCGTATGGCTCGATCAGGAACGGCCCAATATCCGCGCCCCGCAGCGCCTGCATGTCGTCGCCTACGACTATGGCATCAAGCGCACCATCCTGCGGATCCTTGCTGACCAGGGCTGCCGCGTCACCGTCGTGCCGGCCAAGACCACCGCGGCCGAAGTGATGGCACTGACGCCCGATGGCATCTTCCTCTCCAACGGCCCGGGCGATCCGGAGCCGTGCGACTACGCGATCAAAGCAATCAGCGAGCTGCTGGAGACCGATGTGCCGATCTTCGGCATCTGCCTCGGGCACCAGCTGCTCGCCCTCGCCAGCGGCGCACGCACGGTCAAGATGAAATTCGGGCATCACGGCGCCAACCATCCGGTGCTCGAGATCGCCAGCGGCCGCGTGCTGATCACGAGTCAGAACCATGGCTTTGCAGTCGATGAGACCAGCCTGCCCGAGACGCTGGTGCCGACGCATCGCTCGCTCTTTGACGGGAGCCTGCAGGGCGTGGCGCGCACCGATCGCGCAGCCTTCAGTTTCCAGGGCCATCCCGAGGCCAGCCCCGGCCCGCATGACATGGCGCCGCTGTTCGAGGCCTTCATCCAGGCAATCATCAGACGGCTGCAGCAGCAGCTGCGCCTGCTGCGTGCCCAGTCGCGCAAGCAGAGCGCCGAGGGCTAAGAGCACTCGGCGCCGCAACCCGATCCTTAAAGTACACCGACCGACACTTTCGAGTTCAAGACCTACATGCCCAAGCGCACAGACATCAAGAGCATCCTGATCATCGGCGCCGGGCCTATCGTCATCGGCCAGGCGTGCGAATTTGATTATTCGGGCGCCCAGGCCTGCAAGGCGCTGCGCGAGGAGGGCTACCGGGTCATCCTGGTCAACTCCAATCCGGCGACGATCATGACCGACCCCGAGATGGCCGATGCCATCTACATCGAGGCGGTCAACTGGCGCACCTGTGCCCGCATCATCGAGAAGGAGCGGCCCGATGCGCTGCTGCCGACCATGGGTGGCCAGACGGCCCTGAACACCGCCCTCGATCTGGTGCGCGAGGGCGTGCTCGCCAAGTTTGGCGTCGAGCTGATCGCCGCCTCGCGCGAAGCGATCGACATGGCCGAGGATCGCGAGCTGTTCAGGAATGCGATGCGCGAGATCGGCCTCGAGGTCCCGCATTCGCAGATGGCGCGGAGCCTGGAAGAGGCCTTCGCGGTGCAAAGCTCGATGGGCTTCCCGATCGTCATCCGCCCCTCCTTCACGATGGGCGGTAGTGGCGGGGGCATTGCCTACAACCGCGAGGAGTTCGAGGACATCGTCGCCCGCGGCCTTGATGCCTCCCCGACGCATGAGCTTCTGATCGAGGAGTCGGTCATCGGCTGGAAGGAATACGAGATGGAGGTGGTGCGGGACCGCAAGGACAACTGCATCATCATCTGCTCGATCGAGAACCTGGATCCGATGGGCGTACACACCGGGGATTCGATCACGGTCGCGCCGGCGCAGACGCTGACCGACAAGGAATACCAGATCATGCGCGACGCCTCGTTCGCCGTGATCCGCGAGATCGGCGTCGAGACCGGCGGTTCCAACATCCAGTTCTCCGTCGA
>JBEKOK010000294.1:0-4683 GCA_049521875.1 Steroidobacteraceae bacterium
GGAGATGTGTAGGCTGACGACCTACTTGCCTGTAGGCAGTCTCGCCGATCAGTCGCGAATCGGCCGGTCCGCGCCGTCATTGACCCGCTCGCGCAGATCCTTGCCCGGCTTGAAGTGCGGCACGTACTTGCCATCGAGGGCGACCGCTTCGCCGGTCTTCGGGTTGCGGCCCTGGCGTGGCGGCCGAAAATGCAGCGAGAAGCTGCCAAAGCCCCGAATCTCGATCCGATCACCCTGTGCGAGCGCATCGCTCATGATTTCGAGCATCTGCTTGAGTGCCAGCTCGACGTCTTTCGCCGGCAGGTGCTTCTGCTTGGTGGTGATGATCTCGATCAGCTCGGACTTTGTCATGGGCAGCCTTCCCAATCCTGTAGTTCTTCTGAGAGACCGGGCGGCCCGTCAAGGCCGCCCGGCGCACTCGGATGCGTCAAGCCTTCAGCGGTCGGAGTTGATCTGCTCCTTGAGCAGATCGCCCAGGCTCGTGCCTGAGGTGGGCTGATCAGAACGGTAGTTCTGCACAGCCTCGGCTTCCTCGTGCACTTCCTTGGCTTTGATCGAGAGCGTGATCGAGCGGGTCTTGCGATCCACGCCGACGAACTTGGCTTCGATCTCATCGCCGGCCTTGAGAATCGAGCGTGCATCCTCGACCCGGTCACGACCGAGTTCGGAGGCGCGCAGCTGGCCCTCGATGCCATTGCCCAGATCGATGATCGCGCCGCGCGCGTCCACGTCCTTGACCACGCCGCGCACGATGCTGCCCTTGGGATTCTCGGTGATGTAGCCCGAGAACGGATCCTTGGCCAGCTGCTTGACGCCGAGCGAGATGCGCTCGCGCTCCGGATCGATCGAGAGCACCATCGCCTCGACCTGCTGACCCTTCTGGTAGTTGCGCACGGCTTCCTCGCCGGGCACGTCCCAGGAGATGTCCGAGAGGTGCACCAGGCCATCGATGTTGCCCGGCAGGCCGATGAAGATACCGAAGTCGGTGATCGACTTGATCTGACCGGCAACGCGATCGCCACGGTTGTGGTTCTCGGCAAATTCCTTCCACGGATTGGCCTGGCACTGCTTGAGGCCGAGCGAGATGCGCCGCCGCTCCTCATCGACATCGAGCACCATGACTTCCACTTCCTGACCGGTGTGCACCACCTTGGCCGGATTGACGTTCTTGTTGGTCCAGTCCATCTCCGAGACGTGCACCAGGCCCTCGACGCCATCCTCGATCTCGACGAACGCGCCGTAGTCAGCGATGTTCGTGACCTTGCCGAACACCCGCGTGTTGGGCGGGTAGCGGCGCGCAATGTTCTCCCACGGATCCGCTCCAAGCTGCTTCAAGCCGAGGGATACGCGTGAGCGCTCGCGATCAAACTTGAGGATGCGCACTTCGATCTCATCGCCGACCTTGACCACTTCGGAAGGATGCTTGACGCGCTTCCAGGCCATGTCAGTGATGTGCAGCAGTCCATCAATGCCGCCCAGATCGACGAAGGCGCCGTAATCGGTCAGGTTCTTGACGCTGCCCTTCACCACTGCGCCCTCCTGCAGATTGTCCATCAGCGCCGAGCGCTCGGCCGAGAACTCGCGCTCAACGACTGCGCGGCGCGAGACCACGACGTTGTTGCGCTTCTGGTCGAGCTTGATGACCTTGAACTCGAGCGGCTTGTTTTCCAGGTACGCGGTATCGCGCACCGGACGCACATCGACCAGCGAGCCAGGCAGGAATGCGCGTACGTTCTCGATCTCGACCGTGAATCCGCCTTTGACGCGGCCCGAGATGATGCCGGTGACGATCTCGCCATCGTTGAAGGCCTGCTCCAGGCGAGTCCAGGTGCGGGCACGCTTGGCTTTCTCACGTGACAGTCGGGTTTCGCCGGTGCCATCTTCGACTGAGTCGAGGGCTACTTCGACGGAATCGCCTGCCTTAACTTCTACTTCGCCGCGTTCATTCTTGAACTGATCGAGCGGGATGACGGCTTCGGACTTGAGGCCCACATTGATGATGACGACATCGGGGCTGACATCTACAACCAGGCCGGTCAGGATCATCCCTGGACGAATGCGCTGATTCGCCAGACTGTTCTCGAACATCTCACTGAAACTTTCGTTCATATTCACTCTTGGCGCTTCGCATAACGACAGCGCATTGACGTTGGTTCCCGGCCGCACATCCATGTGGCACAGGGAATGAAAATCCAGACCCGACTCCTGTCAGGTCCACCTTAAAACCATAATACAATCAATAAATTGAACAATAAAGGCAATGCTGGACTTTAGGTCCTTCGAGCCTCTTGTTCACGCTCCCCAGAATCCGTGCGCAGCCCCTGCCTGCCAGACGCGCTCAACGACTTCCGCGATGCTCAAACTCGTCGAGTCGAGAATCAGTGCATCGGCCGCCGGCACCAGAGGCGCGACAGGCCGCGTCTGATCCTGATGGTCGCGCTCCTCGATCTCCCGCGAAAGGGCGGCAAGGCTAACATCGGATCCCTTGTCTTTCAACTGCTTATGGCGCCTGCGGGCCCTCTCCTGGGCACTGGCCATCAGGTAGATCTTCAGGCCGGCGCCGGGAAAGACGACCGTGCCCATGTCCCGCCCGTCCGCCACCAGTCCCGGCGGCTGCGCAAAGGCTCTCTGGCGCGCCATTAGGGCGCTACGGACCCCCGGCCAGGCCGCAACCCGCGAGGCGCCCATACCCGCCTGCGCGGTACGCAGCGCGTCGGTCACCTCCAGGCCGGCAAGTTCAATGCACTCCGAGCCATCGGCGTGGGCGCTGAAGCGCACTGGCATCTCGGCAGCGAGCCTCGCATGCCCGGCCTGGTCCTGGGGATCGAGCCCGGCGCGTGTCCCGGACAGTGCCACCAGGCGATACAGCGCCCCGCTGTCGAGCAGGTGCCAGCCGCTGCGGACCGCTATGAGCCGGCTGATGGTCCCCTTGCCGGCGCCGCTCGGCCCGTCAATGGCCAGGACCGGCACCGTATTCACGCACCCACCTCGATCTGCAGGCCGATGCTGCGGGCAAGGTCGGGAAATCCAGGAAACGAAGTGGCGACATTGGCCACATCCTCGATGCGGATCGGACCGGTCGCGCGCGTCGCGGCAACTGCGAAGGCCATCGCGATGCGATGATCGGCGTGGCTGCGCACGGTGCCACCGTGGATCGGGCCGCCGACAATTCGCATCCCATCGGGCCGTAGTTCGCACTGCACGCCGAGCGCCGTCAGGCCCTCGGCCATGACCGCGAGCCGATCGCTCTCCTTGACCCGAAGCTCGGCGGCGCCGGTCACGATCGTTTCCCCACTCGCGGCCGCGGCGGCGATGAAGAACGCCGGGAATTCATCGATCGCCAGCGGCACGAGTTCGGCCGGTACCTGGATGCCGTGCAGCGGCGCCGCGCGCACCGTGATGTCGGCCGTCGGCTCAGGCCCCTGCACCGCGCGCGGCGTGATTGTCAGGTTCGCACCCATCAGGCGCAGCATCTCAAGCAGCCCGGTCCGCGTCGGATTGATGCCCACATTGCGCAGGGTCAGTCCATCAAGCGAGGCGAGCGCACCGGCCACCAGGAAGAATGCGGCCGAGGATATATCGCCCGGCACGTCCACCGCGTGCGCGCGCAGCCGCTGTCCGCCCACGAGGCTCGCAGTCGATCCGTCACGGATCACCTGCACGCCGAACCCGCCGAGCATGCGCTCGGTGTGATCGCGCGTCGGCGCCGGCTCCGTGACGCGCGTGGTGCCCTCGGCACCCAGGCCGGCCAACAGGATTGCGGACTTCACCTGGGCGCTGGCCACCGGCAGCACGTAGTCGATGCCGTGCAGTGGCGCGCCGCCATGAATCATGACCGGGGGTTTGCCCTCGCGCGTGTCGATCCGGGCGCCCATCAGTCGCAGCGGCACTGCCACGCGCTCCATCGGTCGGCGCATCAGCGAGTGATCGCCGATCAGCGTCGACTCAAACGGCGCGCCGCTGAGCAGTCCCATGAACAGCCGGATCGCGGTGCCGGCATTGCCCATGTCGAGCGGCGCGGCCGGGGCCCGCAAACTGTCCATGCCAGCGCCGTGGACAATGACCTCGGTCGGTGCCGGCCGCCGGATGCGCACGCCCATCGCCTGCAGCGCCGCGAGCGTCGAGAGGCAGTCCTCGCCGGCCAGAAAGCCGGTGATACGGGTCATGCCTTCAGCAAGTCCTCCGAGCATCAGCGCGCGGTGCGAGATCGACTTGTCCCCGGGGACCTCGATGATCCCGCCGAGCTTGCGACTGGGCAGCGCCTCATAGGCCGGTGCCGTGCGTGAATCGCTCACAGCAGCGTCCGTAAGGCTTTGAGCAGTCCGTCCTGGTGCTCCACGGCGCCGACCGTGATGCGCAGGTACTCGGGAAGGCCGTAGCCCGCGACCGGGCGCACGATGAAACCGGCCTGCAGCAGCTGTTGAAAGAGCTGCCCGGCCCGCGATCCAAAGTGCACCAGCAGGAAATTGCCCGCCGAGGGAATCACCTTCAGCCCGAGCCCGATCAATGCCGTGCGCAGTCGTTCGCGTTCACTCAGGCAGCGACTGACGCAGGATTCCATGTAGGTCTGCTCGGCGAGCGCGACGCGCGCGCCGGTGAGCGCCAGTGAACTGACATTGAAGGCCGGGCGTATGCGGTTGAGTACCTCGGCCACTTCGGGGTGCGAGACCGCGTAGCCGACGC
>JBEKOK010000295.1:0-4677 GCA_049521875.1 Steroidobacteraceae bacterium
CATCGATGCCGATGATCTCCTCGATCTCCTGCATCACGCGCACCGGATCGGCCGAGGCCAGATCGATCTTGTTGATCACCGGCAGCACTTCCAGGCCGAGCTCGGTCGCCGTGTAGCAGTTGGCGACGCTCTGCGCCTCGACGCCCTGCGAGGCATCGACGACCAGCAGCGCCCCATCGCAGGCCGCAAGGCTGCGGGAGACCTCATAGGAGAAGTCCACATGGCCCGGGGTGTCGATCAGGTTGAGCTGGTAGCGCTCGCCGTCTTTGGCGTTGTAGTAGAGCGTAACGCTCTGGGCCTTGATCGTGATGCCGCGTTCGCGCTCCAGATCCATCGAATCGAGGACCTGGGCCTGCATCTCGCGCTCGGCCAGGCCACCGCACAGTTGGATCAGGCGGTCAGCCAGCGTTGATTTACCGTGATCAACATGCGCGATGATGGAAAAGTTTCGTATGCGTTGCATCAAGTGGGATAACCCGGCTCCCCGGCGCCGGGGCGCGCGGATTATAGCCTCAACAACCGCATCAGTTCCCCGGCATCGAGCCGTGTCTGGCAGATCAGGGTGTCATCCAGCAATAAGACAGGAATTTTAAGGCCCCAGCGCCGGGACAGCGTCGCATCCGAGTCCACATCGGTCAGCTCCAGCGGCGGCAGCGGCTGGCGCCGGGCGAGCGTGTGGTAAGCGGCCGCAAACTCCTCGCACAGCCCGCAGTCGGGGCTGATCAGGAGCCTCAAGCGAGCGCCCGGCACGAGCGCTTTCAATGCGACCGGCCAGCGGTCCAGGGCGGGATCGTCGAGCGCTCGGCGGCGGAGCTGACAACCGATCCGGCGATCGCCCGCACGGTATCGGCCGGCGCCTCACCAATGGCCGTGACCCGGTGCCCTTCGATGACCGTCGAGACCGTCGAGGCCGAGCCGACGGTACTGACCTGCATTTCCGGCTCGCCGCCGGCGGCGGTCGCCGCTGCGGGCTGCGAGCCATCGTCTTCGACAAAGACCGACACCGAGGCCAGGCCATCGCTGAATACCAGCTGCGTCACCGGCGCCTTCTGGCCGGGCATCAGACGCACCGAGCGGGCGGTCAGCTGGAAGCCGGGCGGCAGCGTGCGCGCATCCCACCCCAAGGCCGCGCCACTCGCCTCGATCGTCGCCGTCACGGTCACGCTCCCGCGCCGCAGCCAACGGAAGCCGCGCACGTCGACCTGCGGTTCGAGGGCCGCATCGGCGATGTGATCGGGCAGCGAGAGCTGTGCAAACACGATCTGTTCGACGACATGGCCGTCGGCAGTCATCAGCTGGGTCTTCAGCGGCATCGCACTGGCCTCATCGATCCACAGCCGGTAGCCATAGCGGAAGGCGTCACGCGGTTCGAGCGCGATGATGCGTGCGGTGCGGCCGCTGATGCGCTCTTCATCCAGTTCGCGCAACGTGTACTGGCCACTGGCCGAGACATCCGGATCGCGCAGGCCCGAGAGCAGCAGTCCCTCGGGCGGACTCTGCTCGACCAGCACCAGGTGCTGGTCCGGCAAGTAGCAATACAGCTGGCTGCCGTGGCGGATGAATTCCCGACCCGAGCCATCGAGCGATACGATGCGCTCGGCGACATCGCTGCCGGTGACGCGGTGGGTGATGCGCAGGGTTTCGCTCTGCCCGCCATGCTGGTGCATGAAGAGCGCCTGGTAGTTGCGCGTGGCGAGCGCGTGGTTCATGCGATCGAGCCACGACTGGGGCTCATCGGTTGCGGCCAGCGCCGCTCCCGCAATGAACAGAGCGAGCGAGAATCCGATGCGGCGGCTAGTGTGGCGCATCGCCGGACGGACCGGCCGCAGTGTTTACCGGGCCTGGAGAATCAGCCTGCGCCAGGTCACTGGCGACCAGCGCCGAGAGCAGATGCGGGCGCGAGAGCGGCGAGGAATACTCGCTGTGCGCCACGACGTAGTTGGCGAGCGCGGCCGACATCGGCACCGGGGCCCCGTCATTGCCGCTGGCCGCCGGCGGGACCACGTAGCTCGGTGCCGCGATCGTGGTGCGCGTGGCCAGATTGACCGGGCTCACGGCGCTCACCGCTCGCAGCGCCAGCTGCGGCGCCTCGAGTCGCTGCACACTGGGCGTAAAGGCGGTCAGCGCGACATCCTGACGCGCCACACCGGTGCGCAGCAGCAGGATCGCAATGCCGGCGACCGCGGCGGCAACGCCGGAGCCGGCGAAAGTCTGCCACAGCGCCCGATGGCTGCGCTTTGCCGTGACGGTCTCGGCAACCAATGCCGCGGAGACGCGGCGGGCCAGGTTCCCGTGCACCACCACCGTCGGATCGGCACGCAGCACCGCGCCAATCGCGGCATAGCGCGACCAGCGGGCGCGCAGCAGCTCGTCGCGGCCGAGGCGGCGCGAGAGCAGTTCGCATTCGGTTGCGGGCAGCTCGCCGTCGAACATCGCCGAGAGCTGGCTATCACGTTCCTCGTTCATTGCACCACGTCCTCTGCCCGACCCAATCCACCGTCAAACACCAGTCGCAACCGCTTGTCGATCGCCTCGCGCGCCCGGAAGATGCGCGAACGCACCGTGCCGACCGGGCAGTCCATCGCCGCGGCGATTTCCTCGTAACTCATGCCATCGAGTTCGCGCAGCACGATCGCGGTGCGCAGATCCTCGGGCAGTGCCTCGATCGCCTGGGTCACCGAATTGCGGATCTCCTCGGTCAGGGCCAGGCCCTCGGGCGTATCCGGATCACGCAGCTTGCCGGCCAGGTCCGGCCACTCATCCGAGCTCTGGGCATCCAGCTCGTAGCCGACCGGATTGCGCTCGCGCGCGGCCAGGGCGTTCTTGGCGGTATTGATGGCGATGCGATAGAGCCAGGTATAGAAGGCCGAGTCGCCGCGAAACTGCGGCAGGGCCCGGTAGGCCTTGATGAACACTTCCTGGGCCACATCCTGGGCATCGGCGACGTCGCGGACGTAGCGCATGACCAGCTTGACGATCTTGTGCTGGTACTTGAGCACCAGCAGGTCATAGGCGCTGCGCTCGCCGGCCTGCACGCGGCGCACGAGGCTCAAGTCCCCGACATCGGCCCCGGTGGGTTCGGCGATCACTGATTCGGACACCGCAGGTGTTTTGGCACTCTCGCGCGGGTCAGCGGGCGGCTCAGTTTTCGCCATGGGAATAGGTCCGAGGGAGCCGATCACTCCGTGTAGGGGTTGCTTCCTGGCCAGTCTAGCAGCGAATTCGCTCATGGATACCTGAGGGCTCCAGTCGGGCAGGCGGGGCGCCGGTCACTGCTCGGTTGGAGCCCTGCGCTCGGCGGAAGGTTCCCTACGCAGGTCGCATTTTAGACACCTCGGTGCGGCAATATCCGCGGCCGGTGCCCAAGCGAGGGGCTTGACATAAACCCAGCACTTTGCAGGTGCGGCGCGCTGCCGCGAGGATTCAGCCGGAAACCGGCCGGTGCTCGCGGATCTGGCCGACCAGCGCGCGCAGGCGTGCTTCGGCCGGCTCACTGTGACCCATGAGGTAAGCGGCGATTTCCGGATCCGGCAGCTCAAGGAAGGCGCGAAAATCGGCCTGGGTCGCGGCGCCGGCCACGCTGTAGCGCTCGCGCAACCAGCCGCTGAGCAATTCATCGAGTTCGCGCATGCCGCGCCGGCAGCGCCAGGCAAGCTGTCCGGGGGCCACGAGCCGTTCGGCCATGCGCTCGATGCCGGTTAGTGCTGGCGCTCGGCCAGCAGCTGCTTGATCTCGCCGATGGCCCGCGCCGGGTTCAGATCCTTCGGACAGGCCTCGGTGCAGTTCATGATCGTGTGGCAGCGATAGAGCCGGAACGGATCATCCAGGGCATCGAGGCGCTCACCGGTCGCCTCATCGCGCGAGTCCACGATCCAGCGATACGCGGCCAGCAGCGCGGCGGGCCCCAGGTAGCGCTCTGAATTCCACCAGTAGCTGGGGCAGGAGGTCGAGCAGCACGCGCACAGGATGCAGGCCGAGGGCCGATCGATCTTCTCCTGGTCTTCCTTCGACTGCAGCCGCTCGCGATCCGGCGGCGGGGCGCTGCGCGTCTGCAGCCAGGGTTTCACGGCCGCGTACTGGGCGTAGAAGTTGGTCAGGTCGGTGACCAGATCCTTGACCACCGGCATGTGCGGCAGCGGATAGATGCGCACATCGCCACTGCCAAGCTCCTCGCACGAGCGCGTACAGGCGAGCGTGTTCACCCCATTGATGTTCATCGCGCACGAGCCGCAGATGCCCTCGCGGCAGGAGCGGCGCAGCGCGAGCGTCGAGTCGACCTCGTTCTTAATCTTCAGCAGCGCATCGAGCACCATCGGTCCGCAATCGGCCATGTCGAGCTCGTAGGAATCCACGCGCGGCTTGGCGCCGGTGTCCGGATCGAAACGGTAGATACGGAACGTCCGCACCTGCTTGGCGCCACTTGGGGCCTTGAAATGCTTGCCGGCGCGCTTGTCGATGCGCGAGTTCGGGGGGAGCAGTATCTCAACCATGGTCCTGTTACCGCCTTGTCTGCAATAGCCGCTGTGCTAGTAGGTCCGTGCCTTCGGAGGCACGGCGGCCACTTCATCGGTCAGTGGCTGCAGGTGCACCGGCCGATAGTTGAAGCGTGTGGCGCCCTGCTCATCGACCCAGCACAGCGTGTGCTTGAGCCAGTCGACATCATTGCGGTCCGGAAAG
>JBEKOK010000296.1:0-4639 GCA_049521875.1 Steroidobacteraceae bacterium
GTGAGCAAACGCGCCTGATCATTCGCGGTGGTGCCAAATTTGTTGTCGAGCGCCCTGAAGGGCGGCGTCGCTAATATGTTACCGAGTGCCTCCGCAACTCAACCTGGAGCGAGACTTTTGGATCAGCCGCAGGACACTGAGGGTTCAATCCCGCCGACGTTAACGCGACCCGGCGCGGTGGGATTCTGGGCGGCAGTGGTATTGACAGGGGCAGGTGCTGGTATCGGTGCGGCGGTGCTGACCCGGCTGCTTGAGCTTATCCAGCACCTGGTATGGCCCGGACCCAGTCTTTTGGATGCAGCCTCGCACGCGGCGCCGTGGCGGCACATCGCGATCCTGTTGGGCGCCGGACTGTTGACCGGTGCAGGACAGATCGTCATTGGCAGGTTGTCGAGCGCCAATGGCATCGATATCACCGAGGCGATATCACTGTTCGCCGGGCGCTTGCCGGCGTGGCGTACGGTTGGCAGCGCTCTGTTGTCGGTACTGGTTGTCGGTATGGGTGCTTCTCTGGGCCGCGAAGGCGCACCGAAGCAGGTCGGCGCAGTAATGGCAAATCTGCTGGCGGACCGGCGACACCTCTCCGATGAGCAGCGCCGGCTGCTGGTGGCTTGTGGTGCCGGGGCCGGAATGGCTGCAGCCTATGGCGTGCCTCTCGGGGGTGCGCTGTTCGCCCTTGAGGTGCTGCGCGGGGTACTCGCGCTGCGACTGGTACTGCCGGCCTTGTTGGCCTCGGCAATTGCGACTGCCATCTCGTGGCTGGCGCTCCCTGACGCTCCCACCTACGTGATCCCTTCGTATACAACCTCACTGTCGGTGGTTTTCTGGGCTGTGCTGATCGGGCCGATCGCCGGCCTTGTGTCGGTAGCCTATATAAGAGTGATTGCGTGGGCGGATCACAACAAGCCGACCGGCTGGCTTCGTGTGGTCGTACCGTCCGCAGCACTCGGGTTGATTGGAGTCGTATCGATCGCTTATCCGCAGATCCTTGGTAACGGCAAGGACGTTACACAGATGGCGTTTACGAATCAGGTTGCGCCGCTGCTGCTGCTGACCCTGCTTTTTCTAAAACCCCTCGCCACTGTGCTGTGCCTTGGCAGCGGTGTTCCGGGCGGACTGTTCACGCCCTCACTGACACTGGGGGCGCTGCTCGGTGGCCTGCTGGGCTACGTTTGGGGATTGTTCTGGCCCGGTGTACCACCGGGTCTGTTCGCTGTAGTGGGCGCGGCTGCAGTGCTTGCGGCGACCACCCATGGTCCGATCTCTGCTGTCGTACTGGTTCTGGAGCTTACCGGACGTGATCGATCCATCATCCTGCCGTTGGTCCTCGCCGTTGGCACGGCCACTTTAGTAGCGCGCACGATCGACCCCCGCTCTATCTACGACGCGCGATTTAGCGACAAGAAGATAAGGGAGCTGCAGCGGGCGCGATCTCCTTCGGCCGCTTAGCTGGGAGGACGGACATTCGGTGCCCCAGAAGGTAGCTGGTCGGTAAAATAGCGGACAATTATATAACCCGCTGATTTAAAGTGGGGCGGTGTTCGGAGAGTTCACGGCAGGTGCCGCGAACCTCGCTGCCAGTTACCGAAAAAAGTCTAATGAGCTGCCAGAGCCAAAGATATTCGTATGAATAACCTCCGCCGCTTGCCTGGCTGGGCGTGTGTAAGTCTGATCGGACTCCTTGCGGTGCCCATGTGGGGGAAGGGGCACACTCAGACGCTTGTGGGTTCGGAGCTGGTCTCGCAACTTCGCCTGGGTGGCTACGTCATCGTCATGCGCCACGCGAGCTCGCCACGTTGGCCGCCGGATATTACGCAGGTCAATGCTGACAACGTGGATCATGAGCGTCAGCTGGATCTGTCTGGCCGCCTCTCGGCTACGGCGATGGGCGCATCGTTGCGGCAGATGCATATCCCTATCGGAAGCGTCATGGCCAGTCCGACCTATCGCGCGCTTGAGACGATACGGCTCGCTCAATTTGGATCAGCGAATACCTATCCCCAACTTGGAGATCAGGGCCAAAGCATGCAGACGGACGCGACAGGATCGCGCGCGGACTGGCTGCGGGTTCAGGCAGCCGTTCGCCCGGCTGCCGGTACCAATACACTCATCGTGACGCACTCACCGAATATAAGCGAAGCGTTCCCGCAGTTTGCCGATGAACTCTCAGATGGCGAGTCGCTTATATTTCATCCCGACGGGCATGGCACGGCAGCGATGGTTGCGCGGGTGAAAATTGAGCAGTGGTCAAAGCTCGCCGCGCTCCAGCAGCACTAGCGTTGAGTTCGAGCTCGCGGCCGCACTGAATAGCGCCGTCAAGAGTCGGGAACACAGAGAAAGTGGCGCCACTAAAATCACATAGTGACGCCCCTCTCCTGGGCAATTGAATGCGGCCAGCGTGGTTATCCGCCAACAAACTGTCCCTGCGAGTCCGAGAAAATGATCTCTACTCGACGATTCAGCTGCCGCCCGGCGCCGGTGCCATTGCCAGCGATCGGCGCGGATCTTCCGCGGCCTAAAACCTCTATGCGCGCACTGTCGATGCCGTCATTCTGCAGCGCCGATGCGACAGCCTCTGCACGGCGCAGCGAAAGCGTCTCGTTATGACTGTCTGAACCAAGGCTGTCGGTGTGGCCCTCGATACGCACCATGATGCTCGGGTGATTCTGCAGAAACTGACTCAGCCGGGCGATCACTTCGTCCGCGCCGGTCTTGAGCGAACTGCTGCCAGAGTCAAACAGGACGTTTGCCAGCGTCAGCACCATGCCGCGATCGGTCGCCTGGGCCTGCATCGCCTCAAGTTGTCCCTGGGCGTCTCGTGCCTGTTGTTGGGCATCCTGCGCTGCCTGCTGCGAGACCTGCGCCTGTGCTTGTGCGTCCAGCGCCGCCTGCTGCGAGGCCTGGGCCTGCTGCTGCGCCTGCTGCGCGGTTTGCTGGGCTTCAACGGTCTGCTCACGAGAGCTGGCCACTTCACGTTCGCGCGCTTCGAGCAGCACATGGTCACGCTGGGCTTGCGCCTGGGTCATCGCTACGCGCGCATTCTCCTCGGCGACCATGGCCTCGCCGACCTCGGCGTCGCGCCGCGCCAGATACGACAGATGAATGACTTCATCGACAGGCCTGCGGGTGTGCTCCGCCTCTTCGGCTGCAGCCAGCGCGTCACGGGCATCCTGCAGCGACCTGCTGGCGACCTGTGCCGCGAGCGGCTCGGCTTCCAGCTGCTGCACGGCAACCCGCGCCTGTTCAAGTGCCGAGGGGCCTGCAGGCGAGGTGGTGGCACAGGCCGCCAGGCAGAGTGCAACGCTGCAAACGCCCGGTAGATAAAAGTTGTTGAGCATAGGCTTAGCCATGACGTGTTCTCCGTACTATTGCTGCGTGGGCGCCGTTACAGTGGCGGGCAGTGGCGGACTCAACTGCGCCCGGTCGGTTTCGATGCGCAGGGTCTGTGTCCCCGCGTCGACATCGTTCAGGGCCATCTGTGCCTTAACCGCGTTGGTGCGGGCCATCGCAACACGGGCGTCAGCCGACGCTTCCTGCGCCATCCAGATCGAATATTCGGGGTGCCGCTGGGCATCTTGATCGGCGAGCTGCAACTTGCTCCGTGCACTGGCCAGGTCTTCCCCGGCGTACTGCGTCGCACCGCTCTGCTCGGCCTGGTCAACCAGAGTCTGAGCCTGCGTCAGATCAGCCGTGGGTGCTGGAGTGCTGGCACAGCCCGAGGCGCCAACGAGCGCCCCCAATAAGGCTACGCAGAGCACTGTTCTGATCATGGTCGTGTCATTTGGTAGAAGAGTTCGCACGTGAGTCTCCTTAGAGTACAAGCGAGGTAATGTGGCCATTAGGTTCGGGGTGCATGAGTGCGAATCAGGGTAGGGCCGGACGGCGCCGCCCGAGGAGCAAGCCCTGGCCACGTCCGCTGCTGTTCGGAACAGGGAGGCTCCGGATATTGGGAAGCCGGATGCTCAAGCGCTATCGCCGAAGTCGTCGGCTGCTGCGGCGCAGGGCCGCGAGCCCGACGTATCAATGCGGCTTCTAAGGCTAATTGCAGCGCTACCGCCAGTCCGCGATGCTGAATTGGCAGAATGTCGACCGTCATGGCGTTCCCAGCTACGGCTAAATGCTGCTGAGAAGCCTAGAACAAGCTTTGCTTCCTGTGACTCATCGAACAGAGCCACTTATTGTCGGTAATTTCCTACGCGAGGCGTCGCCGCGAACGCGACGTGGTCGGCATCAAATCAGGTCGTCGCGCCGAGCGAGCTCCAGTGCACCGGCTCTACCTTGGGTAGCAGAATGATCCAGCCAAGAATGCCGAGGATGTTCACCAGGCCTGCGATCAGGAAGGCGTGAGCAAAGCTGCCGCTGCTACCGAGCAGATAGCCGGTAATTGAGGGCGCGAGAATTCCCGCAAAATTACCGAACATGTTCTGTATGCCGACCCAGCGCGCCGTTCCAGCGGCGCCGGCCATCACCTGAGGTATAGCGAAACAACCAGGTGATGCCAGGCCCACAATGAACTGGTACACGAACAGGCAACCGATCGCTGGACGGAGGGGCAGGGCATACAGGCCGAGCATGCAACCGAGCGCCGCTACATGATTCAGCGCCATCAGGCTCTTGTAGATGACACTGACATTGCCGT
>JBEKOK010000297.1:0-8495 GCA_049521875.1 Steroidobacteraceae bacterium
ATCCATGTTCAGCTCCTGGCGCTTATTTAGCCAACTTCGGTTGATGGGCACTTACGTCAGTTCGCGGAGCGGCGAGTGTCCAGCACGCTCGACGAACTGAAGTCCTTGGACTGCACTAAGGCTATGCGCGGGATAGGCCAGTGAATATCCGTATTTGTGCGGACGCGATCTTCGACGGGGTAATTGCCGCGCCGCGGGCCTCACCTATCATGCGCGAGACTCGCCACGAACAGGCCGTTCGAAAACGGGCCGGTTCAGGTTTGGCAATGATGGAAACCCTCCAAAAGGCGGCAATGCAGCGGCCCACCGCCGGCAGCCGAGAGAGTGTTCAATGCCGGAAAACCCGTATCGGCAGCGGACGCTAGCTGTGGAACTCTCGACTCGCGGTGGGCTGAGAGTCTGCGCATGGCGCATGGCTAACCCCCTGGCCGTCGAACGTGTCACCACCGGAGCAACTCACCGTGCAACGCGATACAACTCGGGAACACCATGCTTTAACGCCGGCAGAGTTACGTCAGCTCAATGCGTATTGGAGAGCTTGCAACTACATTGCCGCAGGAATGATTTACCTGAGCGACAACCCTTTACTGCGCGAGCCCTTGAAGCCGCAGCACCTCAAGAGTCGCTTGCTTGGCCATTGGGGCTCCGATCCCGGGCAATCATTCGTATGGATTCACCTGAATCGTCTGATCAAGAAGCATGATCTTGAGGTCATCTACGTCTCGGGCCCGGGACACGGCGCGCCCGCAACGCTGGCCAATTGCTATCTGGAGGGTCATTACTCAGAAATCTACCCAGACTGCAGTCTCAACGAAGCAGGGCTGTTGCGGCTGTTCAAGCGATTTTCGTTTCCCGGCGGCATCGGCAGCCACTGCACGCCGGAAACACCCGGTTCAATCCACGAAGGTGGCGAGCTCGGCTACAGTCTCTCCCATGCCTTTGGCGCGGCTTTTGACAATCCGGATCTGATTGTTGCCTGTGTGGTAGGGGATGGAGAGGCCGAAACCGGGCCTCTGGCAACCGCCTGGCACTCGAATAAGTTCTTGAACCCCATGTGTGATGGAGCCGTACTGCCGATACTTCACCTCAATGGCTACAAGATCGCGAATCCGGCCATACTTGCCCGCATCTCTCATGAAGAATTGGAATGGCTGTTCCGCGGCTATGGTTATGAGCCTCACTTCGTCGAGGGGAGCGATCCCGAGCTGATGCACCAACAGATGGCCGCCACCATGGAGAGGTGCATTGAGGACATCCGCTCGATTCAACGCCAGGCGCGCAGCACCGGCAAGGCTACGCGTCCGCGCTGGCCGATGATCGTTCTGCGATCGCCCAAGGGCTGGACTGGCCCACAGCAAGTCGATGGACACAAAGTGGAGGGGTTCTGGCGCGCGCACCAGGTACCTATCGCTGATCCCGCGACCAATCCCCGCAACCTGAAGCTCCTCGAAGACTGGCTGCGAAGCTACAAGCCCGAAGAGCTGTTCGACTCTCTCGGCACGCCAGTATCCGACCTACTCGACCTGCCGCCGAAGGGAGCACACCGGATCAGTGCAAATCTACACGCTAACGGCGGCCTGCTGCGCACGCCGCTGGATCTTCCACGTTTTCAAGACTACGCGATCCAGGTCAAGGCGCCGGCCAAGGCGTATGTGTCTCCCACGGCGAGCCTGGCAATCTTTCTGCGGGATGTGATGAAGCGCAACATGACCCGTTTTCGGGTCTTTTGCCCTGATGAGAACGCCTCCAACAAACTCGATGGCCTGTATGCAGCGACCAAGAAGACTTGGATGGGGGAGTACTTGCCGGAAGACGCAGATGGCGGTGAACTCTCCCCTGATGGTCGAGTGATGGAGATGCTCAGTGAACACACGCTCGAGGGCTGGTTCGAAGGCTACGTACTGACCGGCCGACATGGGTTCTTCTCGACATACGAGTCCTTCGTGCATGTGATTGACTCCATGTTCAATCAGCACGCCAAGTGGCTAGAAAAGTCGAAAAAGGAGATTCGCTGGCGTGCACCCATCTCCTCGATCAACTTGCTGATCACCTCTCTGGTTTGGCGGCAGGATCACAACGGCTTTACGCATCAGGATCCGGGGTTTCTCGATCTTGTGACTAACAAGAGCCCAGACGTCGTGCGCATCTACCTGCCACCGGATGCGAACTGCCTGCTGAGCGTTGCCGATCATTGCCTCCGATCCGTGAACTACTACAACGTAATCGTGGCCGATAAACAGCCCCATCTGACGTTCCTCGACATGGATTCTGCCGTCAAACACTGCACCAAGGGTATTGGCATCTGGGACTGGGCGAGCACCGATGCAGGCGTCGAGCCGGATGTGGTGCTGGCGTGCGCGGGTGATGTTGCGACGATGGAGGCGCTGGCAGCAGCCTCGATTGTCAGACAGAAACTGCCAGATTTAAGACTTCGATTCATAAGCGTTGTCGATCTCTTTAGACTCTTACCAGAGAGTGAACACCCGCATGGCTTGTCGGATCGCGACTTTGATTCCCTGTTTACACAGGACCGACCGGTCATATTCAATTTTCACAGTTACCCCTCTCTGATCCACAAGCTGGCCTATCGACGTCATAATCATGAGAACTTTCATGTTCGTGGCTATAAAGAAAAAGGGAATATCAATACGCCGATGGAGCTGGCAATCATCAATCAGGTGGATCGATTTAATCTGGCGATCGACATCATTGATCACGTGGCGCCTTTGCAAGAGACCGCAGCTCATGTAAAGGACTGGCTTAAGGATCAGATCGTTGATTATCTGAACTATGCCCATTCAAATGGCATCGACCCGGAGAGCATTCGAAACTGGATTTGGCCGCACTAGCCGTCAGTGCGTAGCTCATTTTACGTTCCACCCATCCGTGTTTATGAATGGGTGGTTTATTTGGCAAACCTCCGGATATGCCGGCTACTAAGTGGCCATAGAAGGACGCTCGTTGGGCCGCGCTTAGGGAGAGCCAATTCATGCCTGAGTCCAATTTGATGTTTGCCATGCGCTTGCATGGTCCGCGGCAAGCTCTCGTCCGCGAGTCCATCGCGCGCCCTGTGCCGCGCGATCACCAGGTCTTGATTCAGGTACTCGCATGCGGCGTATGCCGAACGGATCTGCATGTGATCGACGATGAGCTGCCCAATATCCAATATCCGATAACCCCAGGGCACGAGGTCGTCGGCAGCGTCGTCGAGCGTGGAAGCGCCGTCACTCACTTGGCGGTCGGAGATCGCGTTGGGGTTCCATGGCTCGGGCACACCTGCGGCACCTGTCGATACTGTCTAGAAGGGGCGGAAAACCTCTGCGATCTTGCACAGTTCAATGGCTACACGCTGGATGGGGGCTACGCTCAGTTCATGCTCGCCGACGATCGCTACTGCCTGCCGATCCCTGTGCATTATTCCGACGCAGAAGCCGCGCCGTTGCTGTGCGCCGGACTGATTGGTTACCGGGCTTACCGGGCCTCCGGAAACGTTCGCAATCTGGGTCTCTACGGCTTCGGCGCGGCGGCGCATCTGCTCGCGCAAATCGCGGCGGCCGAGAATCGACAGGTGTTTGCCTTCGTACGCCCCGGCGATCACGCCGCCCGGGCTTTCGCGACGCGCCTTGGCGCAGCGTGGGCCGGTGGATCCGATGAACAGCCTCCCGAACCGCTGGATGCGGCAATCATCTTTGCCCCAGTAGGCTCGCTGGTCCCTACCGCGTTGAGAGCAACGCGCAAGGGTGGGCGTGTCGTTTGCGCAGGTATACACATGAGTGACATACCCAGTTTCCCCTACGAACTCCTTTGGAACGAGCGGTCGGTTTGCTCGATTGCCAACCTGACGCGCCAGGATGGTAAGGAGTTCATGTGCATTGCCGAGCGGATTCACCTGCAACCCCAGGTCGAAATCTTCGAACTGGCTAAAGCCAACGAAGCCTTAGACAGACTCCGAGAGGGACGACTGACCGGGGCGGCCGTCCTCAGGCTTGACGCTTTGCTGAGATACTGAGAACTGGCGGCGCGGTAACGCCACAATCTGCGGCCAGCTGGCTCGGCGCAACGAACTTGCCGCCGCCCCCTATCCGGCACGCCAAATAACACCGACTCCCACGTAACACCAGATCGACTGACGGACTTTCGCGGTCGCGTAGGTATTTGTCCTGTTGCCCGCCGAAGTGTGGACGATGACACTATCAACGGCACCCGGTGAATTGCGACGGCACAAGATTCGGGCCCAATAGCCGCGACAAGGAACCTAGACTTCATGAACAGTCGTATTTGCTCGACACTTGCACTGACCATCATGCTGGGGCTTGTGCCGATATTGTCCACGGGGCAGCAGTCTGACAGCGCGCAATCAAGCTCAGCGCCATCGCCTGCCGGCGCAATACTCAGCAACGCACAGTTGGAACAGCTCGTGGCTCCGATTGCACTCTACCCGGACTCCTTGCTGGGCCCGGTATTGATGGCATCCACCTATCCGCTGGAGATTGTGCAGGCGCAGCGCTGGCTTCAGGACCCGGCAAACGCAGCACTCAAGGGTGATGCGCTGACGGCGGCGTTGCAGCAGCAGCGCTGGGATATAAGCGTCAAGTCGCTGGTCGCCTTCCCCGGCTCGCTACATACGACACCACAGCAGGTGGTCACGACTGAGGATCAGGAGATCAGTATTGCCCCGGCCAGCGCCGAGGTAGTTTACGTACCCTATTACGATCCACTGCTCGTCTATGGCGCGTGGCCGTGGATCGATTATCCGCCGTTTTTCTTCACGGCTTATGGGCCGGGACCGTGGCCAGAGTACCCCGATTTCGTGGGTGGCCTCGTGATCGGTTTTGGGATTGGATTTCCTGATTTTGGTCCATGGTGGGGCTGGAATTACTGGGATTGGCACCATCACCACATTTATCTGCGCGGTGGGCACGATGGCCAGCGGGCCGGCCCATGGGAACACGATCCTGGCCACCGCCACGGCGTGCCCTATCGCAATGCCGCGGTAGCAACGCATTTTGAAGACCGCTCGGAAGCAGCGCGCCGCGAGGCACGCGGATATGAGATCCCACGTGATACAGGTCACGCAGATCGCACAGGGACGGCCCCAAGAGGCGGGTTGCCAGCATCAAATGCCCCGCCGCGGGCCTTTGAATCCTTCGGCAGCGGCCCGCAGGTTCGTCAGGAGTCCACGCGCGGCGCCTCCAGTCGCTCAGAGTCTTCTGGCCGAGCGGCGCCGGGTCTTAGCGGCGGCGGATCGCGGCGGCACTGACTTCGGCCCCGGCTACAGTGACGCGCCAGACAGAAAGCTCACTCAAAGAGAATACGATGATAAAGCACAGCAATCGATGGTTCGTGGTTTGCGTGGCTCTGGCGACTTCAATCGCCTCAGCGGCAGCGCCCACGGACAAGCAGAAACACTTTACGACGCCTGATGATGCCGTTGAGGCCTTGATTGGTGCATCCCGGGCAAATAACGCGCATCAGCTGCGTGTCATCCTCGGCGCGGAAGGCGTCAAACTGATCCGTTCAGGGGACTCCGTAGAGGATAGGAGCGGGCGCTCACGCTTCGTAGCAGCTTATGATGCGGCGCATGTTATCGAGCTCGAGGGCGAGGACAAGGCCGTCCTCAATGTCGGCGAGGAGCACTGGCCGCTGCCGATTCCACTCCGTAAGGAAAGCAGTGGCTGGCGCTTCGATACTCAGGCTGGGGTCGAGGAGATCCTCAACCGACGCGTGGGCCGAAACGAGCTACGGGTCATGGAGGTCTGTCAGACCTACGTCAAGGCGCAACAGGAATATGCAGCACTTCAGATCGGCGGGCGAAGTGAGTTTGCGCGCCAATTCAAGAGCACGCCGGGCCACCAGGATGGATTGTATTGGCCGGCTCAGCAGGGCGAGCCCGAAAGTCCTCTGGGCCCGTTGGTCGCGCAAGCGCGGGCCGCAGGCTATGTGGCTCACCGCGGTGGCACCTCCGACACGACCTCGCGACCGTTCCATGGTTACTACTTTCGGATTCTGACGGCCCAGGGTTCGCATGCGCCCGGTGGCGCCGCGAGTTATCTTGCCGGTGAACGCTTGGCGCACGGCTTTGCCCTCATCGCCTATCCAGCAACTTATGGCAATTCCGGCGTCATGACTTTTGTCGTCAACCAACTCGGCATCGTCTTCGAAAAGGATCTTGGTCCTGACACGGCACGTCTTGCAGGGCAGATAGAGGCTTACGATCCCGACGCCAGCTGGCGCGCGCCTTAGGTTTGTACCAATGGAGCGTGGTCCCCATCTTCAAGAGTTATCCCGGAGCAATCCGGGTAATACATTGCCCGTGACGGCCCCCTCTGTCGCAAAAATTCAGGCACCGACAAAAATCCCTCTGCCTCTCCCTGCAAGCCAGTGCCGCACTTCAGTATTTGCAGCACTCGAGCAGCGCCAGACCATACGGGAAATCAGCGCGACTCCCCTACCGCTACCGCTGATCAGCACGCTGCTTTGGGCTGCCGACGGTGTCAATCGAAAGACTGGGCCGTTTGGAGCACCTGGGAGGACCGCGGCGTCGGCCAGCAACTCACAGGAGATCGATATCTATGTGGCGCTTCCGGAGGCAGCCTACCTCTATGAGGCCCGTAGTCACACGCTGATCCTGGTGGCTGCCGAGGATCTGCGCGGCGCTACACTGACACCCGGGCAACGCGGAGTTGCGGCGCACGCCCCAGTACAGCTCATTTACGCAGCAGACGTGCATCGGCTCACGCACACGGTCGGCTTTCAGGAGCCGGGATTGCACGATCCCGAAGTTCAAAAATCCTATTACTATCTCGATACCGGCCTGATCGCAGGTAACGTGTACCTCTTCGCGGCAGCTGAAGGGCTGGCCGCCTGGTTTCACAATTGCGACAGGGGTCGACTCGCACACCAACTGCGCCTAAGTGCCACTCAGCATGTGCTATTCGCCCAATCAGTCGGCTATCCGGCATGCCACTCCGATTGAAATCGCCTCCCATCCTGTCGCATCCCGTGCTGCTATGCGCGCCAGAGAACACTTCCTGCAGTCCTCAGCGCAGAGCGATGGGGGTAGACAGCCGTGGTATTACGGGCGCGACCTGGGAGTCGCTGTGGCGCCGGACTCCATAGTCTCCACCTGGGCCGCATGCATGCGAGTTGAGAGACTCGGCGACGCAACCCCTCAATTGATTGGTTGATGAATCCCCCAATAAGGAGATAGTGATGTACCGCGCGATCCTGGTCCCACTAGATGGCAGCGAAACCGCCAACGGGGGGCTGCGCGAGGCCATCAAATTATCGCAAAGCCTTCAGGCGACGCTGCGCCTGCTCTGCATCGCCAACGAGACTGACCTCGCCCTGGCTGAGGCAGCCTATCCCAACGCCGATCTTCTTAACCAGCTCCATCAGGCTGGCGAAACCGTCTTGAGAGACGGCGAGCGGGAAGTCCGGGCCGCGGGTTTGACCGTGTCGTCGGTGCTGCTGGACACTTCAACAAAAACCGCCGGTGAGCTCATCATCGAGCAGGCTCACGAGTGGCCGTGCGACTTAATTGTTATGGGTACCCATGGGCGACGCGGTCTCCATCGACTGGTCTTGGGTAGTTCCGCCGAGTTCGTGCTGCGCCACACGCCGGTGCCGGTTCTCATGGTACGGAGGCGCCACATTAGCTAGACCGGACACTGGCCTTCCCAGCGACCGGCGCGCGTATCGTGTCATGTATTTCCGAAGTACCGCCCGAATCGCCTCCGAGATTTCTGGCGTTGGATCGGAGCCAATCACTTCACGAGGCTCAGAGTCAGGCTTAGCTCCGCAGGGCCGCCCGGCCAGTATCGAACAATGCAGAGCCAGACACGGAGAAATTGAGCCTAGATCTCCTGGAGAAGTATCGATTGGTCGGTGGCCAGACTTGCTCGACGAAATATCCGCTGTCTTGAGTGCGAGTTGCCAAACACGTCAGTTAACAGCGATGCCGTCGGGACGCACAACGCTGCGAACCTTACCCGGACCTTTGAGTCGCGACAGATAATCCGCAGTGCCCTCCATGTCACGCTCATCAAGGCTGTGCATGAAGAGCACCAAGTTCTCATCGATGTTGTGCCGGTAGCCTGCCGCGAGTTTATGCATTTGCTTGTCCAAGTAGCCATAATTTTGCTGACGCAGCGAGGGTACCCAGCCCGCTCTGTCCCCCGTGGCATCAGCTCCGTGACAGGTCGCACATTGCTCGTGAAAGATCCCGCTACCGAGGGCGGCGGCCTCGCCGTTGCCCGTTTGCTTCTGTGGGGAAGGCTCTAAGTGGTTTACATACGCAGCGATATCTACCCAATGTTGCGGATCATTGATTGCCTGCTGAGTGACAACGCTATGCATGCTTGTGCTCTCGCGTTCTCCGGCGGCAAAGTTTGCTAGCTGGCGGACCAGGTAGGCGAAGCGCTGCCCCGCCAGAGCCGGCACGTCCTTCTTTGGATCTCCGAATGCACGATCCCCGTGACAGCCCGAACAGTATT
>JBEKOK010000298.1:0-4567 GCA_049521875.1 Steroidobacteraceae bacterium
CAAGCTGCTCGAGCACGATGTCTTCGACCGTAAGGCCGCAGCGCTGCACGCACTTGATGATGTTCTGCGCCGCGCTGTCGGCGCCGGTGACGATGTGGACCTTGGCCTCGAGGCGCACGCCGGACATGCCAATCGGGTCGCGGATCCCTTCCTGGCCGTCGATGATGAATTCCTGTGGCAGCACATGCAGGATCCGCTGGTCGGCCGGGATGGCCACGGCCTTGGCCGCTTCGATGACATGATCCACATCGCTCTGCACGACTTCGCGATCTCGGATTGCCACGACCCCATGGGAGTTCAGGCTTCGCACATGGCTACCGGCAATGCCGGCATACACGGCATTGATCTCACAACCGGCCATCAGCTCAGCTTCCTCGACCGCCCGCTGAATCGACTGCACCGTCGATTCGATGTTGACCACGACACCTTTCTTAAGGCCGCGCGAAGGCTGCGAGCCCAGTCCAATGACCTCGACGGAACCGTCGGCCGCAAGTTCTCCGACCAGCGCCACCACCTTGGAGGTGCCGACATCGAGTCCCACGACCACCGATCGGTCTGAACGCTTAGGCATCAGGTGGGGCTTCCTTTGGTAAGAGCGAACCAGCCAGGTGACTGGCGGCGTTGCGCCAGCCGACCGCGAAGCCATTGGAGTAACGCATGTCAACGTAGGCGATATCCGTGGCGCGCTGGCTGATCAGGTGCAGGGCTGCGGTCGCGAAACGCTCGAAGCGCTCATCGACCTGGCGGTTGCCCAGGCGCACGGTGACGCCATTGTCGAGCAGCAGTTCCCACGCGCCGCGCGTATCCAGGCGCAGCGCCACGAGCCGCATGCCCGCTTCGACGATGCGCCCCTGCGCAGCCTGGTAGCGGGCGACGACTTCTGGTGCCGTGCCTTCCGGGCCCGACAGCTGCGGCAGTTCCGGCGGCACGTAGCGCGCCTCGCTGATGAAGAGCTGTCCGCGTGCATTGACCAGATCGCCGGCGTTCCAGCGCGCCACGGCGACCTGCTCGGCCACGTGTACCGCGAGGCCACGCGGCCAGCTGCGCTGCACGGTGGCCACGTCCACCCACGGCAGCGCGCTCACGCCGCGACGCACGCGATCCAGATCGACAGTGATCAGGCCCGCGCCGTGCAGGTTGGCGCGCACGGCCTTTTCCACATCGAGGGCCGAGAGGTGCTGGAATGAACCGTCCACCCGCACGCTCGAAATCGGCTGATCGAGCAGGTGCACCAGGCCGACGCCGGCGACAGCCACCGCGGCACAGGCGCCCAGGATCAGACCGAGCGCCCGCCACGGCAGCGCCGGCAGCGTCCAGCGCTTGCCCTCTGAGGCGCGGCGGCGCTTGTTGCGGCGGCGGTTCAGCACGGCACCCTCACCAGACTGGTTTCCAGCACGCGGCAGACGAGCTGGTCGAAACTGATGCCCGCGGTACGGGCGGCCATCGGCACCAGGCTGTGATCGGTCATGCCCGGTACCGTGTTGATCTCGAGTAACAGTGGCCGGCCGGTCCCATCCATCATGAAATCCGCGCGGCCCCAGCCCTCGGCACCGCAGGCCTCGAAGGCCGCGAGCGACAGGCGCGCGAGATGCGCTTCGACCGGCGCGGCCAGCCCGGAGGGGCAGAAGTAGCGCGTGTCGTCGCGAAAGTACTTGGCCTCGTAGTCATAGAATGTGCGCGGCGTTTCGATCCGGATCGAGGGCAATGCGGCGCCCTGCAGAATCGCGACCGTGTACTCCGCGCCGGTGATCCAGGGCTCGGCGAACACCACCGGATCAAACTTGAACGCGGCCTCGAAGGCGCTCGTGAGTTCGGCTGCCGTCGTGACCCGGCTCATGCCGACACTCGAGCCCTGGGTCGCGGGCTTGACGATCATCGGCAATCCGAGCCGCTCCAGTGCCAGCTCGAGATCTGCGGGCGCCTTGAGCACGACATACTCGGCCGAGGGCACGCCAATCGCAGTCGCCAGGCGCTTGGTGCGCAGCTTGTCCATGCCGATGGCCGAGCCCATGACGCCGCTGCCGGTATAGGGAACACCGAGGAACTCCAGTGCCCCCTGCAGCGTGCCGTCTTCGCCGCCCGGACCGTGCAGCGCAATCCACACGCGCTCGAAGCGCTCCTCGCGCAGCGCCGCCAGTGGCCGCTCGGCCGGATCAAAGCCGTGCGCGTCCACGCCCGCGCGCAACAGTGCGGCCAGTACCGCGTTGCCGGTAAGCAGCGAAATCTCGCGCTCGCTCGAGGTGCCCCCCAGCAGCACCGCCACGCGACCAAACTGCTTCACATCACTGATCCGGCGCAGCGCCCCGGGTTCGTACCGCAAATGCATCAGACCTGCTCCCCGACAATTTTGACCTCTGGCACCAGCAGCACGCCGTGCACCTGCTGCACGGTCTGCTGCACGTGCAGAATCAGCTGCTCCAGATCGCTCGCCGTGGCATCGCCCTCATTCAGGATGAAGTTCGCGTGCTTCTCCGAGACGACCGCGCCGCCGATCCGAAATTCCTTGAGACCGGCGGCCTCGATCAGGCGCGCCGCGTGATCACCGGGCGGATTGGTGAATACCGAGCCGCAGCTCCATTCACCCAGCGGCTGTGTCTGGCGGCGCCGCTCGGCCAGCTGCCGCACGTGTGTCGCCGCCGCCGCATCGCGTCGTTCAAACTTGAGCTCGGCGCCCAGGAACCACTCGTCATTGGCGGGCCGGCCCACGTGCCGGTAACCGGGCTGGAACTCGCTCAGCGGACGGGTGCGGCGCGTCCCGCGCCGGTCGATGACATCGACGCTGATCACATGCGCCCAGGTCTCGCCCCCGTAGGCACCGGCGTTCATCGCCAGTGCCCCGCCGAGCGTGCCGGGGATGCCACCAAAGAATTCGGCCTGCCCCAGCCCCCAGCCCGCGCACTGGCGCGCGAGGCGCGCGCACGGCACGCCGGCGTCACAAGTGACGCGGGTTTCAGCGACGCGCGCCAGCTTCGTGAACGCGCCGTGCGTGCAGATCACCACGCCGCGGATACCGCCCTCGCGCACCAGCAGATTGCTGCCGAGCCCGACAAAGAACACCGCGGTCTCGGCCGACAGCGAGCGCAGAAAGCTCGCCAGATCGTCGCGATCGCGCGGCGTGAAGAACACCTCGGCCGGGCCACCGACGCGCCACGAAGTGTGCTTGGCCATGGGCTCATCGCGCCGCACACGCAATTCGAAATCCGGTGCCACGGCAACACTCATGGCTTGGCTCCGGCGGCGAGTCGCGCCGGCAGCGCGTGGGCGACCGCGCCGATGTGGCCGGCGCCCATGGTCACGATCAGATCCCCGTCCTGAATGACATCGCGCAGCGGCGCGGCAATGTGCTCGACGCGGCTGACAAAAATCGGTTCCACCTTGCCGCGACTGCGGACCGCACGGCAGATCGCGCGGCCATCGGCACCCTTGATCGGCGCTTCGCCGGCGGCGTAGACCTCGGTGATCAGCAGCACATCCACGGTCGAGAGCACGCCGGCGAAGTCATCGAGCAGATCGCGGGTGCGTGAGAAGCGATGCGGCTGGAATACCAGCACCACGCGCCGCCCGGGCCACGCCTGGCGCAGCGCCTCAAGGGTCGCGGCCACTTCGGTCGGGTGATGACCGTAGTCATCGACGATCACGACCTGGCCGCGCGCGGTCTGGACTTCGCCGATCAGCTGCATGCGCCGATCGATGCCCTGGAAGTTCGCGAGCGCGCGGCCGATGGCTTCATCGGCAATCCCCAATTCGCGTCCAACGCTGATCGCCGCGAGTGCATTGCGCACGCTGTGCAGGCCAGGCAGGTTCAGTGTCACCGGCAGCGGCGCGGCGCGACCGCGCTGCACGACCGAGAAATGCGTGCGTCCCAGGTCGCGGCGCAGCTCCACGGCCCGGACGTCGGCCGACTCGCCGAGGCCGTAGGTCAATATCGGGCGGCCGACCTGCGGCAGGATCGCCTGCACGTTCTCATCGTCCGCACACAGCACCGCCAGACCGTAGAAGGGCAGGTTGTGGAGGAACTGCACGAAGCTGTCACTGAGCTTGGAGAAATCCCCGCCGTGGGTGGCCAGGTGATCGGAGTCGATGTTGGTGACGATCGAGATGATCGGCTGCAGGTGCAGGAATGAGGCATCGCTCTCATCCGCCTCGGCCACCAGGTAGCGCCCCGCCCCGAGCCTGGCGTTGCTGCCGGCGCTCTTGAGGCGCCCGCCAATGACAAAGGTCGGATCCTCCCCGCCCTCGGCCAGGATGCTGGCCACGAGGCTCGTGGTCGTGGTCTTGCCATGGGTGCCGGCGACCGCGATCGACTCGCGAAAGCGCATCAGCTCACCGAGCATCTCGGCACGCGGCACGACCGGCACCCGACGTGCCAGCGCGGCCTGCACTTCCGGGTTGTCGTTTGCCACTGCGCTGGAAGTAACGACTACATCGGCGCCGTCGGCATTCTCGGCCTTGTGGCCGATACTGATCCTGGCCCCGAGCTGTGCCAGGCGGGTGGTGACCGCGTTCTGCTTCAGGTCCGAGCCCTGCACCTTGTAGCCAAGGTTCAGCAGCACTTCAGCAATGCCGC
>JBEKOK010000299.1:0-4565 GCA_049521875.1 Steroidobacteraceae bacterium
TATAGCCGTTGCCGCCCAACGCCTGGATAGCCTGTCCGGCCATCCACGTAGCCTTCTCCGCCGCGTACAGGATCGCACCCGCAGCGTCCTTGCGCACTTTCTCACCGCGATCGCAGGCCCGCGCCACGGCATAGACGTAGGCGCGGCAGGCATTGTAGCCGGCATACATGTCGGCGAGCTTGCCCTGCATCAGCTGGAACTCCCCGATGCGCGTGCCAAATTGCCGGCGCTCGCGGACGTAGGGCAGTACCAGGTCGAGGCAGGCGCCCATGATGCCGAGCGGACCTCCGGCAAGCACCAGACGCTCAAAGTCGAGCCCGGACATCAGCACCTTGACGCCAGCGCCTTCTTTGCCGAGGACATTCTCGGCCGGCACCTGGCAATTCTCGAACACCAGTTCGCCGGTATTGGATCCGCGCATGCCGAGCTTGTCGAGTTTCTGGGCTGTCGAGAACCCTTTGAAGCTGCGCTCGACAATGAAAGCGGTGATCCCGCGTGAACCGGCGGCCGGGTCAGTCTTGCCATACACCACGAGCGTCGTGGCGTCCGGGCCGTTGGTAATCCACATCTTGGTGCCGTTGAGCACGTAGTGATCCCCGACGCGCTCGGCGCGCAGCCGCATCGACACAATATCGGAGCCGGCACCGGGTTCGGACATGGCCAGTGCCCCGACATGCTCGCCGCGGATCAGGGGTGGCAGGTAGCGCTGTTTCTGCGCCTCGGTGCCATGACGGCTGATCTGATTGACGCACAGATTCGAATGCGCCCCATAACTCAAACCTACCGCGGCGCAACTGCGGGAGATTTCCTCCATCGCGACCACGTGCGCCAGATAGCCCAGGTTCGCACCTCCATAGCGTTCCTCGGCGGTCATGCCGAGCAGGCCCATTTCCCCAAGCTTGAGCCAGAGCGCACTGGGAAAGGCATTGTTCCGGTCAGCGGCCGCCGCGAGTGGGGCGATTTCCCGTTCGGCAAACTGGTGCGTGGCTTCGCGCAGCTGATCGATATCCTCGCCCAGATCAAAATTGAGTGTCGATAGCATGTTGGTGATCGCTCCCGCTAGCCCATCAGCCGTGCCTGAACAGGGGGTATCCAACCGGCAAGTTGCCGGACCTTGGCGGCGCTTGCGGCCGTTTACAAATGATCCCGCCCACGGTACCGTGGACCCCATAAGAAGTGAATCATAGTTCACTTAAAAAAGGAAGGTTCAGAACATGGTTTATCGACGCACGTCGCTGATGCAGGAGCGCCTGGCGGATAACCGGAACCGCATACTGGTGGCGGCGCGCCACCTGATCGCCCAGGGTGGCTTCCGGGAAGCCTCCATTGCGGCGGTCGCGGGCGAAGTGGGCCTGTCGATAGGGGCGATCTACCGCTACTTCCCCTCCAAGGCGGACCTGTTTGTCGAATTGCTGACCGAAGCGGTCAGCCGCGAGATCCAGATCCTGCGCACTATCATTGAAGGCCCGGGATCGGCGACCGAGCGCCTGCGGGCCGCGGTCGAGTCGTTTGCCTCGCGCGCGCTCAAAGGTCCGCACCTGGCCTACGCCTTCATCATCGAGCCAACCGAAACCGAGGTTGAGGCCGCACGTATCCTCTACCGGCGCCAATTCAGCGACCTGTTCTGCGAGATCCTGCGGCAGGGCATACGTTCAGGCGAGTTCCCGCGCCAGTCGATTGACCTGAGCGCGGCGTGCATTGTGGGTGCATTTACTGAGGCACTCGTGCGCCCGGTGGCGCCCTATGCAAAGCCGGCACACAGTCGCCAGCTGATCAAAGCCATTGCCGAGGTCTGTGTCCGGGCCGCAGGGGCCGTTAGCGGCTCCGCAGCGCGCGCAAGGCGTAGCCGGCGCAGGCCCGCCTGAGCTGCCATGCCTCGGCGGTAGGTCGGCAGCGGCGGCGATTGCCGTGGAAGCCGCCGTCAAGCCGCGCGCCAGCGGCTGATCAGGCACGCTGGCGCGCGGGTTGGGACTTACTAAGCGGCGTGTCCCGCGCTATTCACCTAAGAATTGCTGTGCTGCGCCTGCCATTCCGCACGACGCGCCTGCTCAGCGGCGACGATTCCCGGGATCTGGGCCTTCTGATCAGGTGTCAGTACGGCATAGATCTGGGACCACAGGTTGGCCCGCGCCTGAACAGCGGCCGAGGCGTTCGCCTGAGCCGTAGCCACCAGTCCAGCGTAGCTTGAATCGGCAGGGGAGGTCGATTCAAGGGCTGCTCGATTGGTGCGCACCGAACTCATCAGCGAAGAGCGCTCGGAGCGGTTCTGTGCCATCAGCGTGCGGATTTCGCCTTTCTGCTGCGCTGACAGATTCAGCTTGTGCAGCAAGTGCGCGTAAAGCGCCCGATGGCGGAAGTGGCCATGCCCCTGAGATACCGCAGTGCCCGGCGCAGCAGCGGTGCTCTGAGCAACGGAGAGCGTCGCAAACGAGGCCGCGACGATGGCGGCCGGAATCAGTAATCGCATCTTGTTCATAACCATATTCCTTTGCAGTGGAGGGATCGACCGAGGCCTGCGCCCCGGCGGGCTGTGCAACCGAACTTCTGCACTGAGCTCGCAGAACAGAACGCGGGGGGCGAGCCCGCGTTGACGAATTGCTGTAATGCACCTGTCAAGAATCGTCGAGATTTCTCAGTCGAGGCGAAGTCGCATCTAGCACGAGGCGAGGGCTTAGCAGGGCCCCAATCGATGGGCCGCCTGAAAGCCCGATACACGTTGCAGACGCTGCAGCTACGGCTGCCAGCTGCTGCGTGTCGCTCAACGCAGTCGGAAATTAAAAGATTAAAGAAATGTTCATCTGGCCTGGGAACTCGCTGATGCAATTAGCTTCCTAACGCTAGGTGCAAGCTTGCATCGATCGCGGTACGGGCGGCGAATGATTCCGATGCACGCCGAGAAGATTGTAAGCATCGGCAAATCGATTCGTAAGGGCCTGTCAATCACGTGACGATGCGACCCGAGGAATATTATTACGGCAGCAGCAGGAGAGCGGCATGATTCAATTTTCGCTTCGCGCAAATCACTCGCACGATATCGGCATCAGCTCGCTGCGGCTGCGCGCCCTGCCGCGTTATCTGAAGCTTGATGATCCAGCCGAGCGGGCGATGATCGATTTTCTTGAGGATCCACCATTGACCGTCAGTGAGGATTGTCCGGCCCAGCGCGCACTCGATGAGATGTACCGGCTCGGCGTGCGAACCGGCCTGGTGGCGCGCGATCGGACCGTGCTGGGGCTGATATCTGCCGCGCACGTGGATTCCTTTGCGGGTCATGAAGCGGGCGACTACAGCTTGAGGGCAACCCTGAAGGCGCGCGATGTCATGACGCCGGTGGCCGAGGCGCCGGCGATCGACTGGGACACGCTGCGCAATTCGAGTATCCGGGACCTGGTCGAAGTGCTCGAAGGCGCCTGCGTCAGCTATTTGGTGGTGCTGCAGCGCGAGAGTGCCTCGCTAAACTCGGTGCGCGGACTGATCGCCAGAGATCGCCTGGCGCGCAGTCTGCGTCTGGAGAGTCCGCACTGACTCTCGTCGCATCGATGGCGAGCACGCCCCGAAGCTAGTTTGCTGCTCCCGGTGCTATGGCCTTATCGTTGCCCAATGCAAACGGTGGAGCAGTTACTCGCGCGCGCCCGCGCGCTCTATGCCTCTGGAGAGGATGAGGCAGCCAAGACCCAGTATCTCGAGGTCTTGAAGCTCGAGCCGTGCGAGCTCAATGCGTTGAGCGAACTTGCAGCACTCGCGCTGGCCAGCGGCTATCGCTCTGCCGCGCGCACGGCCTATCAGCAGGCGGTGCGCTGTCATCCGGGCAACGCGGCCGCTCTGGTGGAGCTTGGAAACCTTGAACTTCAGGACGCTGGCGGCAGCAGTGCGCAGCAGCGCTTCGAGGCGGCATTGCGCCTCGATCCCGATTTCGCCGAGGCGCATCAGGGATTGGCGCGCGCATTGCTGGCACAAGGCGATTCTGACGCAGCCGAGAGTCACTTCAGGAGCGGATTTACCGGGCACGCGCTGGTAACGATGCCTTATCGGGGCCGCGGGAGCCCGCTCCGGGTGCTGCTGCTGGTCTCGACCCATTTCGGCAACGTCTCGACAGCGGAGTTTCTCGACAACAGAATGTTCGAGATCCTGGTGCTCTATGTCGAATATTTCGATGCCACGCAGGCCTTGCCGCCGCACGATCTGGTCTTCAACGCCATAGGCGATGCGGATC
Source organism: Steroidobacteraceae bacterium (assembly GCA_049521875.1). Classification (GTDB taxonomy): domain Bacteria; phylum Pseudomonadota; class Gammaproteobacteria; order Steroidobacterales; family Steroidobacteraceae; genus FEN-1191. The sequence continues at coordinate 4,214 of JBEKOK010000299.1, forward strand.
TGTGTGCGGAGGCATTGCGCGCGGCCGCTGGTGTTCTGAAATTTTCGGATGCACCGCTCATCAACTCACCGCAGCGGGTGCTCGAGACGACGCGGGTGGAGAACGCACGCCGCTTAGGATCGCTCCCCGGTGTCGTCGCGGCCGCGACCAGACGCATCGCTCGCGCGGATCTGCCGAGCTTGCCGGGCGAAGGCGCTGGGGGCTTTCCGATGCTGATTCGCTCACCCGGCTTTCACATGGGCAGTCACTTCACCCGCGCGTTGGACCGCGAGGAGTTATTGCGCGTGGCTGCGCGGCTGCCCGGTGATGAACTGCTCGTGATGGAGTTTCTGGATGCGCGCGGCGCTGATGG
>JBEKOK010000300.1:0-6446 GCA_049521875.1 Steroidobacteraceae bacterium
TACAGGTCTCGACCAGGGAATAAAGGTTGGCGCTGGCCACAGCGCCTTTGACCGTGTCGCTGAACAACCAGCCCTTTCTGCCGACGACAAATGGCCTGATCGCATTCTCGCAGCGATTGTTCGTCAGCGGCACCTCGCCGCGAGTCAGGAACACTTTCCTCCCATCTTTGGCTGGCGATAAGTAACGCCTACCCCCTAGGAAGCTCTTATAAATCGTTGATTATAAAGGGATTACCGAAAAGCGCATTTATCCCGCGCCCCGGCCCGGGCTTGATTAGTCAACCGTAGTTAGCTAACCTTAAATCCATGACTGAATCGATAGTGAATATACATGATGCCAAGACAAGCCTGTCAAAGCTCGTGGCTCGTGCCGAGCGGGGCGAGCGCATCACGATTGCGCGTGCAGGCAAGCCGGTGGCGCAGCTGGGTCCGCCGCCCAAGGCCAAGCAACATAAATTGTCTCCAGATGATCCACTCCTCAATCTCGAGGACTTTGCGGTAGAAGGACCTGGCGGCAGTCTTCCGAACAGCGAGATTGATCGGCTGCTGTATGGCGAGCCGTGAAGTCTTCGTCGACACCTCAGTTCTCTACGCGCTAATTGATAAGCGCGATTCCGTCCACCGCGCAGCCCGCGAAGTGGTCGCTAGCCTCGTGCAGGCCGGACGTCGATTAGTGGTCAGCGACTACGTTGTTGCAGAGTCCGTCAACCTTGCCAACGCTCGCGGCGGCTCTACAGTTGCTCGCCGCGTGCTTGACTTGATCGAGCAGAGCGCCGGAGTGCGTATGGAATGGATCGGCACTGATCGTTTCGAACTTACAAAGACGTACTTTAGAAAACACGCTGATCACGGCTACTCTTTCACGGACTGCACGAGTTTTGTCTTGATGCGGCAACTCCGACTTGCTGAGGCGCTTACCACGGATAAGCATTTTGTCGAAGCGGGCTTTAGGAGTTTGCTGCCAGCCTAAGCGCTCGCTTGTCTACGACCCAGTACGCTCGTACCTACTTGACGGCCATGAACGCCACAGGCGTATCGCAGCTTGGCTTTGTTGAGGTATTGCATTGTCCCGAAGAGGAGCGCTAAAAGTGGCATGTGCCTTGCGTCGGAGTGTATGCAAGCGCGGCGCCTGGCTCTCAATTTGCATTGATTTCATTCGGGGTGGGGAGGGGCAGTCACGGTAAGCCCACATTCTCACTGAGTAGATGTTAACCGCCAGTGAGGCACCGTTTCCGGGAAAGGCAGCACTGGCATACCCGTATATATCCAAGAATGCCGGTACCGCAATGCGTACCGCGCGCCTTGTAGCCGTGAGCTGTTGACGGGCGCTTACTTTCTTTGTCCTGTCACTACGAAGTGGCACGTTGCTTCCATTGAGGACAAAGAGATGGAGAAAATAGGCTTGGAACTAAACATTGCGCTGATGCGGCGGACTCCGCGGCAATCTCTTGGATCCGCGCGTGGAGTATAGAGGTCTGCGCGGCCGGCATATCCCGACGCCTGCTTGCGTCGGAATATGCTGGTCATGCGCGCGAGTCTCAGTCCATGGTCAGTCGCTGAAGGCAACGCCGCTGAGCGATCCGGAGCCCACCGGCTCGGACGTAGCCACCCAGGTGAGGTCCCCGAAGTCATCAATGGAGTAGACCGCTACGTAACCGGCGCCGCCGTTGCTATAGATGACGGCTAACCAGTGCTTATCGCGCGAAACTGACACATCGGTGGGCGTGCCAGGAAGCCCCACCGACTTGTAGAACACACCGCCCGCACTGTCGGTGAAGAAGATAGAAATGGCCTGCCCCGGTGAGTTGCCCGTATACCAGATGTTGCCCGGTCCCTTGGCAATCCAGCAGGGCGCATTGCTCGGGAAGGAGGGAGTCGGTCCGGCGATGGGTGTCAGCTCGCCCGCCTCGTTCACCAGCGCAAGGCTATCCGGGCTGTGTGCCGGATTGAATGCAAGGACGTTACCCCAAAACGCGGCACCGAGTGGCGTGTTATTGGCATCGGATGGCAGAGCAACCGAACTGGCCCGGCTGGCCAGGCATGCGTTTCAGCGCAATTCGCGCCAACTACGTAAAGGTGGCTGTGCCTGAGCGCGACTGAGTCCGGGCCGGTGCAGCCGGCCGCCAGCCCGATCGTTCCGGCGACGCTGATGTTCGAGCCGCTACGTACCAGCCGGGTCACACTGTTGGAGCCGAAGTTGGCCACTGCGCCAAGATCGTTCTCGAATTGCACGCTGCCCGCATTGCCGCCGGCACCGCCTTTGCCACCGGTGGGCAGTGTGTCTTCAAGCGGGAGCGCAGGCGTGGTGCCGCCCTCGATCCTGAAGACTAGCACCGCATTGCCGCTGGCGCCGTTGGTGCTGGTCATTACCAGCAGATCCCGGGCGGATTCCCCCGGGCCGGCCAGCACTGTGGCGCTTGCTGCGAGCGCTGAAAGTGCGAGCAGTTGCGCTGCAAGGAGTCGCGTAAGTATTTGCCGACGCATGTGTGTATCTCCTGAGTTTGAATAATGTTTGAGAACCACTTCCCGAGATCCCGATGTCGAACTCGCGCCGCAGCTGACACGCGTGTCCCTCTTGGAGGCAACGCAGCAACGCCAGCAATCACGAATTCGCGGGTTTAGCGTTTGGAGGTTCGGGCGACTGAGGCTGGAAGTTACGTGCAGCTGCTATCGCGGCCGAAATTAAGTTTGTCGAACGAGCCGTAACTCTTTTCGTTGGCAAGCGAACCCTGACAATCCCCGCTGTATTGGCGGCTCTTCAGGGCGCCGTGTCGGGGCTAATGAGGCCTTGCTCCGGCTCGTAATCGGTGCAGGGGTTAGATTCGTGTAAATGGGGGCGCTTTCTCGAAGAAATGTCGGCGGCCTGGCGGACTCGGCAAATGGCAACCGAGCTCCCTCACCACACGGCCGACGGCGACTCACCCTGCGCGATGCCGGCATGACCTGCGGTAAGTGGCGGCAGCAGTTTCGGCTGATGCATGCGATGCGATACCTGGCGGAAGGAGCCAAAGTAACCGATGCCGCCCCGCAATATGGGGCGGCGCTGGAATTGATCCAATTAAGCCCGCACAAGGGAACTGCCCTGTCTCCGACGCATATGTCGTTCGGGTCTCCGCCACCCCAGACTATGCCGGCGTCAGGCCAGGATTGATAACTCAGTGTTTATTGTGCAAATGACAACATTGTGGGTGATTTTTGCATTTCCAGTCATCAGACGGCTTGCGCGCTTCCGGCTCGATGCCTAGGATCGCTGAGCAGTGGATAAGTCGCACTCAAGATATCTATCGCGTCGATCCATAATGCATTGGGGTGTTTTGGCGCCATTGATCTGTCTCCCGATCGCGCGCGCTGCGCAGAAATTAAGCACGCCGACCGAACTTACGATTGCAACGGATGGCGATCTGCTTGCGTTCAAGCCCACCGAGCTCATCTGCCCTACCGGCGCACATGTGCGGCTGACCTTTTTTCATACGGGTAAGTATATTCGCCAAGATCATGATTGGGTGCTGACGGTGCCCGGTGCAGCTGGCGCAGTCGCAAAGGCCGGCCTGCGGGCCGGCGAGAGCACAGGTTACCTACCGCACGCTGATAAGCGCGTGCTGGCGGCCACGCCACTGTGTGGCAAGGGCGAGCAGGTGAGCGTGGAATTCATCGCCCCTGCGCCCGGCGACTATCCGTTTATGTGTTCCTATCCAGGGCATGACCAGTTTATGCATGGTGTCCTGCACGTTACGCCGCGCTAGGTGTGTTGCGCTCGCCTGCCTTATGACGTGGAACCCGAAACACTTAAAGAGGGAAAGATCATGACGACCACCAGCAAGCTCGCGTCGGTATTGTTTCTCAGTCTCGCGCTTAGCAGCCTCCAGACGGTGTGTGCGGCGGACCCCAAGTCACCCGACCTGGTGCACACCGCGCTACGCATCCTCGCCAGCGTGTATGCCGATATGGATGCCAAGCTCAAGAACCAACAGTTCGACCGCCTGCCACACGAGAATCAGGAGTTTCAGGATGGATCCGGGGCCATGCGCGATGCCGTCGCGGATGAACCCGCCGATTTCAAGGCCAAAGTTCAGTCGTCACTGGAAGCAACGCTGGCTGCCGCCCAACACGTGGCGGACAGCAGCAAGAGCCATGATGCGACGCAGGTGAAGGCGGCTGTTGATGCGCTCGCAGCCTCGATGCGCGCGCTAAATGGTCTGTTCCCGGAGGCGTTGCGTGCCGAGCCGGGCTCGGTGCCAGCTCCCCAGCACGGCGGGTCCGGAGCATCTTGAAACGGCCCAACGTCGGGAGTCCGCTCGACCCGCAGCAATTGCTGTAGTTCAGGGTGCCGGCTGAAACAGCTTGGGCAACATGTCGGACAGTGCAATTCGCCAGAACGCCCACTCGTGGATGTAACCCGGGACCACGGTCGCCGTGACGTGAATGCCCTGCTGATCGAGAGTGTGCTCGAGCAGATGAAATTGGGTCGTCAGCCCATCGTGCTCACCGATGGTGATCGCAAAGCGCCGGAGCTTTGCGTTCGCCGAAGGCCTAAGCTCCGGCAGCGCCGCTAAGAGCTTCTCCGGATCGAAGGATTCGGTCAGTCCCGGCGCTCGCAGCTCCGCAGCGTTCGCGGGCGGGGCGACCGTAAGGCCCGCGCCCGGGATAAATGTGACCGTCGCGCTCATCGCCTCGATCCACGCGAATTGATCAATGTGATGGAACGCTGCCCACAGCGTCTGGCCGCCGCCCATCGAGAGGCCGGCTATCGCACGGTGCTCGCGATCGGGTCGCGTCCGGTAGGTACGGTCAATGTACGGGATCAAGTCGCTGACAAGGCTGTCCGCGTAGGCCATCGCCATCGAGGTTCGGGTGCCTGGCGGGTTCGGCGGCACCGGCGTCGTCACGTAGTCCTGCGATGCACTCTGGTTCGAATTCCCGTTGGGCATCACCACGATCATCGGCTTGGCTTTGCCGGAGGCAATCAGATTGTCCAGGATCTGCGGCGCCCGGCCGTTGCTGGTCCACGCATCCTCATCCCCGCCGCCACCGTGCAGCAGGTACAGCACCGGATAGCGCCCTTTGGTGCTCTCGTAGCCTGGCGGCAGGTAGAGAGTCGCGCGGCGCGTGAGCTTGAGAGAGGGCGAGGGGTACCAGATCAATGCGATGGTGCCGTGTGGCACATCGTTGACCGACTCGAGTGCCGAAGCCTCCCCCGGAATAATCAGCGTATTTGCAACGTTGATGCCGTCGCGACGCGTGTGGGGATTGCTGGGATCGAGCGCTGCCACGCCATCGACGTAGAAGTTGTAGAAGCGGATTGCAGGCGCGAGCGGGCCCACGGTGATCGACCAGACCCCATCCTCGTCTTTGGTCAGCGGCAGGATGCTCGGCTCGTAGCCGCTCGGGAAGTTGGCGTGCAGCGTGACTTTCTGCGCATCCGGGGCGACGAGACGGAAAATGATGCGCCCGTCGGGCAGCAGTTCGGGTGACTTCACGGTCTTAGCGCTCGGAGCAAGCGGCCCCAATTGCGAATTCGGCGGCCGCACGGGCGGCGGGGCTTCCGGCGGCGGCGATTGCGCCCACGCGAGTTGCACGCCCGCGAGCGAGAACAGGGCGGGGAGAATTATCCTATGCATGATGCGCTCCTGAGCTTCAGCATCGCGCTCAGGACGCCCTCTTGCAAGTGCACGTTGCGCCCTCGGGAGTGCAGACCTCCTGAAGACCCGGCACCATGTACTTGGCACCCAACCAAACCGGCGGGGCGAGTGCCGGGTTACTTGGATCCGCCGCGACAAAGTTCGCAGCATCATCGATGCTGCCTTCGCCCGTGTAGTGAGCAACCTTCGGGAAGGCAAGCACCGGCCGCGTGCGATCGACTACGCCGGGTATGGGTCGCGGTCCGCCCGGAGCTCCCACGCGTTGTGGTGTCGTGTTGTGCGAGGCCAGAATCTTCTCGGGCGCCAAGGTGTCCGAGCGGCAGATGATGGGTCCGCCGCCCGCGGCCGCGACACCCGGCATCGGACCCGCGGGTTTGCCACCGAATGCGACGGCCGGTGGCCCCTGGTCCTGGCGGCCCGAATGGCGGCGGCGTGCCGATGGGCATGGGTCCACGGGCGCCTGGGAGGGGTCCGACGCCGTTGCCGCAGCTCGATGCGCAGCCGCTCAAGACGCGCCCCGTGTACGCCTATCCGATCCCAAGCTGCGAAGTAACATGCAAGACTAATAATGCATTCAAAAGGAATATTTTGTGCCTTAACTAGGTCGGTAAGTCCTCATTACCCGTCGGATGACGACGGTGCTCCGACTAAAGCCCGGTCATCTTCAACATCGACGCTGGCAGACGTTCGCCCTGAATCTGAACCCCCGCAGCCGCCGCGTTAATTTCCTGCAGGTCTGCCGCGGACAGTTCAATATTCACCGAACCTAGATTTTCCTCCAGGCGATGCCGTTTCGTGGTGCCTGGA
>JBEKOK010000301.1:0-4513 GCA_049521875.1 Steroidobacteraceae bacterium
ATGACAAGCACGGAGAAGCTACAGCCGATCCCGATCATCGCGGCAACTACAATCACCCAACCGTAAAACCAGCGGTGGGCCCGCTCCGTGCCCTGCGCGACTATGGCATTTCTCCTAATTCGGCCTTACCCACGGTTGGCGACCATTCCGCCCATCAACTTCTCACTCAGCTGGACACGCTAGAGGTAGCGATCGCGAGTTGCCGAATGCGATTTCAACTACCGTCCAAGGTATTCGACGAGCCCTGGACGGCGACGCGATCCGGCCGTTCGTCCTGGGAAACCAACGAGTAGCCTTCGCCCCTTGCGCATTAAGCACGAGCGGGTATCGGTCTATAAGTCTGCCGTTCATCAAATGCATCCCGGTGATGTGAGTTGCACGAGTGCCAGCGAGTGCTGGATGGGGTGCTGAAGGCCAAGAACCTTGTATGTGGGGCGCCAATAAGTATGCTCTAGCCTACGGGCCGGCGGAGTGAACCGGCGGCTCCCTATTCTAGGATCTGCGCTGGGAAGGTTCGCGTGGTCTCAGGTATAAAAAACAGAATGCTCGCCGCGCTGATGATCCTGACGTTCTGGGGAGTCATCGCATTACTGAGCTTCAGCAGCTCCGTCCTTAATGACTCGTTGAGCACGGCGCCTCATTTGCCGCTATTGGCGCCGTTTCTGGTTGCCGCAAGCAACGCTGCGATCTGGGCAGCCTTGACCCCACTTATTTTTTGGCTCACCGCGCGCTGCAGCCTTGAGCGACCGGGTCGACTCAGTTCCGTTCTGCTGCTCATGGCCATTGGACTCGTGATCTCGATTGGGGTGGGGCGATTAATGGCCTACATTCGATTTCAGGAGGCCATGTATTACGCGGTGCCTGGCGTGGTGATCGAACCTTACGGGGCAGCACGACCGACCACCGCGAGCGGGAGATTGTTTTTCTTGAACGAGTTTGAGTTCTACCTGATTGTCATGGCGGCGGGATTTGCCTACGACTATGTGGTTCGATACCGGCTGCGCAACGAGGAGGCGGCTGTGCTTCGCTCACAGCTGGCGGAGTCGAGGCTGGGAGCCTTGCAGATGCAGCTGAATCCTCACTTCCTGTTTAATTCGTTAAACACAGTCTCTTCACTGGTTGAGCGCAACCCTCCGGGTGCGCGGCGGATGATCGCCCGGCTCGCCGACCTGTTGCGAGACACCCTCGACAGCGCGCAGCTTGAAGTCTCTTTGGAGCGGGAACTGCAATTTTCGAGGCGTTATATTGAGATTATGCAGATGCGCTTTGAAGACCGGCTGACCGCCTCGGAAAATATCGAGTCTGCTACGCGCACGGCGATGGTGCCGAATCTCATTCTTCAGCCCCTTGTGGAAAATGCCATAAAGCATGGGATTGAGAAGCTCGAGGGAGCCCGCCACATTGAGATCGCTGCGCGTCAGCGCAACGGAATGCTTGTACTGAGCGTAGTGGACCGCGGTGAAGCGGGTAATGAGGCGACCCCGGCCGGGGAGTCCGCCGGCTCCGGACTGGGACTCAGAAATACGCGCGCCCGATTGGCCCAGCTGTATGGCGATCGTCAATCCTTGAGTCTTGAGCCTAATGGAGAGGGCGGCGTAACGGTGGAAATCAAGCTACCGTTTCGCACTGAGAACACCGCCGGGAGTGTGGCCTCATGAGTGTAGTACGGGCCATGCGCGTACTTATCGCCGACGATGAGCTGCCGGCGCGCGAGCACATTCGCAGCCTGCTGGCTAAGGACCCGACGTTTGAAGTCATAGCGACCGCGGAGAGTGGCAAAGTGGCCGTGGCCGCCTTGATGAAGCATGATGTTGATCTGGTGTTTCTCGATGTGCAGATGCCGGGCATGAATGGTTTTCAGGTCATCAATGAGATCGGCGCAGAGTTCATGCCGCCAACGATCTTTGTGACCGCCTTCGATCAGTATGCGGTGAAGGCCTTCGATTTGGCAGCCGTCGATTATTTGCTCAAGCCCTTTGATGACGAGCGCTTCGAGCTAGCCGTAAAACGGGTCAAGCGATTGGATGAGTTGCGGCACTCTGGCGAGCTGGGAGAGCGACTGCGAAAGGCGCTCAATTTGGTGGGTTTGGAAGAGACGGCTGCAGGTACGGCGGCGCCGGCACGCGAGTGGCTCGATCGCATTGCGGTCGAATCCCGTGGGCAGGTTCGCATGATTCTAGTGAAGGACATTGACTACATCGGCGCGAGTGGCGTTTATGCAGAGTTGCATGTGGGCAACAAGACCCACGTCTTAAGAGAGCGCATGCAGAGCCTGGAGGCACGACTTAATCCACGGCAGTTTTTCCGGGTTCACCGATCAGTTATCGTCCAGCTCGATCGTATCGATGCGCTCTTGCGGCAGGGCGGCGGGGACTACTCGCTTCGACTCACCAGCGGCGCCCAGGTGTCGGTAAGCCGCTCGCGCGTAGAACAACTGGAGCGCTGGATGGGGCTGACTGGCTCGGGGCACGCGGAGCCTTGGTAAGGCAACCGCGGACCATCTAAGGGCCGGGCGAGCCGGTGAGCAGGACTCTCCAGCGCGCGGTGGCGCGCCTGGGCAGAAACACCTATTCCTAGACCTCCAACACGAAATTAAATTGGGCGCTCATCAGGGCAGGGGTATCGGTGAGGCTCAGTAGAAGTTCCTGACGAAACAGCGGGTCGACTGCGTTGCGCGGCTCGCCGGGAAAAAACAATTGGGTCGTCAAAATATCGCGGTGCGGCGCCTGCACGTGGAAGTGAAAATGTCGCGTGCGGCCGGGATAGACGGCAGGCTCAATCGTTCGGAATTGATAGCGCCCCTGTACGTCGGTAAAGGTATGACCCCGGTACCGAAAGCCATCGCCATCATAGTAGCCCCTCTGATCCGCATGCCACAGATCGAGCAGGACGCCTGCCAGTGGTTGGCAGCCGCGACTGATCACTTGCCCCTGCAGCACGACCCTATGCCCTTCGGAGTCGGAATCGATGAAGTCGTTTCTCTGCGGAGAGTCGGGCTTGAAGTAGGGCCCTGCCGCGCTCTGAAGCGTGGCCACTTCCTCATGGTCATCCCTGCAGGACGGCGTGGGTGGAATCGCTACTTTGGATGGAGTCGCTGACCACACCGCGCTGTAGCCGGTGGCGCCAACGCCGAGCACCCCTGCGATTGCGAGGCGGCGAGAAATGCGGATGGGGCGGCTCATGAAGGGATCCTCGTTTGGCAGAAGTGGATCGGCAATGTGCTTGGCGTCGCCGCTTACTGCAGTCACCCCTACAGGCGCTCGCGGATTTTTGCTACTCCGGCTGAAGTGCACGCATCATCTTTATCGCCGCCCGGCGCGCCACTCACACCAATGGCACCAATAATTTCACCGTGCGAAAGCAGAGGCTGCCCTCCAGCGCGTGCCAGTAACTTCGCGTTGGCCTCGATCTCCGCCGCAAACGCGGCATCGGTCTTTGTGCGCTCCTGCACTTGCGCAGAGGAGATCCTGTAGGCAAGGGCTGTCTGCGCCTTGAGGGCACTGTGCGGCACGGCGTGTCCGGGCGGGACACCGTCGGCTGCAATAACCACCTTCAGTTCCCCAGCCGAGTCGATAACGGTGACCGCCACTAGGTAGCCCTGCGCGGCACAGGCCGCGATCGCTGCCTGCGCACCTTCAAGTGCAAGACTGGCGCTGGGTCCCCGGGCGGGCTTGACCTCTGGCGGTGGCGCCTGTGCAACAGCGGCTGTTACAAAGGCCATAACGCACAGCATTGCACCGAGACGAATCCGTTGACTCATGGCTCACCCCCAATATTGGTGTCGCTAGGTTGCACTCCTAGACCTGATGAGGGAACTCCGTAGTCATGAACTGCACCTGCATGATGTGAACGTCCGCTTGCGCGCCGGGAGCGCGTGCTAGTTTTATCACACGAAAAGAACGTCATGGGTAATTGGGGGTTTACGACTTGTCCCTGCGTGGCCACGTTGAGCGGCGCGTTGATCGGACAGCTGGTTACCGAGCTATGAACGGCCCGGCCAACGTCCAGCGACGCAGCACCCTAGAGAAGAATCACCCGTGTGGCCTTGCGCATGCTGGGAACAATTTTGTTTCAAGGAGCAACAATGAGAAATCAAATGAGCCATAAGCTGCTCGCGGTGGGGGCGATCTGCCTGAGTTGGGCTGTTGTGCATCGCGCAGAAGCCCAATCTGCCGGCGCAGCGCAGGTCAACCCTGCGGCAAGCGATACCAGCGGCGCCCTCGAAGAGGTCATCGTTACTGCCGAGCATCGTTCGGTGGATCTGCAAAGAACCGCAATCTCAGTGACGGCGTTGAGCGGAGAGGAGCTGCAGAGTGAGGGTCGCTACTCGGCGCAGCAGATTCTAGAGGATGTGCCGGGCGTGACCGTTTACGTCAATGGACAGAACGGCGGTGAGACCGACTCGCAAACGGTTGTCCCATCGGATAGCCCGGCCAGCGCCATCGTGATCCGAGGTCTTGCCTCGGTGAACCCGCCGGCTATAGGCTCTTCCACAACTTCGGTAGCCTACTAT
>JBEKOK010000302.1:0-4501 GCA_049521875.1 Steroidobacteraceae bacterium
GAGACCGGGCTGAAGCGTGCGCGCAGCCGTGGCGGAGCGGTGGATCGCTTCGAAGCCGAGACCCAGGCCTTCTTCGAGCGCGTGCGCGAGACCTACCGGGAGCGTGCGGCGCGCGAGCCGGTACGGATACGGCTGATCGATGCCAGCGCCGCGCGCGATCAGGTGCTCGCCGCGGCGCTCGCGGCGCTCGAGGATCTGTGAACCCTCCGGCCCCCACACCCGATCTGTTCTGGCTCGCGCCGCAAATCGAGGCTTTGCGCCAGGCACGTTTGCGTGGGCGCTTTCCCTCGGCGCTGTTGATTCACGATGCGCCGGGTGGCGGTGGACAATGGCTCGCGTTGCGCGCCGCACAGGCGGCCCTGTGCACGGCCGCCGAGCCGCCCTGCGGTGTGTGTCGCGAGTGCCGGCGGGTCGAAGCCGGTGAGCATCCGGATTTTGTACGCATCGGACTGCTCGAAGAGGCCAAGCGCATCGGCGTCGATCAGATCCGGGAGCTCTCCGAGCGCCTGACGCTGACCAGTCACGGGCAGGGCGCCAGTGTGGCGCTGATCGAACCGGCTGAAGCGATGAATGCCAATTCCGCCAACGCGCTGCTCAAGACACTGGAGGAGCCGCGGCCCGGCGTGACGCTGATTCTGGTGACCGACGCACCGTCGCGCCTGCCCGCGACGGTCCTCAGCCGTTGCCAGCGATTGCGGGTCAGGGTGCCCGCGCGCGCTGCAACACTGAAGTGGCTGACAGCCGAGCGCGGCGCGGGCCGTTGGGATATCGTGCTCGAGGTGCTCGGCAACGCGCCGCTGCGGGCACTGCATGCAGATCCTGCCAAACTTGAGCGGCTGCGACTCGAGACCTTTGCGGCGCTCGATGAGGCGCTCGCCGGAACACTGGATATACCGGGGACTGCGGAGCGCTGGGTGCGCGAGGATCTGGATCTCAGGCTCGCCTGCGTTGAGAACTGGGTCACACGGCGCACCTATGCTGAGATCGGAGTACACGGGGACTTTACAGAACTGCGGAATACCCCCTACTTGCCAGCAGCCGGTTCGGCCTTGAATATACGCAGCCTGCTCCGGATCACCGACGCACTGCATGAATTCGGGCGCCTGATGTCCGGTTCGGTCAACAGGGCCCTGAACCTCGAGCAGCTGCTCTGGCAGCTGCCGCGCGCAGGCGGGGCTTGAGGTCGGTCGGGTGTAGGCACAATTGAGTTTAGGAAGCTGAATGGCCAAAGAATCCACAGTCCGCGCCGGGGCCAACAAGCCCGGGCTGCTGACGCTCACGATCAAGGACAAGAGTGCGCTGTATCTCGCGTACATGCCCTTCGTCGTCAATGGCGGGCTGTTCATTCCGACCAACAGCAATTATCGCATCGGCGATGAAGTGTTCATGCTGCTGAACCTGATGGGCGAGGATGAGAAGCTCCCCGTTGCCGGTCGCGTCATCTGGGTGACTCCGAAGGGCGCGCAGGGTAAGCGCACTGCCGGCATCGGCGTGCAGTTCAGCGAGCAGGATCGCGGGCAGACGCGCCACAAGATCGAGAATTATCTGGCCGGTGCGCTCACCGGCGACAAGCCCACGCACACAATGTAGTTGTGCCCACCTGCCAGTCGCGCAGGTGACAACATTCTCTTTTCGATCTGGACCCGGGCGCAGGAAATGTCGCTCTCCGTTCTAGTGGCGGTCATTTCGCCGGCGACGTTCCATTCGTTGCGATGTCAGCTTCAAGGCTCGGCTTTCCATTTCACCACCGCGAACAGCACCGCCAGCCAGCCGAAGAAAAACCCCAGACTCTCGAACGGGTGGTTTAGCGATTTCATGAATGGCGTCGCGGCAAGCCAGATGATCATCCACGCGGCGTAAGCCGCCCAGCCGCGCCAGTTCAGCGGCGGCCGGTAGCCCAGGCCAATTTTGGCGCCGAACCAGTAGCGAGGGGTCTCGTCCATCAGAATCCGGGTCGCGATCTACAGGCCCGGTGCTGGCTGCGCGGGGCGCTTCAGCCCGGGCGTCGCAGCTGCGGTTCGGCACTCGAGAGGCCGCCACGCAGCACGAAGGCGTCAAAGCCACGCTCAAGCATGATGAAGGCGGCCGCTGAACTGCGACGTCCGGTATCGCAGTAGAGAACATACGGCACGTTGCGATCGAGTGCCGTGAGCTTCAGGCGGATGAAGTAGAGCGGAATATTCACCGCGCCCTCGAGGGCCAGGTTCTGGAACTCGGAGGGCAGGCGCACATCGAGCCAGCGGCCGCCCTTGGCAATGGTCTCGCGCGCTTCCTCGTACGTGACCCACTGCTGCAGCGGCTCGTTCATCAGCTCGCGAAAATCCTGCTTGTTCAATCGCATCAGTACGCCATCGGTTGCCATCGCGACCGTGGCATTGCGCTTGGCTTCGCTGATCAGTGCTTCCTCGCCGAAGGTATCGCCGATCGAGAGCTCGGCCAGGCGGATGCCCTCGCGGTTCAGCGGCGTCTCGCGCGTCACGATGCACTTGCCGCTGACGATTGCGTAGAAGTAATCGCCCTCGGCACCCTGCTGGATAACGATCTCGCCGGCGCGACAGGCCACGCGCTGCATGCGCATGAAGATCGCCTGGATGTTCGCCGGCGGAATGCGATGAAAGGCTTTGGTCTGGAGGAGGGTGGTCATCCAGTCATCGCCACCGGTGTTGCCAAACTGGGCCTGCAGTTCAGCGACCTCGTAGGTGCCGGTCTGGTCCCAGGTGATCATCATGTCCAGCAGATCGCTGTCGATCGCCAGATATTCGATTGGGTCCACGGCGCGCGCCGTGTGCAGGCGCGGCAGACTCTGGGAGATCGGATTGCGCGCCTCGGGCGTGCCGCCACGGATCATCGCCACGGTGCGATCGCGCTCGCGCAGCTCCAGCATCCCTGAGACCAGCCAGATCGTGCGCTTGCCGGTATCGCCTTCCTTGAACAGTGTGCGGCCGGCCGGCAGCTCGGAGACCGCCACCTTGCGGGCAAGGGCGGTCAGATTGTCGTTCTTCATGCCGTCCAGTGGCGAGAACTTGCGCAGCAGCGCGACATCAGCCGGTCGACCTTCACTCATGCCCTTGCGATCCTGCCCGTCATCGGATTAGAGGTCTGGGGTAAGAACCCCGTACTGAAGAGATGCCTTAAGTTCCAGCATGTTAGCACAGGGTTCCGCCGCCACCGCGCACCGGGCGGCAGGTTTGTGGCGGCGCCACAGTGCGCTGGAAAAATTGCGACGCGCTCGACTATTTGGCCGGCCCGGCGCTGGCCAGTTCCCCGGCCAGCAGTGACTCGGAGCCCTGCCAACCAGCATCCGGAGCGAAGCGCGCGCCATGGCGTCGCTCAAGATCGGCGAGCCGCTCACGGACCGCAGCGAGTCCGCGATAGCGTGCGTACTGCAACGGGCCGCCGCGAAACGGGGCAAATCCGGTGCCGAAGACCACCCCGGCATCGAGCAGGTCGGCATCGGTCACGACACCCTCGCGCAGGCACGCCACGCATTCGTTGACCAGTGCCAGGATCAGCCGGTCGGCAAGATCCTCGGGCGCAGTGCCGGTGACCGGCGCACGGACCGGCTTGCCCTCGTGCCAGACATAGAAGCCCTGACCGCTCTTGCGGCCGAGCTTGCGCTCCCCGACCAGCGCGCGCATCCGCTCCACATAGGGCGGGGCCGCGCGACCGAGCTCGCGATTTACGATCTCGCCGACATGCAGCATCACATCGAGGCCGACGACATCGGAGAGCTCGATCGGACCCATCGGCATGCCAAAGTCGACCGCGACCTTGTCGATCAGCCCAAGATCAATGCCTTCGCCCGCGGCATAGAGCGCCTCGTGCAGGTAGGGGAACAGCACGCGATTGACGAGGAAGCCCGGGCCGCTCTTGCACGGCACCGGCAGCTTGTCGATGCGCCGGGTAAAGGCCATCGCGGCCCCGAGCGGCTCGGGACGCGTGTTCGCGGCATGGATGATCTCGACCAGCGGCATCTGCGCCACCGGATTGAAGAAATGCAGCCCGACCAGCCGTGCCGGATCCTGCAGGTGGGGCGCCAGCGACTCGAGCGTGAGGCTCGAGGTGTTGCTGGCCAGCACCGCATCGGCACGCATGCGCGGCTCGGTCGCGGCAAACAGCGCCCGCTTGGCCTCCAGGTCCTCGAAGATTGCCTCGATGACCACATCGGCGCTCGGGATGCCGTTGCCCTCGACATCGGCGCGCAGCCGCTCGGATGCGGCGCGCCGCTCGACCGGATCCTTGATGCGCTTCTCAAACAGCGTCGCGGCGCGCTTCAGGGCCGGCTCGATGTACTTGAGTTCCCGATCCTGCAGGGTCACCTCGAGGCCGCGCAGTGCGCACCAGGCGGCGATGTCGCCACCCATGACGCCGGCACCGATCACGTGCACGCGCGCAATCTTGGCCTGGGAACCGCTGGCCAGCGCCTTGAGGCGATCCTGCAGCAGGAACATGCGCACCAGGTTGCGCGCGGTCTCGCTCATGAACAGCGCGGCGATCGAAT
>JBEKOK010000303.1:0-4484 GCA_049521875.1 Steroidobacteraceae bacterium
TGCCGGCATTGTGCTGGGAGCGAAGGTTCCCATCATTCTGACCAGCCGAGCCGACAGCGTGCGTGCTCGCCTGGCCAGTTGCGCAATCGTGGCCCTCTATGCGCGGGCCCGGCGAGGCGCCGTCTAAGGCTGCGATTCGGGTGCGCTTGTCCACTGCACAGAGCATGCGGACTTGACTGACGAGCACGGATCGCATCGCCGGCACGAACGCCTACGAAGTACCCAGTTCGGATTGAATAGGCCACGGCTTGAAGCCAGATTCGGAGGCCCCGTCGCCAATGACCATCAACTGGTCGGCGCGGTCTTGGCCGGCCGAGCGCGGCGCACGTCGATTCACTTGAGCACTGCGTCGGCGAGTGGCAACCGATTGCCGTGAGTAAGACTTGCCGCGCATCGATTAAGGCGGCAACGCGGCTCTGGGACCTTAATGCATCATGAACACTGGCACCGAACAGCCGTTGATTAGGGTTCGGGTCACCCCACCAAGCAGATTCTCTCTGAGTTGACTGTGCCCAAAGCCCCCCACAACCAGCAAATCAGCCCCCAACTCCGCCGCCGTGCGCGGCAGCTGCGTGGTTACCGGCTCGGTCGCATTTGGCTTCAAGAGGACTTCCGCCGATATCCCATGCCAAACAAGCGCCAATGCCAGATCTTCCAGTGCCTCCTGTGCGCTTGCTCCCGGTTCTTCAATACCCAGAAGAATTACTCGTTGTGCCTCCAGGAGCAGCGGCAATGCCGCGGACAAGGCGCGAGCAGCTTGTGGTGCTTCCTTCCAACCAACCACTATCGTGCGAATCGTGTCCGGCGCTGGAGCATCTGGAGCAATTACAACGGGCCGACCGCACCCGACCAATAGCGACTCGATAATCCCGCTCGGCATGAAATCCCGATGGCGGGCACGTCCTAGCACAACCACGTCAGAATGACGGGCATGAAACATCAGACGGCCGAGTACGTCATGAGATTCCTCCAGCCAGCTGACCGACACGCCTGCAGCTGCGCCTGGCCCCTTTAGCTCATTCTCACGACAGAATCTCTGGTATCGAGCGACCGCGTCGCTGGCCAATGTGTCTTCCCGGCTCTGCAGATAGCCGAGCGCATCCTTGATCGCAGGACCACTGCAAAAATCGGCGTGCGGCGCATACATTGCAGCCTCGGTCGCCGGCAGACGCAAGTGAAAGAAGCTCAGATGGGCCGCCGTCGGCCGCGCGATTGCCAGAGCCGTCGCAAACACGTTGGCGTCGGTATCAGAGCCACTTGCCGGAACAAACACGGTCTTAATCATGGGGAACTCCTGAAGTTATCCACCAGCCACCCCCGAGCGCCACGTAGAGCGCGACGGTGTCCTGGTAGCGCACTGCCACCGCCTGTAATTCGTTGATGCTCGCCTGGTGGTACTGCGCGTCCGCGGCCATGACATCAAGATAGGTACTTAGCCCGGCTTCATAGTTCACTTGCACCAGACGAAGAGCCGTCTTGGCGGCCTGCAGCGCTTCCTCCTGCGCCCTTAAGCTCAACGCATCGTGTTCCAGTGCAGACAGGACGTCCGCCACCTGGGCGAAGGCAGCGAGAACGGTCTGCTGATATAACGCCATCGCCTGCTCGTAGCTATCGATGGCCGCCTTGCGCTTGAACCACAGCGTACCGCCTTCGAATACGGGCGCTACAATACCCCCAGCTGCATTCCAGGCCCGGCCGCTGCTCGCGAACAACGAACCAGTCGTCGTGCCGCTGGCGCTGTAGCTACCACTGAGCGTAACCGCTGGCAGCAGCGCGGCCGTCGCGACACCTATCGAGGCACTGGCCGCGTGCGCAGTCGCCTCCGCAGCAAGGATATCCGGCCGCTGACGCACCAGATCCGAAGGCAAAGTCAACGGAAGGACCTCGGGCAGATTTAGCTCGGCTAGATCGAACCGCCGCGGACTCCAGCGTGCGGGCGCGCGCCCCGCGAGGCTTGCGAGCAGGTCATTACACTGCACCAGCCTCTGCTCGAGCTGAGGAAGCTGCGCTTCATAGGACGAGAGCTGGCTCTGAACACTCAGAACCGTGGAATAAGGCACCGTGCCTGCCTGAGCCTGAACCTGCGTGAGCTCAAGCTGCTGGCGTTGGAGATCAATGAGATCTTTGGTGGCATCGATCTCTGCCCGGTAGGCGCCCGCCGCCACAACGGTGTTGACCACATTTGCGACCAGCGTAACGTAGGTTGCCCGCTCCGTTGCGCGCTGGATGTCCACCTGCGCGCCGAGGGCCTCAAGTGCGCGGCGCTCACCGCCAAAGATATCCAAGGCGTAGCTTGCCGAGGCGGAGAGCGTGAAGAGATTGAAAAGGCTGGACTGTGCGCTCTGGCCGACCTTGACAGCTGAATAGAGCTGTCTTGATGCGCCGCCGCCGATGCCAATCTGCGGATAGAAGATACCGTAGCCGCTGCGCAGGTTGTCCTCGCTCTGTCGCAGACTCGCTTCGGCCGCATCCAGCCCCGGATTATTCGCAAGCACCTCGGAAATCGTGTCATCGAGGTCCGGGGACTTGAAAAGATGCCACCAATCCGTCGCGACGCTCGCTCCGGCCGTGACGTGCTGCGCCGTACCGCCCGCGATGACCGTGCCGGTGGGATCGGCGCCATGGCTGTAATGCGTCAGCCCTGGTGCCGGCGGCCGCACAAAGTTCGGCCCGACAGCGCAGCTGGCAAGCAGGCCTGCAACCGGCAGGGCCGCCAAGAACCTCCGTGGCACGCGATGGTTACTTGGCTTCAACATACACATCTACCAGCTGGCCCGGGTACAGGTTGAGGTTTTTGGGGCGATCGAATCTGAAAATGACGGGTAAAACGCGAAGATCCACACGCTCCTCGCGCTCATTCGACAGTTCAATTTTCGGGGAGATGTAAGGCTGGACCCGTACGAACGTCAGTGGTACATGATCGCTTGTGCCCCGTAAGAACATCACCGCCTTCATCTTTGAAGAATCCGGCAACTCATGCACCAGGATCTCATCGATATAGGCTCGCACCTGCAGATGCTCCTGAGGCATGCCCATCACAACCAGCGGACTGAAGCCCTCTGTATACGTGTCATACGCGCCCTGTGAGGAGACATAACTGCCTTGGCTGGAATGCAGGGCCAGCACGACACCATCCGTTGGTGCACGGACCGTGTATTTGGCGAGCAGCGCTGCGGACGAGAGGTAGGACTTCCATAACGCCGTGTGCGTCCGCTCCTCATTTTGAATATCGTAGGTCCACGCCCCCGCTTTGGTCAGCTCGAACTGCTTCTGGATGACCTCAAGATTGGTGGCCGCAATGCGCTCGGCATTCTTGGCATTATCCAGCGCGTCCACGCTGATCGACCTTGCGTCCATGTCGTAAGAACGCTGTTCCTTTTCCAGCTGATCCGCGGCGTTTTTTAAGGTTGCCCTGGCGTTCTCGACTTGAGCCGTAGATACGGCCAGGTTCTCGCTGCGCGGCTCCGCCTTCAATTCGCTGAGCAGGGCTGCCGCAGCCTCGGCCTGTGCCCGCTGCTGCTCGGTGGTTGCTTGCTGTACCGAGTCATCAATTTTCAATAACGCATCGCCCTTATGTACAGCCTGGCCCTCGGTAACCAGAATCTGCGTAATAGGCCCGGACACCTCCGGGTAAATATTAATATTCTCGCCCTGCGCCTGGTCGCTCTCGATCATGCCATCGGAGTAGATGCCATGCGCATAGGGACTGGCGGCGGGCGTAAACAATGGCCGCTGTGCCTTGGGCTGCTGGCTGAAAATAAAGGCGCTCACGAGTCCTAGCAGTAACCCGGCTCCAGCAACCCAGAAGATGACCTTATTGCGCATCCAATTGACTCCTCTCAACGCCAGCAATTTTCCCGTCTTCCATTCGCAAAATGCGATCGGCAAACTCATAGATTCGACTGTCATGCGTCACGATAACGATGCAGCGTTGCTCGGTGAGAATGTGCTCACGAACGAACCTCACGACATTCCGGCCGGTATCGCCATCCAGTGAGGCGGTTGGCTCATCGAGAATAAGGATGTCCGGCCGGCTGATGATGGCGCGGGCTATCGCAACGCGCTGCTGCTCACCGCCGCTTAACTTCACCGGCACTATCTGCGCCCGGCTCTTAAGGCCGACCACTTCCAGGTTTTTCTCGGCTTCCTGTAAGGATTCATCCCAGTCATGTTTTTGAAGAATCAGCGGGATGGCGACATTTTCTGCCGTCGTGAGCCGTGGAAAGAGATGGTAATCCTGGAATACGAAGCCGATTTTGTGCAGACGGAAATCCGCGAGTGCATCGCTCGACATACTCCAGATATCTGCATCCTCGATGCTCACGGAGCCCGACTCAGGCCGGAGAATCCCCGAAATGATACTGAGCATCGTGGTCTTGCCGCTGCCCGACGGCCCCACTACATAGAGCATCTCGCCAAAATTGGCCTCAAAGGTGACATCCTTCACCGCGTGAGTCTTCGCGGAGCCCTCACCGAACCACTTG
>JBEKOK010000304.1:0-4451 GCA_049521875.1 Steroidobacteraceae bacterium
CATCGCTGATCGTCAGCGTGCCTTGCTCGACCAGTGCATTGTCGTGAATCCGATGTGAGAGCGAGCCACTGGCGAGCAAAGCGACCCTGCTGTCGGAATTGCTGATAGCCTCTGCAATGGCCTCTCCCACCACCCGACTTTCCGCGTGGCTTGCGAACGCGCACCACCCCGCGACCGAAATGATCTTCAGGGACGAAGGCATGCGCATGAAATGCAGCGGCACCAGCGTTCCATACTCGACATCGAGCGATTTCACATGATGTGCGCGCGTCCGCACGCCGCGTTTCGTCGCAATGTCGGCGATGGCATCTCCCAGCGTAGGGTTGCCCTCATACGCGTAGGGCAGGTCCTTGATGAAATGCGGAAACTCGTTGCTGGTAAATGTGCCTTCGAATTGATCGCAGCAATTCAGGTGGTAGCCAGCGTTTACCAGCCAGTGGGTGTCAAGCACGATGACGGTGTCGGCTGCAGCAGAGCGTATGCGCGTCCCGATCTCTTGAAGGCCCTGAATTGCCGGATCTCTGATGCCGCGCAGCGGTCCTGGCATTTCGGAGATGAAGGTGGAGGGTACGTGCGTTACTTTCGCTGCGAGAACCAGTTGTCCCATCGTCCGACCGCTCCTTAATGTCCCGCCAAAATGGGCCGGGCGAGCGGGACTCGCCGCTCATCTATGGGGATCCCGTGCCGCGCTCTGCCTATATCAAGCACCCTTGGAGCGTTCTGATCCGCCGGCTCTGCACAGGCGTAATCAGCTCTTGGCCGTCCAGGATGCGCACCAGCCAGTCGCCTTAACTGCCTTTCCGGGGAACAGCAGGCACCCACCTTGGGCGGATCCGGTCGCGCCCTGATAGAACTTGCAAGTGCGGCATGCGCTGCCGGGCTTGGCTCCTGTTGCCTTGGTGGCGTCGGGCACATATTTAAGGGCCTTTGCGGTGGGGTCGTCCGCGCTCACCAATGGCAGCTCAGCGCTAAAGGCGCTCAAAGGCAATGCCGCCACAGGCAGCAAGGCCGCTCCCAGTGCGAGATTCCTCAAAAACCGGCGGCGGCGTTCATTCACAATATTAGTCATGCGAGTTTTCCGTGTAGTCATAAGAGTGCAGAGCCATTCAGGGATCCTTTCCCGGGACCCAGTGGTTACGATATCTGCGTTACTGGCGCGCGGAAAATAAGCATAAGTGCCTAACCTTGACATAGGGCGACCCCAGGCCGGCGACTAGCGGAAAAGTGCACCCAAGAGCGGCATGCTGTGGCCTGCGAAGCTCACAAGTCCTGCAGCGGGCGTTACCGGCAAACCTCTGCGTCACACCTCTCTTGACGAAATGCGAACCCTGATCGCTGGCGGTGCCCCCTGGCTGACATCCACGAGACCATCAACCGCACATGGGGTCATCGTATGGATCGGCTTCGGACCGTAAAAAGAGAATTTTGCGGGCGAGGGACAATTGGATTCCGAAAGGTCGCCGTGACATCGGCGCCAGCAAAGACTGGGAGATGCGAGTCGCAAGTTCGAGTAGCCGCCCGCTAGTTCCCATCGCCAGCCGACGCGCGACCCCGAAACGAGAACGCGGTGCACTCATTAAATTGCTGCTGGTTTGCAGGCATGGCCGCATTGATCAGCGGGGAAACGTCCTGCGGTGCCCAATCAATTCGCAGGCGGGCTTGGTTGAGTAGTATGTGATAAAGACACATTTAACGTGCTGATCTTTCACGTCTTATAACACTATTATCACGATAAGATAATATTATCATGACTTAAAGCGAGCTGGTCGGCAGACACCCTATGCCTACTTTCGCGAGTGCGGCGAGCCCTGCCCCTCATTAACTGTCAGTGGCACGCCCGAGGCCGGATGTTCCTCTGTAAGTCTCGCGCGCAGGGCTAAATCGGTGTGGGAGTCCGCGTTACGTAGCGCCTCTGCCAGGCTGATCCGTGCGGATTTATAGAGATCAAATAGCGACTGGTCGAACGTCTGCATGCCGTCATCCTCGCCTTTGCTCATAGCATCACGAATCTCATTGATCCGCCCCTTTTGGATGAGATCGGAAATGTAGGGGGCTTGTTGCAGTACCTCGGTCGCGAGTGCCAGCTTTCCATCCGGAGTTGGAACGAGCCGCTGGGAGATCACACCCTTCAGATTGAGCGACAAGTCCAGCAGGAGCTGTTTGTGGGCCGGTTCCGGGAAGAAATTGATAATCCGATCGATCGCCTGATTAGCGTTGTTGGCATGCATGGTCGAGAGGCACAAATGCCCCGTCTCCGCATACGCGATGGCGTGCTGTGCGGTCTCCTGATCGCGGATCTCACCGATCATGATCACATCGGGCGCAGCGCGCATCGCGTTGCGAAGCGCCTCGCCAAAGGACCGCGTATCAATGGTGACCTCACGCTGATCCACGAGCGACCGCCGGTGCGGGAACAGAAATTCAATCGGATCCTCAACCGTGAGTATGTGACCATCGGCTTGGGCTGATCTGTGGCCGATCATTGCCGCCAGTGTGGTGCTCTTTCCGGACCCTGCGGCTCCCACGACCAGCACCAGACCCCGCTTCAGCATGGCCAGTTCAGCGCAGCAGCTAGGCAGCCCCAGCTGTTCAATGGTGGGTATGACTGATTTTATCAGTCTTGCGACCACTGCGACTTCGCCACGCTGGTAGAAGACATTGACCCGAAAGCGCCCGACACCGTCTACAGCAAGCGACAGATTCGCTTCCATCGTTTCCTCAAACGCGGTCGCTTGGCGTTCAGTCATGATCGAGTGGGCCAGCTGACGCACCTCGCCACGCTTAAATATCGGCGCGTTGACGGGATGGGTAATGCCTTCAATCTTGATATGGGGCGCGGCATCATGTGTAAGAAAAAGGTCGGAAGCTCCCTTTTCAACCATTAGGGTCAGCAGCGCGTGAATTTCGGTCATAGATGAAGCTGCTCTTGCAATTGGAACAATGGGTCACTGCGCTTCGGGAAGCCGGCGGCGCAATAATGCTCCGGCGGGCAACGAAGGCGCATCCGTGGATGCCGCATTGGCACAGCGTCATGTAATTGGTTCGCAAAGAAACCTACATGCACGCCCACCTCTGCCATCGGCTATCGCCCCGAGCCATTTCTAGAAGCTAGATCGGCGCTCCTCTCGCCCAGCGGCTTCGGCAAACACACTGAGGAGCGCCGGCAGGATCGCTCAGGCGCTTCGCCCCACCAACGCATTCGACACTAAGATGTGAACTCATCGATTTAATTGGCTACGTGAACCAACCGCACGTCACCATTGGAATGCACTCCGGCGGACCTGCGACTGACATTCGGGTCCGCAGTAGACTGTACTGGGGTGCTGGTACAGGCGATCTCGCGCTATGGGCGCACCACACTGCGCGCAGCTTCCGTACGTACCCGCCGCAATGCGTCGCAAAGCCATATCGATATCCACGAGTTCCCGATGCAGCCGCATTACGCCATCTGCGTCAATATCATGGTGTTCGCTGAATGTCTGGCGATCCCCTGCCGCCGCCTGGATCATGTTCGACTTCCCAGTAGCCGCGTCTTCCGTGAGAGCAAGGGGGACTTCGCTCAGCGTCAAGCGTAGTGCCCGCTGCTCCTCGCGCAGAATCTTCTCAAAGCTACGTATATCGGCGGAATTAAAATTCGGATGTTCCATCGAGGATCCTTGAGCATGCGGTTGTTGCAAATCATCCATTGGGTCGACCTGGATTGGCTCCGCGGACACGCGGTTCGCAGTGGCCCATCTGCCTTTGAACTTGCCTGCGCATTTACGGGCTGAGGCGCGAGAGATAGTCTGAGACTCCGACAAAATCATCCCTGTCGAAGCGCTGTAGCAAGCGGATGTGTTCTGGGCTAAAGTTTGGTCGCCGACTCTCCACCGCATCATGCATTTGGCGCAGCAGGTATCCGTAGCGTTGTCCCGCCAGTTTCGGAATTTGCCCCCGATCGCTGCCCTGCGCCAGGGGTCCGTGGCACGAGACGCACAGACGCGCGTAGACCCCGGAACCGTGCTCAACTAACGCACCATCGCCCACGTCCGCGCTTTGCTGCGGTGCTAGACCGCTGATATAAGTTGCTACGTCGGCGAGATCCTGTGTATTACTCAGCTGGTGTCCCTTGGCCAAGCTCTCCATGCGTGGGTCCCAGCGCTTATTGTGTCTATAGTCGACTAGTTCTCGCACGAGAATGCGAAAATGCTGCCCGGCAATCAGGGGCACGTTGCTGTCGCCGGCACCGTACCTGCCATGGCAGGCGGCGCAGGTTGCAAAGAGCACCTCACCATGCGCGACATCCGGCTTGGCGTGCAAGACGGTCTCATATTCCTGCTGCGTGTCTGAGGCACCTTGCGAAAAGGCTGGTATCAATACGCCAAGAACACCCAGGACTACGCAAACAGAAGTTCGCCAACTGGTGAGTGCCAACATTGTAGCTGTCATGCCGACACACCTCTTACACAGCG
>JBEKOK010000305.1:0-4443 GCA_049521875.1 Steroidobacteraceae bacterium
TACTTGAGACCCGGCCGATATCCTGGATGATCCCGGTAAACACTTGGCGCCTCTACCCCGCGACCGGGCGCGCGGTGATACGCAGGTCGCTGCCGATCATCGTGACTTCGCTGAAGTTGAGCGTCAAGCGTTGATCGAGTGTGGCCAGCGGCGCGATCTCGGCCAGCGGACGAGCATCCGCGCCGAGCAGGCAGGGCGCGAGGTACAACACCAGTTCATCGACAAGTCCCGCCTGCAGGAAAGCCCCAGCCAGACGCGCGCCTGCCTCGACCCACACTTCGTTGCAGCCGGCTGCGCCGAGGGATTCGAGCACCGCCCGCAGGCTCAGGCCACCGCTCGGATCGCGCGGCACGCGTTGCACGTGTACGCCCTGCGCCTCGAATGCCGTACGCGCCGCCTCGGAGTCCGACGCCGTAAAGATCAGTGCCTCGCCATCACGTATATAGACGCGCGCTTCAGGCGAGGTGCGCAGCCCAGTGTCGAGCACGACGCGCAGCGGCTGGCGCGTCGTGCCGTCGACGCGGACATTGAGCTTCGGGTCATCGGCCAGGATCGTGCCGCTGCCGCTCAGCACTACGGCGCTGCGGGCGCGGTAGTGCTGTGCATCCGCCCGCGCCTGCTTCCCGGTGATCCAGCGGCTCTCGCCGCTGGCGAGCGCCGTGCGACCATCCAGGCTTGCTGCAAGCTTCACACGCACCCATGGCAAGCCGGTTTCGAAGCGCTTGAAGAATCCGGGGTTGAGCGCGCGGGCCTCGGCGGCCATGAGGCCGCAGGCGCTCTGGATGCCCGCCTCGCCGAGCACTTCGGCACCGCCACGCATGCGCGGGTTCGGATCAGCGATCGCGTACACGACGCGGTGTACGCCGGCGGCTATCAGCGCATCGGTGCACGGTGGCGTGCGTCCGGTGTGTGCGCACGGCTCCAAGGTCACATAGGCAGTTGCGCCAGATGCGGCCGCCCCTGCGGCGCGCAATGCGAAAACTTCCGCATGCGCCTCACCGGCGCGTTCGTGCCAGCCCTCAGCGATGATGCCGCCATCGCGCACCAGCACACAGCCGACCCGCGGATTTGGATCCGTAGTGTTGAGGCCGCGCGCGGCGAGCGCCAATGCGCGGCGCATGTACTCGTGCTCGGCGGCGCTAAACTCACTCACTTCTTGTCCTTCTCCGTCGTGCCTTCTCCGGGCAGCAGCGGCAGCTGGTCGACACCCTTATCGCGCCGCCGTCGGTGATGCCGCAGGTGATCAATGGTTTCCCGAAACGCCTCGACATCCTGGAAACTGCGGTACACGGAGGCGAAGCGCACATAGCCGACCTCATCGAGGTGACGCAGCTCCTCCATCACCAGCTCGCCGATCTGGCGCGAGGGCACCTCACGCTCCCCGAGCACCAGCAGCTTGTGGCATACGCGGCCAACCGCTTCATCAATGGCCGCGCTACTCACCGGGCGTTTCTCGAGCGCGCGTATCAGCCCGGCGCTGAGCTTGCGCTCATCGAAAGGCTCGCGGTTGCCGTCACGTTTGATCACGCGCGGCATCAGCAACTCGGCACTCTCGAAGGTCGTGAAGCGCTCCGCGCACTTGAGGCATTCGCGACGGCGTCGGATCTGGCGCCCGTCGGCCGTCAGGCGCGAATCGGTGACCTTGGTCTCGTCATGATCGCAAAATGGGCAGTGCATGGCCCTGGTCCGACGCCGAGCATCAGCCTACGACACGTAGACCGGGAAGCGATTGCACAGTTCGATGACCTGCGTGCGCACGCGCTGCACGACCGGCTCAGCGCCGCCGGCATCGATGACATCTGCGATCCAACTGGCGACCTGCGACATCTCGCCCTCTTTGAAGCCGCGGGTCGTCGAGGCTGGCGTGCCGATTCGAAGGCCGCTGGCAATCATCGGCGGCCGCGGATCATTGGGAACCGCGTTCTTGTTGACTGTAATGTTGGCATGACCGAGCGCGGCATCGGCATCCTTGCCGGTCATGCCCTGCTCGCCCAGGTGCATCAGGAACAGGTGATTGTCGGTGCCGCCGGAAATGATGCGAAAGCCACGCTCGTTCAGCATCTTGCACATGGCCTGGGCATTCTTGATGACCTGCTGCTGGTAGCCCTTGAACTCCGGCTGCAGGGCCTCGAGAAAGGCCACGGCCTTGGCGGCGATGACGTGCATCAGAGGGCCGCCCTGGGTTCCTGGAAATACCATCGAATTGAGCTTCTTGGTGATCGCATCATTGGCGTGCGCCAGAATCAGGCCACCGCGCGGGCCACGCAGCGTCTTGTGTGTCGTGGTTGTGACGACATCGGCGATCGGCACCGGATTCGGATACAGGCCCGCCGCCACCAGACCGGCCACGTGCGCCATGTCGACAAAAAGGAGTGCCCCGACCTCATCGGCAATCGCGCGGAAGCGCGGGAAATCGAGCACGCGCGAGTAGGCCGAGAAGCCGGCAACAATCATCTTGGGTTTGTGCGTGCGCGCGAGCTGCGCAACCTGATCGTAGTCAATGAGTCCGCTGTCGGCACGCACACCGTACTGCACCGCGTTGAACAGCTTGCCGGAGAAATTCACTTTGGCGCCGTGCGTCAGGTGACCCCCATGATCGAGGCTCATGCCCAGGATCGTGTCGCCGGGCGCGAGCAACGCCATGTACACCGCGGCATTGGCCTGCGAGCCCGAATGAGGCTGAACGTTGGCGTAGTCAGCGCCAAAGAGCTGCTTCGCCCGATCGATCGCCAGCTGCTCGGCAATGTCCACGAACTCGCAGCCGCCGTAGTAGCGCTTGCCCGGATAGCCCTCGGCGTACTTGTTGGTCAGCACCGAACCCTGGGCCTCGAGCACGCGCGGGCTGGTGTAGTTCTCCGAGGCGATGAGCTCGATGTGCTCTTCCTGGCGGCGGCGCTCATCAGCGATGGCCTTGGCCAGCTGTGGATCGAAACCTTCAATGACCATATGGGACGAATACATGTCGCGTCGACCTGCCTTTAATAGAGTGAACTGTCGGGATGCCCTGCGGCGTGCAGCAAAGCGGGGGATTGTACCCGAAGAGAAAGCTATTCCGGGCTGGTCTAGGAAGCCCCGAGTGCCTGCACGACACCGGTCCAGGCCTGCGCCAGATTGTTGCGGTCATAGCCGCCACCACCCAGTGCGAGTAGACGACCATCGCAGTGCCGGTCCGCCAGCGCGGCAAGCTCAAGCGCCGCGCGTGCATGGCAGGCGCTGGTGAGCTGCAGGTGGGTCAGCGGATCACCCGCCACGCTGTCGGCACCACACTGCAGGATGACAAACTGCGGCGCAAAGTGTTCCAGATGCGCCACCATGCGGGGCCAGACCGCCGCGAATTCCGCCGGACCGGCGCCGGCCTCAAGCGGTACATTCAACTTGGTCCCGGCCGCGGCGCCGCGCCCCTGCTCTTCGACGGCGCCGGTGCCCGGATAGAGGCTGCGCCCGCACTCATGCAGATCCGCGATGATCACGCCTGGATCATCCTGATAAGCATAGAAGACGCCATCGCCGTGGTGCGCATCGATGTCTACGTAGGCGATGCGTTCCAGGCCATGCCGCTTGCGCAGCGCCTCGATCACTACACCGCAGTCGTTGAACACGCAGAACCCCGCCGCCTGTGCGCGGCCCGCGTGGTGCAAGCCAGCGATTGGCACGAATGCGCGTCGCTGCGTTCGCTGCAGGATCCACTCCATGGCCGCAAGGCTGGCACCGACCACGCAGGCGGCGGCTTCGTAGACACCGCGGAACGCCGGCGTGTCGCCAGCATCCAGGCTGCCGGCACCGCTCTCGCTGCGCTCGCGGACGAAGTTCAGGTATTCGGGTTCGTGGAAGAGTTCCAGCTCGGCGCGGGTGGCTTCGACCGGATCGAGCAGCGTGACGCGGGAGCGCAGACCCTGGCGGTCAAACTCACGCAGGAACGCCCCATGCCGGTCGGGCCCAAACGGATGCCCCTCGGGGAAGCCGTAACGGGCCAGCCGCTCGCCGACGACCACGGCGACCTGAGGTGTTTGAGAGTTCACTCACTCTGCCCGAGCTTCCGCAGCGGCGGCTGCGCGCGCCGAAAGCCTACCACACCACTCGGGCCGAGCTGCCGAATGCCCCATCACGGGGCCGGGTCCCATGCCGCATCGCCGGCGGACGTGCGGGACAGGCCGCCATGACAGATAATGCGCGCCCCGATTCGCGACAATGGGGCACCCCGACCACTTTTAATCGCGGCATTGAACCGCGAAAAGACAAGCTCATGGCGCAATACATCTACACAATGAACCGCGTTTCAAAGGTCGTGCCGCCCAAGCGCACGATTCTGCGCGACATCAGCCTCTCCTTCTTTCCGGGCGCCAAAATCGGCGTGCTGGGCCTCAATGGCTCAGGCAAGTCATCGTTGCTGAAGATCATGGCCGGCATCGACACCAACATCGACGGCGAGGCGCGCGCCCAGAA
>JBEKOK010000306.1:0-4436 GCA_049521875.1 Steroidobacteraceae bacterium
GCCTCCTATGGCTCGCAGGTGAGACGCCTGCTGCGGGATGGCACCAGCGGACCGGCGTTGCTGATCGGTGCCGGTCAGCTGGCGCAGTCAGTCGCGCCTTGGATCGAATGCTCGGAACTGTGGCTGTGGAATCGCACGCCGGCCAAAGCCGAAGCGCTCGCCGAGCAGCTGCGGCAGCGTTATCCCGAGCGGCACTTCCGCGTGCTTGAAAGCACGGCGGGTGCCGAACTTGAGGCGTGGCAGCAGGCCCTGAACATCATCGTGTGCGCGCCGGCGGATGCCGGACGCGACGCCGAGCGCATCGAGGCCTGGCAGAGCCGCGCGCTTCAGGGCGGGCAGGTCATACATCTGGGCGGGGACATGCGCAGCCACCCGCAATGGCGCCACCTCAGGCAGCTGACGAGCCTCGATACCCTCTTCGACTTACTGCAGGCGCAGTCGGATCAGCGCCAGCGTCAGGTCCGGTGCGCGCTGCAGGCCTGCACCGACAAGGCCCTGCCGCATGGTCAGAGTAGTAGCATCAATCAGGCCGATGGCCGGGAAGACGTGGCCGCGCTCGCGGCGTTCAGCGGCTGAAGCGGATAGACTCCCACGGCATGGTGCATCGGCCACTCCGGCTCGGAACGCGTCGCTCGGTACTGGCACGCGCGCAAAGCGCTGCCGTGGCGCGCGCGCTCGAGCAGCAACATCCCGGCTTAAAAGTCGAACTGGTGGGCATCGACACGCGCGGCGATCGGGTCCTCGACGTGCCACTCTCCCAGATCGATGGCAAGGAATTCTTCACCGCCGAGATCGATGCCGCGCTGTTGCGCGGTGAAGTGGATCTGACGGTCCACTCCTTTAAGGATCTGAGTCTCGAGCGTCCCGCAGCGCTGTGCATGGGCGCTGTGCCCAGGCGCGAGAATCCGCGCGATATCGTGTTCTTTGCGCCCGATATCCTCGAGCACCTGGCGCGTGGCGAGCGGGTGCGCGTGGGCAGTTCCTCGCCGCGCCGCGCAGCCTTCACGCCGGACTTCCTGCGCCGCGCGCTGCCGGGAAATCCCGAGGTGCAGCTGTGCGAACTGCGTGGCAATGTCGACTCGCGGCTGCGCCGCCTGCGTTTGCCCCGTGACTCGGACCGACAGCTCGATGCAGTCGTGCTCGCGTTCGCGGGCGTAGCGCGCCTGTGGGATGATCAACTCGTCGGTGCCCATGAACTGGTGGCGGAGCTGCTGGCCAACGTGCCACGCATGCTGATGCCGCTGACGCATTCGCCGGGCGCGCCGGCGCAGGGCGCGCTGGCGATCGAGTGCCGCAGCGATGATGCCGCGACCCGCGCGCTGCTGGCGGCGATCGATGATGGGGCCACGCGCGGCTCGATCGCGGCCGAGCGCGCGCTATTGGGCGCGCGCGGTGGTGGCTGCCACCAGCAGTTTGGCGCCACGCATTGCTTCATCCCGGATCTCGGGGCGTTGCTGTACACGCGCGAGGCCGACGCCTCCGGTGCGCGCGATCCGCATCAGGCCTGGGAGCCGCTGCAACCACTGCCGCCGGTCACGGTCCCGGTGCGCAGCTGGGACGGGTCAGCGCTACCGACACCGGCGTCGCTGCCGATTCCTGAAGCCGCGGCAAAGGCCGGTGCGGCGCTGGCGCGCGCCGCAGCCGGATTCATCACGCACCGGCGTGCACTGCCGGATCTGCCGGCTGCGCAGATCAATGCCTGTGCTCACCTGTGGGTACCCGGTGTCGAGACCTGGTTTGCACTCGCGGCGCGCGGCGTGTGGGTCGAGGGCTGCGCGGAGGGCCTTGGGTTCCAGGCACTGGCGGGCACGTTGGGCGCACCGCTCCTGGCACTGCCGCCGGCTGCCGAGTGGCTGGTACTCACCTATGAAGAAGCGCTGCCCCACTGGCGCGGCCAACACGCGCTTGCGACCTACCGCCACCAGAGTGGCCCCGACGACACGCAGGCGCCGCCGGCTGCGGTGACCCATGTCTACTGGCACAGTGCGGCCCAGTTCGAGCGCTGGGGCGACAGGCTCGGCGCGCACGTGCATCATGCGTGCGGACCTGGCAAGACCAGCGAGCGGCTCCGGGACACCGGCGTCGCGCAGCTGACCGTCTTCCCTTCGGTACGGCACTGGCGGGAGTGGCTAGGCGAATGATCAAAAAGACCGGGCAGGGCGAGCTGAGCGTGGCGCCAGCGCGCCGCACGCGTTTGCTGGCCGCGGTGGCGGGCACGTGGCTGGTGCTGCTGCTGGTGCTGGCCGGCTGGTGGTCCGTGCTCGTGTTCCGCCAGGCACGGCTGATCGCCAATCTTGAGGAGCTGGCTGGGCAGGGGAGCGCCGCGGTCATGGCCGAGTACGCGCGCCGGCGCACGATGCTCGAAGGCGAGAGCGCCTTCTTCCTGGTATTGCTGCTGGCCCTGAGCGCCATCCTGATCTGGCTGTACTGGCGCGAAAGCCAGCGTACGCGCGGCATGCAGGCCTTCTTCGCCGCGGTGACGCATGAGCTGCGCACGCCACTGACCAGCATCCGCCTGCAGGCCGAAGCGATCGCCGATGGCGATCAGCGCGCCGAAGTGGCGCAGCGCCTGCTCGAGGATTCGAACCGGCTCGAATCGCAGATCGACAAGACACTGGAGCTTGCGCGCATCGAGGGCGGCGGCCCGCTGGCCGAGCAGGTCATCCGGCTGCGCGGCTGGCTCGAGCGCACGCTCGTCACGATCGCCACCGCCTGGGGCGAGAAAGTGGAGCTGAAGGTGACCGTGGATGAGACGGTCCCGGCGATCCAGGCCGATGCCGCAGCGGTGCAGATGATCCTGCGCAATCTGGTGGAGAATTCGATCAAGCACGGCGGCGTGCTGCCGGTGCGGGTGGGCATCGCGGCCCATGCGCGCGCCGGTGAAGTCGTGATCGAATATCAGGACAACGGACGCGGCGCCGGCAATGTCCAGCCCCTGGGGCTGCTGTTCCGGCGTGGCGCGAGCTCGGCCGGGACCGGCATTGGCCTGTACCTGGTGCGGGCACTGATGAAACGCATGGGCGGCCGCGCCGAGTTCGCGAATGCCGCCAGCGGCGGCTTCCGGGCGGTGCTGGGATTTCGCACCAGCCCGGATGCGGATGAGAGCGGATGACCATCCCGCTGACGCCTGCCGCGCGGATCCTCATCGTCGAGGATGATCAGAACGTCGGCGCCACGCTCAGCGAGCGGCTCTCAGCGGCAGGCTTCGAGGTCTCGCGCGCCGAAAGCGCGGCGCGCGCCCGGACGCTGTTCGCCGAGCGTGCGGTCGATCTGATGCTGCTCGATGTCGGGCTGCCCGACGGCAGTGGCTTCGCCCTGGCACGCGAGCTGCGGGCACTGCGGCCCAAGACCGCACTGATCTTCCTGACCGCGCGCGGCAATCCCGAGGATCGCATCCGCGGGCTGGAACTCGGCGCCGATGACTACCTCACCAAGCCGTTTCATTTTCGCGAACTGCTGCTGCGGATCCAGAACTGTCTCAAGCGTGCGGCCGATCTGGCGCACGCGCCGGGCGCGATCCAGGGGCGTGTGCGCATCGGGCGCGCACAGGTGGATTTCGAGCAATTCAGTGCCGAGGTCGATGGCGTGCGCCACCCGCTGACCCACAAGGAGTGCGCGGTGCTGCAGCTGCTGGCCAGCCGCGCCGGCAAAGCGGTGAGCCGCGATGAGATCCTCGACCGGGCCTGGTCGCAGGATGAATTTCCAACCTCGCGCACCGTGGATAACTTCATCGTGCGCCTGCGCAAGCTCGTGGAAATCGATGCCAGCGATCCCCAGGTCATTCGCAGCATCCGCGGCGTCGGCTACCTGCTGATGGAGCTGACCCGTGAGTGAGCTACGGCTGCTGAGCGCCCTTGGGCGACGTAATTTCTCACGACCGCCGGTGTGGTTCATGCGCCAGGCCGGTCGCTACCACAGCCACTACCAGCGGATGCGCGCACGCCATGATTTCATCGAGCTGTGCAAGAACCCTAAGCTGGCCTGCGAGGTGACGCTCGGCCCTATCCAGGACTTTGGTTTCGATGCGGCGATCCTGTTTTCGGATCTGCTGTTTCCACTCGAGGCCCTCGGCATGGGCTTGAGCTATGAGCCCGGACCGAAGCTCGCCTGGCATCTGAAGGAACCTGCGGACCTGGACCGCCTGCGCAGCGGGCCGGAGCTCGTCCGCACCCTTGATTTCCAGGCCGAGGCGCTGCGCCTGATCCGGCCGCGGCTGCCAGAGAGCTGCGGGCTGATTGGTTTCGTCGGCGGCCCATTCACACTGTATGCGTACGCGGTGGCCGGCTCGCACGAAGGCTTCATGAGCAGTGGCCTGCCAGGCTTGAGCAATGGATTGTATGCCGGGTTCTGCGACCGCCTGGTCAAGCTGCTGGCCGATAACATGGCGCTGCAGGCCGCGGGGGGTGCCGAGTGCATCGCGTTGTTTGACACGGCTG
>JBEKOK010000307.1:0-4421 GCA_049521875.1 Steroidobacteraceae bacterium
GCGTACGTAACATCGCTGGCTACAACCGGCGGGTCAAGGATGCGGCCAGCGATGGCAAGCCGATCAAGGATCCGCTGCTGATGATGCGCGCGGCGAATGATCCCTCGATCGATCAGAAAATGATCCCGGATCTGACGCCACTGCCGTTCGTCGTGATTTTCATTGACGAACTGGCCGATCTGATGATGATGGTGGGCAAGAAGGTCGAGGAGCTGATTGCGCGCCTGGCGCAGAAGGCGCGCGCTTCGGGCATCCACCTGATTCTCGCCACGCAGCGACCCTCGGTCGATGTCATCACCGGTCTGATCAAGGCCAACATCCCGACCCGCATCGCCTTCCAGGTCTCGGCGCGCGTGGACTCGCGCACGATTCTCGATCAGATGGGCGCCGAATCGCTCCTCGGTCATGGCGACATGCTGTATCTGCCGCCGGGCACGGCGATCCCGACCCGCGTGCATGGCGCCTTCGTCTCCGACCAGGAAGTACACCGCGTCGTCGAGGCGCTGCGGCGCTTCGGGGCGCCGAACTACATCGCCGATGTGCTCGAGGGTCCCTCGCAGCCGATCCCCGGGATCAGCGGCGAGGAGGATGAGCTTGGCATCGCGAGCGATGCCGAGCAGGATCCGCTCTATGACGAGGCAGTGAAGATCGTCATCAATGAGCGCAAGCCCTCGATCTCCTACGTGCAGCGGCGCCTGAAGATCGGCTACAACCGCGCCGCGCGCATGATCGAGACGATGGAAACGGCGGGCCTTGTCGGGCCGCTGCAGTCGAATGGCGCCCGCGAAGTGCTGGCGCCGCCACCCCCGGGAAAGTAACGCTCATGCGCACGCCTTTGGTTTTGCTGCTGTGTGGATTGATGCTGCCGCTCGCCTTCGAGGCGAACGCGCAGGAGAGCAGTGCGCCGCCGGCCGCTGTGCCAGCGACAGCAGCGCCTGCGGCACCGACGGCGCTGGAGCATTTTCTTGCCGGCCTCACGACGCTGCGCGTGAACTTCACGCAGAGCGTCGTCGATGCCAAGGGCGCGACCGTCGAGACCGGCGCCGGCAAGCTGCTGGTGCTGCGCCCGGATCGGTTCCGCTGGGAATACACGCCGCAGGGCGCCGGCGGCGGCACGCAGGTGCTGGTCGCGGATGGCAAGAATCTGTGGTTCTACGATCCGGAGCTCTCCCAGGCGACCGTCAAACCACAGAGCGCCGCACTGTCGGCGACACCGGTGGTGCTGCTTTCGGGGACCCCTGCGGAGCTGCAGGCGGCTTTCATCATCGAGAATGTCGCGCCGCGCGACAGCCTGGAGTGGGTGCGGGTGACACCGCGCTCCAAGACCGCCGAGTTCGCGCACGCCGAGCTCGGTTTCCAGGGCGTGACGCTGGCGCGCATGCAGATTGCCGATGATCTTGGACAGATCGTCACGGTGATTTTCACTGACGGGGTCCGCAATGCGCCGCTCGGCGCTGCCGATTTTGCCTTCACCCCTCCGAAGGGCACCGATGTGATCGGTACCCCGCACCACTGATGAGCGCGGCCGCGCCCGATCGCGGAGCAAGCGGCGCGCAGGCGGGTCATCGCTGGCGCCCGCTGGCCGATCGCATGCGCCCGCGCGCACTCGCTGAGTTCATCGGCCAGTCGCACCTGCTGGCGCCGGGCAAGCCGCTGTACGAGGCGATCGCCCACCACCAGCTGCACTCGATGATCCTGTGGGGTCCGCCCGGCACCGGCAAGACGACGCTGGCACGCCTGATCGCCGCGGCGTCCGGCGCCGAATTCATTCCGCTCTCGGCCGTGCAGGCCGGCATCAAGGACATCCGCGAGGCCGTGGCGCATGCGCGCCAGGTCGCGGCCGCAGGCAATCCCACGGTGCTGTTCCTGGATGAAGTCCACCGCTTCAACAAGACACAGCAGGACAGTTTCCTGCCGCATGTCGAGGATGGGACGCTGACTTTCATTGGGGCTACGACCGAGAATCCCTCGTTCGAGATTGTCGGGGCGCTGCTCTCGCGCGCCCGGGTCTATGTCCTGCGCTCGCTGACCGCCGAGGATCTCGAAGGGCTGCTGGTGCGCGCGCTCGAGGATAAGGAGCGCGGTCTCGGCGCCTCCGGCACCACGATTGAACCCGAGGCGCTGACAATCCTGGCGCGGGCCGGCGATGGCGATGCGCGCCGCGCATTGAACATGCTTGAACTCGCCGCGGGCCTGGCGGCCGCCGCGGGCGCAAACCGCATCAATGCTGCACAAGCCGTGGAGATCGCGAGCGGTGGTCGGCGACGCTTTGATAAGGGTGGGGAGCAGTTCTACGATCAGATCTCGGCGCTGCATAAATGCGTCCGCGGCTCGGACCCGGATGCGGCCCTGTACTGGTATGCGCGCATGCTCGATGGCGGGTGCGATCCCAACTACATTGCACGCCGGGTGTTGCGCATGGCGAGCGAGGACATTGGCCTCGCTGATCCGCGGGCGCTCAGTGTGGCGCTCGATGCATGGCAGGCCTATGACCGGCTGGGGAGCCCGGAGGGTGAACTCGCCCTGGCGGAGGCCATCGTGTTCATGGCCGTGGCCGCGAAGAGCAACGCGGTCTACGCAGGTTTTGGCGAGGCGCGCGCTGATGTCGAGCAGTTTGGTACGCTGGAGGTGCCGATCCAGCTGCGCAATGCGCCGACCAAGCTGATGAAGGAGCTCGGCTACGGCAGCGGCTATCGCTATGCCCATGATGAACCGGGGGCGTTCGCAGCCGGAGAGCGCTATCTGCCTGAGGAGTTGCAGGAGCGCACGTATTACCGCCCGGTGCCGCGGGGTCTGGAGATCAAGATTGGCGAGGCACTCGAGCGGCTGCGGGCGGCGAATCGCGCCCGGAGCGAAAAGAAGTGATGACAGGATGCAAGAGACGACATGATTGACCCAAAACTGCTGCGCTCCGATCCCGAAGCTGTGGCGCGCAATCTCGCGCGGCGCGGTTTCGTGCTGGATCTGGCTGCACTGGCAGCGCTCGAGGAGCGCCGTCGTCACTGGCAGATCGAGTCCGATCGGCTGCGTGCCGAACGCAACGCCCATGCCAAGCAGGTCGGCATGGCCAAGGGCAGGGGCGATGACATCGCGCCGCTGATGGCGCGTGGCGAAGCCCTCAATGCGGACGTGGCGAAGATCGAAGCCGAACTCGGCCAGGTTCAGAGCAGGCTCGATGATCTGCAGCTCGGACTTCCGAACCTGCTGCATGACTCGGTACCGGAGGGCAGGGACGAGAGCGCGAATGTCGAGCAGCGCCGCTGGGGCACACCGCGTGACTTCAGCTTTACGCCCAAGGATCATGTGGAAGTCGGCGAACGCCTGGGTGGACTGGATTTCGAAGCAGCGGGACGGATCTCCGGCGCCCGCTTTGTTGTGATCCGCGGCGCGGTTGCACGCCTGCAGCGCGCGCTGGCGCAGTTCATGCTCGACCTGCATACCACTGAGCATGGCTATACCGAGATGTACGTACCGTACATGGTCGCGGGCGCCGCATTGCAGGGGACCGGGCAGCTGCCGAAATTCGAGGAAGATCTATTCGCGGTGCGCGGCGAGCCCGGTTACTACCTGATTCCGACTTCAGAGGTGCCGCTGACCAACATGGTCCGCGAACAGATCATCGCGCCCGAGAAGCTGCCACTGAAATTCACCGCACACACGCCGTGTTTCCGTGCGGAAGCGGGTGCGGCCGGCAAGGACACGCGCGGCATGATCCGCCAGCACCAGTTTGAAAAAGTCGAACTGGTGCAGATCACGCGTCCGCAGGACTCGTACGCGGCACACGAGGCGCTGGTTGGACATGCCGAAGAAGTGCTCAGGCGCCTGGAGCTACCACATCGAGTCATGGCGCTGTGCGCCGGCGACGTTGGGTTTGGCGCGGCAAAGACCTACGACCTGGAAGTGTGGCTCCCGGCCCAGGGCAAGTATCGCGAGATCTCATCGTGTAGCAATTGCGAGGCCTTCCAGGCGCGGCGCATGCAGGCACGCTGGCGTAATCCGGAGACCGGTAAGCCGGAGCCACTACACACGCTTAACGGTTCGGGCGTAGCGGTAGGGCGCGCGCTCGTGGCTGTCCTGGAAAATTATCAAAACGAAGATGGCTCGGTCGCTGTGCCGCTTGTCCTGCGTCCCTATATGGGCGGCCTGGATGTGATTCGGCCGTAGCGCTACTGAGCGCGCCGTTACCGGCGCTGCGAAACGGCGAAAACTAGGGCAAAATGGTCACTCTTGCGCTGATGCAGCCAAACGGAGAGGTGGCAGAGCGGTTGAATGCACCGGTCTTGAAAACCGGCGTTCCCTTACGGGAACCGTGAGTTCGAATCTCACCCTCTCCGCCATAAACCGCTGATCCCGGCTCAAGGCTTCAGCAGTCTCCGAACTTGGACTGCGCCCCGGTCCGCGGGCGCATCCAATCAAACCGA
>JBEKOK010000308.1:0-4411 GCA_049521875.1 Steroidobacteraceae bacterium
CACGACCGGATAGGAAAAACCGATCACGTAGACGCCAAGCTCCAGCAGCCGCTCGGCCATGCGTGCCGCGCGCGCCGCCTCGCCGATCATGACCGGGATGATCGGATGCTCACCGGGCGTGAGCGTGAAGCCGGCAGCGGCCAGTCCGGCGCGGAAGTGGCTGGCATTGGCCGCGAGCTGCGCGCGCAGCGCATCCCCTGCGGCAATCAGCTTCAGTACCGCGAGTGTCGTTGCCGCGACCACCGGCGGTATCGAATTGGAGAACAGGTAGGGACGCGAGCGCTGGCGCAACCAGTCGATCAGCGGCTGGCGCCCGCTGATGTAGCCGCCGGAGGCGCCGCCGAGCGCTTTGCCGAGCGTGCCGGTGAGGATGTCGATGCGCTCGCTGACCCCGGCGCGCTCCGGAGTCCCGCGTCCGTGGGCTCCGATAAAACCGGTGGCGTGTGAATCATCGACCGCCACCAGCGCGCCATAGCGCTCGGCCAGATCACAGATACCCGCCAGCGGCGCGAACGTGCCATCCATCGAGAACACGCCATCGGTGATGATCAGGCGCGTGCGCGCGCTCTGTGATTCCTTCAGGCAACGCTCGAGGTCGTTCAGATCGCGGTTCTGGTAGCGATATTTGCGCGCCTTGCACAGGCGGATGCCATCGATGATCGAGGCGTGATTGAGGCTGTCGGAAATGACCGCATCCTCTTCGCCGAGGATCGTCTCGAACAGCCCGCCGTTGGCATCGAAGCAGGAGGAGTAGAGGATCGTCGCCTCGGTGCCGAGAAACACTGAAAGCTGCTGCTCGAGCTCGCGGTGCACGGTCTGCGTACCGCAGATGAAGCGCACGCTGGCCATGCCGAAGCCGTACTGATCGAGCGCCGCGCGCGCCGCCTCGCGGATCGCAGCGTGGCTCGCGAGCCCCAGATAATTGTTGGCACACAGGTTGATCACCTCGCGACCGCCAGCGACGCGGATCAG
The DNA here is from genome assembly GCA_049521875.1 of Steroidobacteraceae bacterium. Classification (GTDB taxonomy): domain Bacteria; phylum Pseudomonadota; class Gammaproteobacteria; order Steroidobacterales; family Steroidobacteraceae; genus FEN-1191. The sequence continues at coordinate 973 of JBEKOK010000308.1, forward strand.
CGCGCCCTGCGGGCCCTCGAGCTGCCGTTCGGGTTTGTAGAGGCCGGCACTTCGCAGCTCCTGCAGCGATCCCTCGAGCCGTGTGTAAAAACCGCTGTCCATACTGCTCCCCGGTGTCGTTGCGCTGGCGCAAGGGTGGGGCGAGAGGTCCGGCCGGTCAAGGGTGCGAGCTTCTGCATTATGTCGGTTGCAAGAGGCAGCCGGGCGCGCGCCGGCCCGGTGCGCAGATATCACTGATCATTATGGTGACTCAAGCGATCGGCCCAGGAAGTGCCGCGCATACTTGTGACTCAAGCTTCAGGCGGGAGGGTTGCTGTGCCAAGGCTTTTGCCACGTGCGCACCACGGTCTCGGGCGCTGCTGCGGAGCGCTGGCGCTGCTGGCTGCGGGGATGGCACACGCGGGCGATCCGGCCGGCAATGCGCCGGTATTGCGCGGCCCGCAGCTGCTGCTGTATGTCCAGCTGCCGATCGGGCACACCAACCAGCCGATTGCGATGTACGGTCTGCGGCTCGAGCAGAGCCGGCTGCAGTCCGGCGTGGTGCCGACAACGCTGGCCGAGGCGCCCTATCACCAGCAACTGCTCGATATACAGCTGCGCCCGCACGCCGACATGCAGATCGCCTTCGCCCGGCGCGTCACGTGGGATTTCGGGCGCGAGAGTTTTGCTGAGCCCTCCAAACCCTCGAGCCTGTTGATCCGCTGGCCCCTTGAGGGCCGGCGACCGAGCGAGCCGCTGCCGCAGGCGCTGATCAGCGGCTGGCCGCAGATGCCGAAGGCGAACCCCAGTCCCTGAGCCTCGCTTGTCGCGCCGCAGCGCGACTTAAGGTTCCCCCTGATCCCGCGTACGCGCACACCCTCGGCTCGTGCCACTGCGCTTGCGCTGTGGCCAGCTGGCCGCACCGCGCCGCAGGGACTCAAGCTGCTCCTGTGGCTGGCCGATACCGGGGTGCGGGAAAGGCGGATCTGGCCTGATTCTTGGGGCGCGCCCGCCCGGGGCCCCGAAAGGCGCATTTTCAGGGCATTTTCGTATCCCTACCGATGCTGCACGCGTGGTCATACCGATAGTACTTGGGCGGCCGTGCAGTAAACATAGGGTAAGGGACTCGATGCTGATAACAATCCCAGGGAAGCGCAGGCTAATTCTCAATGCAGGTCGTTCAAGACAGGACTTCGTGTCGCGATTCATCCAGCGTTAGCGGGCTTCTGACATGAAGCCGCAGCCCCTGTTGACCGACCAGCGCCCGCGAGAGGATCGCCACTCGGCCACCGCGCGTTTCGCGGTACTCAATGAGCTGAACCTGCGCCTCGCGCAGGAGCACGACACCGCAGCGCTGATCGACAAGGTATGCACCGGTGCGCGGGTGCTCATCGGTGCGCGCTTTGCAGTGCTGGTCATCCTCAACAACAAGCACGATATCAGTGAACTGCATGCGACCAGTGGCCTGCCCTCCTGGGCCGGGCCGATGGTCGCGCCGCGGCTCGATTGCGGCCTGCTCGGACAGGTCTATCGCGACCGGAAAACCTTGCGCCTCGCCTCGGCCAGCGGCGCCGGCATCGATGTCGGGCTGCCCGACTGCTACCCGCTCGCCCGCGCGATCGTGGCGGCGCCGATCATGTCCCCGGCGCGCTGCTATGGTTGGCTGTATCTGGCCGACAAGCCCGGCGAGCAGGAATTCAGCGACGAGGATGAGCAGCTGATCGCAACGCTCGCGGCGCAGTTCGGACGCATCTACGAGAATGGCAGCCTCTACGACGAGCTGCGACGCCACTCGACCTCGCTGCTGATGGAAATGGAGGAGCGCGAGCGCGCCAGCGCGGAGCTGCGCGAGAGCGAGGAGCGCTTCCGGCAGCTGGCCGAGAGCAGCCAGGACGTGTTCTTCCTGGTGACTTCGGATTTTCGCAAGACCCTCTACATCAGTCCGGCCTACAAGAAGATCTGGGGCGTGCGGCGCAGCCAGGTCTATGAGCGCTCGATGCCGTGGCTCGAAAGTGTGTACCCGGGCGATGCGCTGCACGCCGAGTCCGCGCTCCAGCCCCAGGAAGGGACCGTTGAAACCGAATACCGCATCATCCGCCCCGATGGCTCGATGCGCTGGATCGCGGTGCGCATGTTCCCGGTGGTCGATGGCCTGAATCCGGGCAAGCGCGTGGTGCTGGTGGCCTCCGACATCTCCGATCGCAAACACGCCAGCGCGCGCATCGAGAACCTGAGCCGCGTGTATCTGCTGCTCAGTGCGATCAATTCGCTGATCCTGCGCGTCACCGAGCGCGGCGAACTGCTGGCCGAATCCTGCCGCCTCGCGGTCGATTATGGTGGCTTCGCTTACGCGTGGTGCGGCCTGATGGAGGGCGGCTCGATCAAGCGCCAGGCCGCCGCTTGCGTCGATGAGTCGGGCGCACTCGAGGACAGCACGCGTATCCCGCTGCTGCCCGAGCCGGTTACGGATCCGTGCGTGCTGGCCGCATTGCAGACCCGGCGTACGCAGTTCGTCAACGATTTCTCGACACTCAGCAGTATCGATCAGCACGCCGCGCACGTGACCCGCGGGTTTCGCTCGATGATCGCGCTGCCGCTGGTGATCGGTGGCCGCGCGGTCGGCTGCCTGGTGCTGATGTCGCGCGAAACCGGGATCTTCGATGAGCAGGAGATCAAGAGCCTTGCCGAGCTATGCGGTGATATTGCCTACGCGCTCGATCACATCGAGAAGGCCGAGCGTCTCAATTACCTGGCCTACTACGATGCACTGACCGGTGTTGCCAATCGCACGCTGTTTCTCGAGCGCCTGGCGCTCTATGTCGGCGAGGCCAGCCGCGAGAGCAAGGGCCTGGCGGTGCTGATCCTCGACATGCAGCGCTATGAGGCGATCAACGATGGCTTAGGGCGTGCCGCCGGTGACTGGCTGCTGCGCCTGATCGCGCACCGCCTCAAGGAGTGCATCGGTGCACCCGATCGGATCGCGCGCTTGGGCTCGGACCAGTTCGCGGTGATCATGCCCGATGTACGCCACTTCGATGATCTGGCGCACCGGCTCGAAGCGCTGTGGCGCGACTGGCTCGGGCCCTCCTTCGAGGTCGGTGGCACCGAAGTCGTGGTCTCGGCCAAGGCCGGTATCGCGATGTTCCCCGGGGACGGCTCGGATGCCGATCAGTTGCTGCGCCACGCCGAGGCGGCGCTGAAGAAGGCCAAGACCGGTGGTGAAAAGCAGGTGTTTTACACCGCACACTTAAGCGAGCGCATGGCCGAGCGCCTCGCCTTCGAGAGCCGCTTCCGCTCGGCGCTCGCCAAGGAGGAGTTCGTTCTGCACTACCAGCCCAAGGTAGATGTCGAGAATGGCCGCCTGCTCGGCGTCGAGGCCCTGATCCGCTGGCAGAGCCCGGAGCTCGGGCTGGTCTCCCCGGAGCGCTTCATTCCGCTGATGGAGGAAAACGGCTTCATC
>JBEKOK010000309.1:0-4409 GCA_049521875.1 Steroidobacteraceae bacterium
CTGCGCGCACGCTTCAGCCCGGTCTCGATCGGCAGGTCGAGCAGCAGCGTGCGATCCGGCGCAAGGTCCGGATGCACGGCAGCGGCGAGTGCATCGATCAGCGCAATGGACACACCGCGCCCGCCGCCCTGATAAGCGTAGGTGGCATCGGTGAAGCGATCGCACAGCACCCAGCAGCCGCGCTGCAGAGCGGGCCGGATCAGATTCTCCAGATGGACCGAGCGGGCGGCGAACATCAGCAGCGTCTCGGCGCTGGCGCTGATCGACTCGGTGCCGCGCTCGAGCAGCAGCGTGCGGATGCGTTCGGCCAGCGGCGTGCCACCCGGTTCGCGCGTGCACAACACCTCGACGCCGCGCTGCTCCAGGTGCTGGCGCAGGCGTGCCGTAAGACTGCTCTTGCCCGCACCTTCCGTGCCTTCGAGTGTGATGAAGCGTCCCGGCGTCATGGCTTGTGGGGCCCGTTGAGCTTGGCGGTCGGGATCCCGAGCCGCTGCAGATAGCGATTCACGGCCTGATTGTGCTGTTCAAGGGTTGAGGAAAATTGATGATGCCCATCGCCCAGGCCGGTCGCGACAAAATACAGCACATCACTCGCATCCGGATGCAGCACCGCGTGCAAAGCTGCCGCGCCGGGCAGCGCAATCGGCGTCGGTGGCAGGCCAGTGCGGGTGTAGGTGTTGTAGGGCGTGTCGGTCAGCAGATCCACCTTGTGCACGGAGCCATCGTAGCGCTCGCCCAGGCCATAGATCACGGTCGGATCAGACTGCAGGCGCATGCCAAGGCGCAGGCGATTCACGAACACCGCCGCGACCTTGGAGCGCTCATCATCGCTGCCGGTTTCCTTTTCCACGATCGAGGCGAGCGTCAGTGCTTCGGCGGGAGTCGCCAGCGGCAGGTTCTCCGCCCGATCGGTCCACGCCGCAGTCAACTCCTGTGCCATGCGCGCGTAGGCGAGCTCGTAGATCCGCCGCTCGCTGGTGCCGGCCGCGAAGCGGTAGGTGTCCGGAAAGAAACGCCCTTCGGGCCGCTCATCCTTGTGCCCGAGCGCGGCCATCAGCTGTGCATCGCTCAGCAGATGAAACTCGTGCGCCAGGTTGTGATCGGCATTGACCGCCGCGCGCATCTGATCAAAGTTCCAGCCCTCGATGATTGTCAGCTGTTCAAGTTCCGGGCCAGCGCGCAGCCGCTCCTCGATCGACAGTGGCGTGGACTGCGGCGCGAATTCGTAGCGACCCATCTGCACGCGCAGCGGCGGCTCATGCAGTCGCACGTACCACTCGAGCCATTGCGGCCGCTTGAGCGCGCCGGCCGCAGCGAGGCGAGCGAGCACCGAGCGCAGACTCGCCCCGGCAGGCACCTGCAATGACAGCGGTGAGTCGACGGCTGGCGATCGCAGATAATGCTGGAATCCCAGCACCGCGCCGCCCACGGCCAGCGCAAGCAACAGCAGCACGCTAGCGAGCCACGCCAGTCGACTACGAACAGACATCAAGCAGCTCCTGCAGGCGGGTGATGCGCGGATCCGGTAGCAGTGCCCGGCCCGCGAGCCAGTGTACACACTGTAGCCCGAGTCGCACGTTGGTCAGAAACAGGCTGCCCGCCGCAGCGAGACGTGCCGCATTGACCGGCTCGATCAATACCGGCAGTCCCACCTGCGCGGCGGTATCGATTACGAGGCTGCGCATGATGCCGGCGACGCCGCAGCGCTCAAGCGGGGGCGTGACCAGGCCTTCGCCCTCGACCACAAACAGGTTGCTCATCGCGCCACTGATCAGATCGCCCGCATGCGTGCCGAGCAGCACCTCATCGACCTGCAGCGCGTCAGCTTCGCGTGCGGCGAGCACTTGCTCGAGGCGGTTCAGGTGCTTGATACCGGCCAGCGCGGGATTTTCGCCGAGCTGCAGTGTCGCGAAGCCAACGCGAAACCCGTGCGCCCAGTGCGCCGGTCGCACCGGCCACGGATGCACACTGACGCTGCGTGTCGGCTGGCCACAGTCGCGCGGCGCGTAGCCACGCGCGGCACCGACGCCGCGCGTGTAGAGAATTTTCACCAGCACGCGCGCTTCACCGGAGGCTACTTCGCACACTTCGCGCACCAGTACTGCCTCATCGGGCCGCGGTATTTGCAGACGCTCGCAGCCGTGGCGCAAGCGGGTCAGATGGCGCTCGAGCCAGCGCGGCGCGCCCTGCTCGCAGCGGATGGTCTCGAACAGGCCATCGCCGTACTGCACGCCCCGATCGGCCACGGCAATGAGCTGTCCCGGCTGGCCGTTGATCAGCATTGCGGCACGCGTGCTGGTCATGCCATTACCGGGGGCGCATCAAAGGCGCGCAGCAGACCGCGCGCCTTGGCGCGCGTCTCCTCGAGCTCACGCGTGAAGTTCGAATCAGCGACGATGCCGGCACCGGCCCGAAACTCGAGCGCGCCCGCGCTCAGGGTCATCGTGCGGATCAGGATGTTCAGGTCCATCGAGCCATCGCGATTCAGGTAGCCCAGCGATCCGGTGTAGGCGCCGCGCGGCTCGCCCTCCAGTGCACCGATGATCTGCATCGAGCGGTACTTGGGGCACCCGGTAATCGTGCCGCCGGGGAACAGCGCCCGCAGCACCGCCCCGGGCGCGAGCCCGGGCCGCAGCTGCCCGCGCACGCCCGAGACGATGTGGTGCACATGCTCGTAGCTTTCGGTGACCATGAATTCGTTGACCTCAACGCTCCCAGGCTGGCAGATGCGTCCGAGATCGTTGCGCTCCAGATCGATCAGCATGACGTGCTCGGCGCGCTCCTTGGGATTGGCAAGAAGGCTCGCCTGTTCGGCCCCGTCGGCCCCGGCCAGGCGACTGCGCGGCCGCGTGCCGGCAATCGGACGGGTCTCGATGCGCCCGGCCTGCACCTGCACGAGCCGCTCGGGCGAGGAGCTGAACAAGCTGAGCCCGGGCAGATCGGCCCAGGCCGCAAACGGTGCCGGATTCGCGCGCCGCAGCTGTGCGTAGAGCGCCGCCGGATCGGGCGGCGCTTCAAACTCGATCTGCCAGCGACGCGAGAGGTTGGCCTGGTAAATATCCCCGGCCGCGATGTGTTCGTGTGCCAGTGCCACGGCGCGCTCGAAGCGTTGCGGCGGATCTTCAACTATGCGCGCGGCGGCCAGCGGCACGCTGCCAATTGCATCGTTGCGGTGTGCGGCGCAGTCCGCCGCAAGCGTATCGAGGAGCGATTCGAAACCTGGTTCGGCCAGTGCCAGCAGGCGGCCGCCCGGTTCCTCGCGTAGCAACGCCGCCGGCACCCGCAGCGCGACGGCGACCGCGGTGCTGGCCGCGGCGGCCGGCAGCTCCAGCCCCGGCTCCAGTTCGCGCGCGAGTTCATAGGAGAGATACAGGATCCAGCCGCCACGAAATGGCAATGCCGCTGCTGGCGGATCCGCGGCCGTGCCAAGCTCCCGCCACCAGTGATCCAGCGCCGCGGTGAAGCCCGAGCCCGTGCCCGCACCGCTCAAGCGCCCATCGCCCCACAGCACCAGCATCTGCTGCGGGCATGCGGCCAGGATACTGGTGCGCCCGAGGGATCCGGCGACCGCAGAATCGAGCCACACCGGATAACGCTGCGGCGCGCGCGTACGCAGCGTCGCGAACAGCGCCGCAGGGGCCAATCCGAGCTCGCGAACGGGCATAGCCTTTAATGACTCCGGGAAAGCGGCGGACCGGCGGCTCGCAGAAGCGGCCAGCACTCTAGATGCGGCGGAAAATCACCGTGCCGTTGGTGCCACCAAAGCCAAAGGAGTTGGACATCGTCACGTCGATGCGCATCTTGCGTGCTTCGTTCGGGACGAAGTCCAGATCGCACTCCGGATCAGGCGTCTTGTAGTTGATCGTCGGCGGCGCCACCTGGTCGCGCATTGCCAGGATACAGAATATCGCTTCCACCACACCGGCGGCGCCGAGCAGGTGGCCGGTCATCGACTTGGTCGAGCTCACCGCCAGCTTGTAGGCGTGATCGCCGAAGGCGCGCTTCATCGCGATGGTCTCGGCTTTGTCGCCCAGTGGCGTCGAAGTCGCATGCGCATTCAGATACTGCACGTCCTCGGGATTGAGCTTGGCATCGCGCAGCGCGTTGCTCATCGAGAGCCGCGCGCCCTCACCGTCCTCAAGTGGCGCCGTGATGTGATGCGCATCACCGCTCATGCCAAAGCCACACAGCTCGGCATAGATACGCGCGCCGCGCGCCTTGGCGTGTTCGAAGTCCTCGAGGATCACCGCGCCGCCGCCATCGCCAAGCACGAAGCCATCGCGCTCCAGGTCCCACGGCCGGCTGGCCGTAGTCGGTGAATCGTTGCGAGCGGACAGTGCCTTGGCCTGCCCGAACCCACCGAGCCCGGTCGGGGTCGTGGCCATCTCCGAGCCGCCGGCGATCAGCAG
>JBEKOK010000310.1:0-4406 GCA_049521875.1 Steroidobacteraceae bacterium
CGCAGGCGCGTGGTCGTGTCAGCACTCGAGGTGATCGTCGTCATCAGCGCGCTCATGCCGAGCACGACGATCGCCAGCGCTACCAGCACCTCGACCAGCGTGAAGCCGCCGGCAGCTCGCACGCGGCTCACGACGTGCTCTCCACGATGTCGCCGACTTCGATCTTGCCGGTCTCGGTGCTGCGCAGCGTGACGGTGCGATTGGCAGTCGCGCGCCGGATCGTGAGCTCGAAGGAATTCAGATCGCCGTTGGAGAACAGCATGATCTGCGGGCTCACATCCGGGGTCGTGGCGCCGAGCTGGCGGGTGTCGGGCGGATCGAGCACGACCGGCCGGCCCTCGAGCACCAGCGTGAAGCTCAGGCCATCGGGCAGCGTGCGCGGTCGCAGGATGTCATCCAGATCCTCCTGCACCCAGGCGTTGTTGCGATTGTCGTAGACCGTGAAGCGATAGCCGCTGGGGGTCAGGTGCAGCCCATACTCGAGCGTCTGCAGTGCGCCTTGCTCACGCACGTAGGAAATCAGGGCCGTCAGCCGATCGCGCTCCTGCTCCATGGCCCGATCGCGTCCGGTGTCGCCCAGCGACAGCACCATGCTGACCGCCAAAATGCCGATGATCACGACGACCACCAGCATTTCGACCAGCGTGAAGCCGCGCCCGCGCTGCCGTTGTGATGCTGCCTGACCGCGCAAGGTGCGGTTCACGAACCGGTGCTATTGACCGGTGGCCCAGTTGCCGATGTCGGCATTCACGCCTTCACCGCCGGGTTGCCCATCGGCGCCGAGCGAGTACAGATCGAACTCCCCGCCATGCGTGCTCGGGTAGGCATACTGGTAGTCATTGCCCCAGGGATCCTTGGTCACGGCGCCACCGCTGAGATAGCCACCGGCGCGCCAGTTCTTGACCTGATCGCTGTCCGGCTTCTGCACCAGTGCGCGCAGACCCTGATCGGTGCTGGGGTAGCTGTAGTTGTCGAGCTTGTACATCGTCAGCGCGGTCGAGAGCGCCTGGATATCGGTGCGTGCCTTGGTAATGCGCGCGTCATCAACGCGACTGAGCAGCTGTGGCACGACCAGCGCGGCCAGCAGGCCGATGATGATCACCACGACCATAATTTCGATCAGCGTGAAACCGCGCTGGCGGCGCGTCGCCGGGTTAAGAAGAGTTGTATATCGGATCATGGCGATTCTCTCTTAAGATCCTCGAGCAGGGTGTCATGCGACGTTACCGGGCAATCTTCCAATGATAACAAATGCATCCGCTAGCGACCGCGATGGCCGGGCAATTAGCCGATGAATACCCGTTCCGCGCGGCTGCTCAAGTCGCTTAACTGCGACGGCCGCTACGGCGTGGCGCTGCTGCTGTGCCTGTCGCTGTGCGCACTGCCGAGTCTCGGGGCAGATGCCTGGCTGCGCGCGTTGCGCTATGAGCGCGTGGCGCTGCTCCAAGGACAGTACTGGCGACTTTTCAGCGCGCACCTGGTGCATCTGGATGCGCACCACCTGCTGTTGAATGCCGCCGGGCTGCTGCTGTTGTGGATGATCTTCGCGCGCGAGTTCAGCGGGCGCGAATGGCTGCTGGTCGTGCTCTGTTCGGTCGGCACCATCGATGCGGGCCTGTGGTGGCTCTCGAGCCATGTGTACTGGTACGCCGGTGCCTCCGGAGTGCTGCATGGGGTGTGGGCGGCTGGCGCATGCGCCAGCCTCTGGCGGCGCGAACGCTTCGGAATCCTGCTGGCAGCCGTGCTCGTGGGCAAGCTCGCCTACGAGCACTTCCTCGGTCCGAACCCGCTCGATGCGGGGCTGCCGGTCGTGAGCATTGCGCATATCTACGGTGCTGCCGGCGGCGCACTGGCCGCGTTGATCTTGGCGCTGCTGCCGAGGCGGCTATAATCCGCGCCGCATTGCACCCACCTCCAGGACCGATATGACAATGACAGTGGCGCTGGTGTTCCCCGGACAAGGCTCGCAATCGCTCGGGATGTTGAATTCTGTGACGGCCGAGCACCCGGTGGTCCGCGCGACCGTCGATGAGGCGAGCGCGGTGCTGGGTTATGACCTGTGGGAGCGCATAGCCAGTGGTCCGGAGGCGCTGCTCAATGCCACCGAGTGCACGCAGCCGGCAATGCTGGTGGCCGGTGTCGCCACCTACCGACTGTGGCAGGCCCTGGGCGGCGCGGCCCCGGCGCTGGTTGCCGGACACAGCCTGGGCGAATTTACCGCCCTGGTCTGCGCCGGCGTGCTGGGCTACGCCGAGGCGGTGGCCCTGGTGCGCCAGCGCGGCGCGCTGATGCAGGCCGCGGTGCCGGCCGGCAGCGGTGCGATGGCGGCGATTCTTGGCCTTGATGATGCCGCCGTTGAAGCGGCCTGCGCCGAGGCGGCCGCCGGCGAGGTCGTCGAAGCAGTCAACTACAACGCTCCGGGCCAGATCGTGATCGCCGGACAGACTGCGGCGGTCGAGCGGGCCGTGGGGCTGGCCAAAGCAGCGGGCGCCAAGCGCGCGGTGACGCTACCGGTCAGCGTACCGGCGCATTCGAGCCTGATGCGCGGCGCCGCCGCGCAGCTCTCCGGCTATCTCGATAAGCTCAGTTTTGGCACGCCCACGTGCATCTTTGTGAGCGCGGTCGATGCCCAGGCGCATCACGAGGCAGCCGACATCCGTGCCTTGCTGGTGCGCCAGCTGGCAAGCCCGGTGCGCTGGTCCCAGACTGTGCAGGCGTTGTGCGCGCGCGGTGCCCAGGCGCTGTACGAGTGCGGACCGGGCAAGGTCCTGACGGCCTTGAACAAGCGCATTGCGCCCCGCGACACCGTCAGCTGCGCGGCGCTGGTGGATGGGCCATCGATACGGGCGGCACTAGCCGGTCCGCAGAGCACCGGGGGCTGATAACACTATGTTTGACCAAGATGTAGCGCTGATAACAGGAGCGTCAAGGGGCATCGGCCAGGCCATTGCCGGGGCACTCGGGCGGGCGGGCGCGACGGTCATCGGCACCGCGACCACGCCGGCCGGGGCTGAGGCGATCAGCGCATGGCTCGCCGCTCAGGGCCTGAAGGGGCGGGGCCTTGTGTATCGCGCCGAGGAGGCGGCCGCGGCCGAGGGCGTCGTGGCTGCGCTCGATGGGCACGAGGGACTGCCGACGCTGCTGATCAACAACGCCGGTGTCGCGCGTGACGGGCTGATTCTGCGGATGAAGGCCGAGGAGTGGGATCAGACGCTCAACATCAATCTCTCCTCGGTGTTCCGCCTGACCAAGGTGTGCCTGAAGCGCATGCTCAAGGAGCGGCGTGGCCGCATCATCAACATCAGTTCTGTCATCGGCGCGATCGGCAACGCCGGTCAGGCCCACTACGCGGCTTCAAAGGCGGGGCTGATCGGGCTGACCAAATCGCTGGCACGTGAGCTCGCCTCGCGCAGCATCACGGTCAATGCCGTGGCGCCAGGATTCATTGCCACCGACATGACCGGCGCACTCACCGAGGAGCAGCGTCAGGCCTACCTGAGTCAGATCCCGCTCGGGCGCCTCGGCAGCGCCGAGGATGTGGCCAGTGCCGTGCTGTTCCTCGCCGGCGAGCACGCCGCCTACATCACGGGCCAGACCCTGCATGTCAATGGCGGTATGTATCTGGGCTGAAAGCCCTGTTCTACAAATCAGCTGAAAAATCAAGTACTCGCAAAATGACCGGGTGGCGGCGGCGGGGGTGATCCCCTACAATACCGCCCCCATGGCGCCGGCCAGTTCGCCCAATAGGGTCACTGCGGTGACGGTGCCGGATTTTGGATTACAAAGTTACCGTGAAAGAGGTCAGATCAAGATGAGCACCGTGGAACAACAGGTGAAGGCGATTGTTGCTGAGCAACTGGGCGTCAAGGCAGAACAGGTGACCAGCGCGGCCTCTTTTGTCGATGATCTGGGTGCTGACTCGCTCGATACCGTCGAGCTGGTGATGGCACTCGAGGAAGAGTTCGAGATCGAAATCCCTGATGAAGATGCTGAGAAAATCACCACGGTGCAGCAGGCGATCGACTACATCAGCGAACGCCGCAACAAGAGCTGAGGCGACCGGCGGGCCGGTGCAGCGCCCGGCCTCGGGGCCGGCGCTCGCCGACGCGGATTCAGTATCGCCGTGAGCAAACGAAGAGTCGTCGTTACCGGTCTGGGCATCGTCTGCCCGGTGGGCAGCACTGTGCCTGATGCATGGGCTGCGATCCTGCGCGGCGAGAGTGGCATCGGACCGATCACGCGCTTTGATGTCTCAGCCTTCCCAACCAGATTCGGAGGCGCCGTGCGCGGCTTCGATGTCACCCAGTACATGCAGCCCAAAGAAGCGCGGCGCATGGATGAGTTCATGCACTACGGCCTCGCCGCCGGGGTGCAGGCGGTGCAGGATGCCGGGTGCGATTTCGAGA
>JBEKOK010000311.1:0-4395 GCA_049521875.1 Steroidobacteraceae bacterium
CCAGGCCAGACCGAGGCAGCCACTCACGTTGCCGGCGTCGCAGGCCTTACGGTACAACCCGACCCCCGACTCCGGATTCTTCGCCACGCCCTGGCCAGCGATGAGTTGCGCGCCCAGTTGAACACAGGCGTCGACGTCGCCGCCCTCGCAGGCCTGCCGGAACATATGTACTGCTACGGTTACGTCCTTTGTCACTCCACGTCCATGCAAGTAGAGATAGCCCACATTACGACAGCCCAGCATCTCGCTGGCATCGCACGAGCGGTTATAGAGACGCAGCGCCTCGCGCAGGTCCTTGTTAACGCCCCGACCCGCTTCGTACATCGTCCCCAGATCATTGCAGCCGTAGGTGGCGCCAGTGTCGCAGGATTTACGAAAATAGAGGGCCGCTTGCGCGTCGTCCTTTGCGACGCCCATACCATTCTCGTACACATATCCAAGGTTGACGCAGCCCAGGGCCCCGCCACCATCGCACGCCTTACGATACAGATTCACCGCTTGGGCGCCGTCTTTGGCCACGCCCTCGCCGGCTTGGTACAACCTGCCCAGATCGCTGCAGCCATCCATAAAACCTGCGGTGCAGGCTTGACTGAAATAGTTCGCGGCCTGAGCGAGGTCTTTGGTAACGCCCAGGCCGCTGCCATAAAGGGTGCCGGCGTTCTCGCAGCTCTTCAGCGCGCCGCCATTGCAGGCCTTCAGATACCAGGTCAAAGCCTGTCCATAGTCGCGAGTGACGCCATATCCGAGTGCATACAGCGCGCCAAGGCCATTGCAGCCAATCGCCTCCCCACCGTCGCAGGCCTTGGTAAAGAAAACTCGCGCCTGCGCATAGTCCTGGGAGACCCCATGACCAGATACGTACAGTCGCGCCAGACCAAAACAACCGCGCAGGTTCCCCTGATTGCAGGCCTCCTGATAAAGGCGCGCAGCGCTCTGCACATCGGGCTCAATCGTCTCTCCGGTCTGATACAGACCGCCGAGTAAGACGCACGCGTTCGAAGCCGGCGTCTGCGCCTGACAGGACTGCTGCGCCAAATTCACTGCGCGCGGATAGTCGGCTGCGCCACCTAATCCAAGCGAGAAGCTGCGCACTGCCTGTTCGCATCCCCACGAATCGCCGCCTTCACACAGCTTGAGCGCCGCGCTGCGCGCTGCGGGAAAATTCTTAAGCGGATCGTCCGCGCGCCAGTACTGTTGATCGCCTTCTTTCTTGAGGCGGGCCAGTTCATTCTTCTCATATTTTGTCAGGGTGCTCGCCGGGTTCGCGCCTTCGGCGTTCGCCGGGCCCGCCCCGGCGCCCATGTGAATGATCAGTTCGCCGCCCTCATCCAGATCGAATGAGCCGAATAGCGGTGTCTGTTTCGATCCCTCCGCAATCCCCACCGCGTGCTGCGCATAGGCTCCGAGTTGGCTTGCGGTCACGAATCCAGCACCGTAGCTGTCGGCCTTGCCGTTGGTCAGCCCCTGGATCATCAGGCCGGTAAACAGCGAATGATCGGGCAGTGGACCGCGATCGGCCGCATTCTGGTCCCCTTGCGCGCTTGAGATCACTTTGCGACTGCGCTTCACCAGCATGTCGCGCTGGAAGCGCATGTCGTCGCGGCTGGTCGAGAACTTGCTTCCCAACGCCATGCCGCTGTGGCAACTGTCCAGAATGACGAGAATGTGCGAAGGCGGCAGCGTACTGATCATCCGCAGCAGCTCCTCGACGTTCAGGTAATCGCTCCAACGCTTGTCCGCATCGGCGCGCGCGCCAACCGGCACAATGAAGCCGACTGATCGAACTTCGCCGCCAATATCGTCGTTGCGGGTCGTGCCGTGCCCGGCGAAGAAAATCACCAGTGAATCCTCCGGCTTTAACCGGCTCCTCAGGTCATCGTCGATCAGCGATCGGATCGCATCGCGCGTCGCGTTCTTCTCAGTCAGCGGTTCAACTGCATATTCGAAGCCAAATTTGCTGGTCAGCAGCTTCGCAAACCCTGTGGCGTCGCTCACCGCCGTGCTGAGCACGGGCCAGTTATCGTAGTGATCGATACCAATCGCGACTACGTACTGGTGGCCGTTCTTGACCGGTGTCGCCTCTTCATTGACCGCGCGCCCGCCCCGCAGGCCCCCGCTCGCGGCTGTGGAGCTCTGGCCAGCGCTGGCTGCAGTCCCAGTTTGCTGCCCATAAGCCACCGCGGCCATCAACAGCAGTAGCAAAGTGCTGACTTGCGAACGAATCAACATGCGCAATCCCGTTCTTTGGGGACCCTGTAACTACTGAAGTCCTGCGGGATTATGCAACTTTTACCGGGGTCGGAGCGCCGAGATTTGAATCCGTATTGCGCCCGAGCGACTACTCGCACCAATCGTCCCAAAGCGCCGAGTGCGCTAGACTGCCCGGGCCAGAATTGGGGGGATCGCGTTGATGCGCGCACTAGCCATCGTTTTGGGTTCTTTGATACTGACTGGCGCGTACTGTAGCGCACTGCCTGCGGCCGAAGCCGCTCCCGCCGGCGCGCTGCCGACGGACGAGCGGGGGCCGCTAAACGCCCTGCCATACACGCCCAGCCTCGACACGAATGCAATGGACCGCACGGTCAAGCCTTGCCAGGACTTCTATCAGTTCAGCTGTGGCGGCTGGCGCACCCGCAACCCGATCCCGCCTGACCAGTCCAGCTGGAGCGTGTACGGAAAGCTCTATGAGGATAATCAACGCTTCCTATGGGGCATTCTGAGTAACCTCTCGCCAAGCAGCGCCGGGCGCTCAGCGAATCAGCAGAAAATCGGCGACTATTTTGCCACCTGCATGGATGAGAGGGCGATTGCGCATCAGGGCGCCGCGCCCCTGATGCCCCTGCTGGCGCGCATCGATGCATTGCACACCAAGGGCGAATTGCCTGCGCTGCTGGCGGATCTACACCTCAACGTCGGCGGCTCCGGGTTCCTGTTTGGATTTGGCTCCAGCCAGGATTTTTCCGATTCAAACCAGGTCATCGCTTTCGCCTCGGCCGGTGGCTTAGGCCTGCCCGATCGCGATTATTACACCGACCGGGACACGCACGCCCGCATGCTGCGCGCCCAATACCAGGAGCACGTGGCGCGGTCGCTTGCGCTGCTTGGGCAATCACCGACGGCCGCGACGCGCGATGCCGCGACCGTAATGAGAATCGAGACGCAGCTGGCGCGTGCGAGTCTAACGCGCGTGGATCAGCGCGACCCGCACAACCTATTCCACAAGCTTCGCCGCGGCCGGCTACGGCAACTGACCCCGGACTTTGGGTGGGATGAATATCTCAAGGACATGGGCCTGGAAAAGATTGCTGTCGTCAATGTCACGGAACCAAAGTTCTACCGGGAACTCGCGCGCGTCCTGGACGCCATCAGCCTTGCGGATCTGAAGACCTATCTGCGCTGGCACCTGCTAAATGACTCAGCCCCGTACCTGTCCCCGGCCTTCGAGCAGGAAAACTTCGCCTTCTTTGGGCGCACGCTGCGCGGCGCCCAAGTGCAGTCGCCACGCTGGAAACGCTGCGTACGTCAGGTGGATGTCATGCTGGGTGAGGCGTTAGGGCAGGAGTTTGTGGCTCGCACGTTCGGGCCGGAATTGAAGAATGCAGCACTGAAGATGACGTTGCAGATCGAGGAGGCGATGCACAAGGACATCGAAGAGCTCAACTGGATGAGCCCGGCGACCAAGCAGCAAGCGCTGGCCAAACTGGCGGTCATTGCCAACAAAATCGGCTACCCCGACCACTGGCGCGACTACAGCGAGCTGCAGATCACGCCGGATGATTTCTTCGGTAATCACGCTCGCGCCACCGCCTTCGAGTCGCGGCGTGAGCTGGCCAAGATCGGCAAACCGCTGGATCGCAGCGAGTGGGGCATGACACCGCCAACCGTGAATGCCTACTTCGATGCGCAGATGAACGACATCAATTTCCCGGCTGGAGTGTTGCAGCCACCACTGTACGATGCGCGACTCGACGATGCGCCGAACTACGGGAATACCGGCGGTACGATCGGTCACGAGCTCACCCACGCCTTCGATGACGAGGGTCGCCAGTACGATGCGGCTGGAAATCTGCGCAACTGGTGGACAGACGAGGACGCGAAGAAATTCAAGGAACGGACCGAATGTATCGTCGACCAGTACGCGCAGTATGTAGTCGTCGATGACATCCACATCAACAGCCGACTGACGCTTGGCGAGGATGTCGCAGACCTCGGCGGCCTGATCCTGGCGCATATGGCCTGGCGGGTGCAAACGGCGGGCCAGACGCTCTCGGAGCGGGATGGGCTTACGCCCGAACAGCGATTTTTCGTCGGTTACGCGCAGTGGGCCTGCGAGAACGTGCGCGATGAGGATTTACGGCTGCATGCCAAGACCGATCCGCACTCACCCGGCCGTTA
>JBEKOK010000312.1:0-4389 GCA_049521875.1 Steroidobacteraceae bacterium
TGAGTGGCCCACCGTGAAGGCGCATCTGCAGGCCGAAGCCATCCGGTCCGCGGGTTCAGCGTTGCGCTAGCGCCGCTTGTGCCCGCTGGGGCGCGGCCACGCCGCGCGCCACACGACGAGTTTCTGCGCCGCGCGCATGCCGGCATGGGCCGGGCTGGTGGACGGCACCGCCACGACCTGCAGCCGTGGAAACTTCGCCGTCACCTGCGCGGCACTATTGCGACGGTAGCTCTGGTGCGCCAGCCGGCCGTTGCACAGTATCCGCTCCAATGCCGGGTGCGCATCGATGAAGGCGACCAGATCATTAAGCTGAGCGCCGGCCAGCTCGATGGCGCTGTCGGCGCTGCCGGGGCGCACGCAGCTGCTAAATACATCCCACAACGCGACGCCGCGCTCGAGCAATATCCGGCAACGTTGCGCATAGGGCAGCTCAGCTCGCGCTCCACAGAGCTCGCCCATCAGCGTCCAGAACTGATTGCGCGGATGAGCGTAGTACTGAGCGGCCGCGAGGGATGCCACGCCGGGCATCGTGCCGAGTATCAGCACCCGTGCATCGGGCGCAGCCAGCGGCGCGAAGCTCGCAACCCGCGCAGTGCTGCGCGCGCTGCCGGTTGGCGCGGGGAGGCGCTTGCGCGCGCGCGAGCGCTTGGGGGCATTGGCCATCAGCGCACCGCTCAGTCGCTGTCGCTGACCCGGCCGCGCAGGCGCTTGGTCTGGCGGCGATGGCCCTTGCCTTCAAGTCGGCGTTGCACCGAACCACGCGTCGGGCGGGTCTTGTGGCGAATCTTGGGCTCGACGAGCGCCCGCCCGATCAGCTCGTGCAGGCGATCGAGCGCTTCGCGCTTGTTGCCCTCCTGCGTACGCTGGGTGCGGGCGAGAATCTGGATCGAGCCATCGGCCGTCAGGCGGTGCCCGGCCAGCGCCCGCAGCCGCTGCTTGACCACCATGCCGAGCGCGTTCGAGTTCGTCAGGTCAAAGCGCATCAGCGCCGCGCTCGCAACCTTGTTGACATTCTGGCCACCGGGACCGGTGGCACGGATGAAGCTGAAGCTGACGTCGCCCGGATCGAGCTCGATTCGCTTCACGGCCGGCTGTCCGGACGCTCGAGGAGTCGGTACTCCCGCTGGGCGACCGGAATCTTGATGCCTGCTTCCTTGAACAGCCGCCAGATGACGCGATTGACGTCCGAGCGCACGTTGTTGACGCCATTCTGCGGATCAGAAATCCAGAAGCGCAGCTCCAGATCCATGCCGTAGTCGGCAAACTGGATCAGGCGCACGACCGGTGGTGGTTCGCTGAGCACGCGCCGGTTGCCCTCGGTCGCGCGCTGCAGGACCGAGAGCGCGACCTCCGGATCATCCTCGTAGCTTATGCGCACCGGCAGCTTGAGCCGGATCTTGGGATCCGAATAGCTCCAGTTGATGACCGGGCTCGTGATCAGGCTCTGGTTAGGCACCAGGGTCTCGACGCCATCGCGGTCGCGCACGACGACGTAGCGCCCGCGCAGCTCCTGCACCCAGCCGAAACCCTCGGAGGTGGTGCCGGTCACGCCGCTGATGCTGATGACATCGCCGGGCTTGATCGACTTGTCCATCAGCAGCACGAAGCCACTGACAAAGTTGCTGGCGATCGACTGCAGGCCAAAGCCCAAGCCCAGGCCGATGGCGCCGGTCAGCACCGTGAGCGCGGTCAGGTCGACACCGGCGGCATTGATGCCGAGCAGCGCGCCCAGGCTGATGAGGAAGAACATCGTGAACTTGGAAATACCGACCAGCGTCGAGGGCGCGACGTTGCCGATCCGCATCACGCGTCGCTCTATCGCGCGCGCCACGACGCTGGCCGCGATCACGCAGACACTGATGACGACAATCCCCTTGAGCAGCGCCCACAGCGTAAAGCGTGTCTTGCCCGGCAGCAGCGGGACCTGGTCGAGCTCACGCTCCATGACTCCCAGCCAGCCCACGTACTGCAGGGCGACGCCAATCCAGATCGCAGCGGCCAGCTGATGTCGCCAGCCGCGCAGCCAGGTTGAGTGGGGTCCGAGGATCTGCAGCAGCAGCTGGATGCCCACGCGTACCAGTATCAGCGCGCCCAGCAGCACGGTCACCGTATCGGCGAGCATCGTGGACAGCCCGGAAGCCGCCAGCAGCGCGCGCACCGCCAGCCAGGCAAGCAGTGCGATCGCCCACGGCAGCTGCGCGGCAATGATCGCGATGATCAGTCCGGGGCGGCCCTCATCGGCGTGAGTGCGCCAATCACGCAGGCGCAGGGCCGTGAACAGCCCGAGCGCCGCGCACAGCAGCGCGCCACCGGCGAGCCACGGCACATCGGGCCTGCCGAGATTCTGCAGCAGACTGCTCAAGACCAGGGCGGCAGCATTCATCCGCTTGAGGGTTCCCTAGGCGTTCAGGTCAGGAATCATTTGGCTCTCCAGATGCGTGATCTGGTCCTTGAGCTGCAATTTGCGCTTCTTGAGGCGCTTGAGCTGCAGCTCATCGACATTGAAGTCCAGCGACAGGCGGGAAATGATCTCGTCCAGATCGCGGTGCTCGATGCGCAGCGCCCGCAACTTTTCAATGTTGCGAAACAGCTCCCGATCGACATTGTTCCCGTAATCATTCATTGCTTTTCGACGTTTGCAGGCCCCAGACCCAGGCACGCGGTGACCGGCGTCACCGCCTCGGGTAGCTTAGCGAAGCGGCCGAGCGGGCGCCACGGCAGGCCCGGTTCGTGAAAATCCGAGCCGATCGAGCCTGCCAGGTCAAAGCGGCGCGCGAGCTGGGCCATGCGGGCCTGCGAGTCCGGGCTCATGCCGGCGATGCTGACTTCGAGCGCCGCGCCGCCGTCTGCCTTGAATTGCGCGCACAGTTCCCGCAGCGCCGTGTTCGAGAGCTTGTAACGGTGCGGGTGCGCCAGCACGGCCGTGCCGCCGGCGCCCAGGACCGCTGTGAGGGTCGTCGCGACATCGGGCCACTCAGGCGCCACGTAGCCTGGCCGTCCGCGGCCCAGCCATTTGTCGAAGGCCCCCTGCAAATCCTTCGCATGACCGGCCGCGAGCAGCGCACGGGCCAGATGCGTGCGCGTCGGCACCGTCGAGAGCGCAAAGGCGCCCGCGGCCAGCGACTCGCCATCGAGTCCGGCCTCGCTGAGCCGCGCCGCGATCCGACGCACGCGCTCGCCGCGCAGCGCGCGCACCGCCGCGGCATGCTGCTGCAGCCCGGGATCATCTGCGCGGATGCCCAGGGCCACGATGTGCACCTCGCACTCGTGCCACAGCGCGGTCAGTTCAATGCCCTCGAGGAATGCGATGCCATGCGCAAGGCAGGCCTGGCGCGCTTCAGTGCAGCCGGCGGTCGTGTCATGGTCAGTGAGCGCCAGCAGCTGTACCTGGCGCGTGGCGGCCAGCGCCACCAGCGCAGCGGGCGCCAGCGTCCCGTCCGAGCAGGTGCTGTGCGTGTGCAGGTCGATGCGCTCGTAGTTCGCTGGATCCAGTCGGGTCATTCGTCGCCCAGAAACGTATTAAAATAGGGCCGCTGCACCTGGCAGCGCCCAATCGCCATGATAGCGCCACGCAATGCCCTCCGTGCTGACTGCCAACGCCGCCTGGGACCGCATCGATACGGTCCTGCTGGATCTGGATGGAACGCTGCTCGATCTGGAGTTCGACAATCATTTCTGGCAGACCCGCGTACCCGAGGCCTGGGGCGTCCGGCGCGGGCTCGACCTGCAGCAGGCGCGTGCCGTGCTGGCACCACGCTTCAGTGCCTGCGAGGGGACGCTCGATTGGTACTGCGAGGAGTACTGGAGCCGCGAGCTTGGCCTGGACATCACCGAGCTTACGCGCGGCGAGGCCGAGCGGATCCGCTGGCTTCCCGGCGCGCGCGAGTTTCTGCTGCGGATCCGCGCTCTTGGCAAACGTCTGGTGCTGCTGACCAATTCGCCACCGCAGGCGCTGGCGATCAAGGATGAGCGCACGCAGGTACTGGCGTTGTTCGACGCCAGCTTCAGCTCGCACGCGTTCGGCGCGCCCAAGGAGGATCAGCGCTTCTGGAGCAAACTGCAGGATGTTGAGCCGCACGAACCCGCTCGCTGCCTGTTCGTTGATGACAATCTCGCCGTGTTGCGCGCGGCGCGCACCGCCGGCATCGGCCAGGTGATCGGCATACATCGACCCCAGGCGCGCACGCCGGTGGGCCACTCAGGTGAGTTCCCGAGCGTCGAGCAGATTGAAGCGCTGCTGCAGCCGGTGTGAGGCGTGGCGCGGCGCTAGCGGCGTCGCGGCGGAGCGCCGCGGGATCCACCGGGCCGATGACCGCCCGGCCGGCCACCACCACCACCACCCCCCCGGCGCGGCGGCGGGCGGCTGTCACGCGGCGGCGGCGGAGAGGG
>JBEKOK010000313.1:0-4385 GCA_049521875.1 Steroidobacteraceae bacterium
GTGCGCGGGCTTTTCTCGACCAGGCGGTACCGCTGAGTGCCGGGCGCCATGCCGATGCCACAGGCTATGCGATCAGCGCCGGGGAACTGCGGGTCACGCTGTCGGGCGGTGCCGAGACCACGCTGGCGGATGCTTCATTGCTGGCCGGTTACCGTGGTCGTGCCGAGGCACCCGATGCCATCATGCTGCGCCACCATGGTCTGCACATCGAGATCCTGATCGATGCCAAGCACCCGATCGGGCGCACTGATCCGGCGGCCATTGCCGATGTCCAGATCGAATCGGCAATCACCGTCATCATGGATCTGGAAGATTCGGTTGCCGCAGTGGATGCAGAGGACAAGGTCGCGATCTACCGCAACTGGCGCGGCCTGCTCAAGGGCGATCTGACAGCAAGCTTTGCCAAGGGCAGCGGCCATGTCGAGCGCGCTCTGAATCCTGATCGCAGATACACGGACCTGGAGGGTCGATCCCAGTCGGCACCTGGCCGGAGCCTGATGCTGGTACGTAATGTGGGTCACCTGATGACCAGCGATCTGATCCGATGGCAGGGCGAATGGGTTCCAGAGGGCATCATCGACGCGGCAGTGACCGGCCTGGTCGGCCTGTACGATCTGAAGGGCCTGGGCCGCTATCGCAACAGTCAGACCGGCTCGATCTATATCGTCAAGCCGAAGATGCACGGCCCGGACGAGGCAGCCTTTGCCAACCAGATCTTTGAACGCGTCGAAGACCTGGTCGGGCTGCCGCGCTACTCGCTGAAGATCGGCGTCATGGACGAAGAGCGGCGCACCACCCTGAATCTCCAGGAGTGCATCCGCGCCGTCAAGGATCGCATTATCTTCATCAACACCGGATTTCTCGATCGTACCGGCGATGAGATCCACACCGGGATGCAGGCGGGCGCCATGGTGCGCAAGGGCGAGATGCGCTCGAGCGTCTGGCTCAAGGCCTATGAGGACAACAATGTCGATGTCGGTCTGGCCTGCGGGTTCGCCGGTCGCGCACAGATCGGCAAGGGCATGTGGGCGATGCCGGATCGTATGCAGGAGATGCTGGCCGCCAAGCGCGCCCATCCGCTCGCTGGCGCCAATACTGCGTGGGTGCCGAGCCCCACGGCCGCAACGCTGCATGCGCTGCATTACCACGAGATTGATGTGGCCGAGCGCCAGCGCGCGCTTGCCGAGCGGCCGCGCGCTCAGCTCAAGGACCTGCTGACGGTTCCGGTGGCGAAAAGCGTTGCCTGGAGTGATGCGGAAAAGCGCGAGGAGCTCGAGAACAATGCGCAGGGCATTCTGGGTTACGTGGTGCGCTGGATCGATCAGGGCATTGGTTGCTCCAAGGTGCCTGACATCCACGATGTGGGTCTGATGGAGGATCGCGCGACGCTACGCATCTCGAGCCAGCATATCGCCAACTGGTTGTTGCATGGCGTGGTCAGCGAAGCTCAGGTGCGCGAAATCATGCGGCGGATGGCCGCCGTAGTGGATCAGCAAAACGCCTCAGATCCGGCCTACCGGCCGATGTCGAGGGACTTGATGCATTCTGTAGCGTTCGCTGCCGCCAGTGACCTGGTGTTCAAGGGGACCGAACAGCCCAACGGGTACACGGAGCCGCTGCTGCATGCGGCGCGGCGCAAGCTCAAGGGCGAGTGACTAACCCGCTTGCGGAGCTGCCCAAGCGGGGCAAAGAGGAGTTGCTGATGAAGAAGCTGATCGTGCTCGAGCGCGAGCACCCGGAGGGCCTGGCGCTGTTTCGCGAAGCGTTGCAGCGCGAAGTGCCTGGGCTGTCCGTGGTCTACGCCGCGACCAGTGTGCAGGCGCTGGCCGCGGCCGAGGGCGCCACGGCTCTGTGTTCGATGGCGCAGAACGTCACTGCCGAACTGGTCGCTGCCATGCCCGAGCTCGATTGGATACAGGCATTGACGACCGGCGTCGATCCGCTGATGAGCCTGAATCTTGGGCCGGGCGTCGCCATCACCTCGGCACGCGGCATCCATGGCCCGCAGATGTCGGAGCTTGGGTTGCTGTTGATGTTGTCACTTGCCCGCAACTTCCCGCGCATGCTGCATAACCAGCAGCAGGCCGCGTGGGAGCGCTGGCCGCAGCGGCTTCTGCATGGCAAGACCGTGGGTATCGTCGGCATCGGGACGATCAGCGAGGTGCTGGCGGGCTACTGCAAGGCCTTGGGCCTGCGCGTCGTGGGCGTCAGCGAACGCACGACGGTGCCGGGTTTCGATGCGATCGAGCCGCGCAGCCGGCTCGGCAGCGTGGCGGCCGCGGCGGATTTCCTGATCGTGCTCGCGCCACTGACCCCGGAGAATGACCACCTGATCAACGCCGAAGTGTTGAAGCAAATGCGTCCTGAATCATTTCTGATCAACCTCGCGCGCGGTCGCGTTGTGGATGAAGCGGCCCTGATCGGTGCCCTGCAGCGTGGCGAGATTGCCGGCGCCGGACTGGATGTCTTCGAGACCGAGCCACTGCCACCCGAGAGTCCGCTGTGGCACATGCCCAATGTCATCGTGACACCGCACGTGGGCGGCTTAAGCGACATTTATGCACGGCAGTTGCTGCCGCTTGTCGTGCACAACGCACGCGCCTACCTGGCTGATGATTTCAAAGCCCTGCTCAATCGCGTTCATCTACCCGAGAAAAGCGCGCAGCCGTAGCCCGGTTCGTGGCGCCTCGCCGCATATTGGGGATGGCCTTCCGGCTCTGCACCGAGGACAATCGCGCCTATCGAAGGGCGACGCCGGCTCATTGGCGTAAGGCCTGCTAACAAAACAGGGATCAGATTATGGATACAGAACAGGCGCTCAAGTCGGCCCTGCAGCTCAGTCCGCGACGGCACACCTCGACCGCGACCAATGCGGCGGCACTCATCAGCGAGCAACTCGAGCATTTTGGGATCGATCCGAGCTCAGCCCACGGCCAGGCGCTCGCTGGACTGGTCGGTCATCTGGGCGCGGCCAACGCCTCCGCCCACGAACTGTGGACCCTGACCGCCGGCACACTCGCCGGATTGGGGCGCACGGATCGCATCGCGTGGTTCAATGCCAAGCGCTTTGCGTGTTTCCAGCTCGCCAAAGTGCTCGATACGCTGCAGAACCCGCTGCGCGCCACCTACCAGTCCCTGGTCGAGGACATGGGGACGGTGGGCGTGAAGGGGCCGTACCCGCTGTTCGACAATGTCACGGCGATCTTCTCGGCCACGCCGGTGATCACGCGCACGGCAACTTACGTCTATGCCTGCGCCGAATGGATCGAGGACGCCTTCAAAGGCAAAGAGCTGCTGCACGAGATTTACTCGCGATTGCTCAACCCGACCTCGATCTGCCTCGCCAATCATGTAGTACACCTCGAGGCCGGGCCAGAAGCAGCAAGCTACTTCGCCTGGAACTTCAATTCCGGCATGGCGGCCATCGACGCCACACTCGCGCATCTGTTGGGGCACCGCGATATCGTGCTCTCCAGCCGTAACGTGTATGGCGGCACCTACCAGCTGCTGCACGACTGGTATGGCAAGCACAGCAATCTCGATGTGGCAGTAGAGTGGTTCGACGGCGAGAGTACCGAAGCCTTTGCCGCGCGCCTTGATGCGGTATCGCTGCAATATCGGGACCGGATCGCCCAGGGCCGACAGGTCTTCATCTACCTCGAGTCCCCGTGCAATCCTCACGGCAACGTGCTCGATGTGCCCGGCATCTGCCGCCTGGCGCACGCGCGTGGCCTGACGGTGATCTGCGACGCCACCGTGGCGACGCCGTTTCTGCAGCCGACGTTGCGCCGCGCCGAGATCACCGAGCGCCCGGATTTCGTCATTCACTCCTACACGAAGGACCTGAGTGGATCGGGCAACACGACCGCTGGCGTGGTCATAGCGCGCACTGAGCGGATGTTCATGCCCAAGGGCGCCACCGTGCGCTGCTCCGGCCACGATGGCGTGGAGCGCGAGTACCGCTGGGACGAGACGATGTTCTGGAATGTCTACTACGTGAAAGGCGCGTTCCTCGATTCGGACAAGGCCTTTGAAGTACTGAGCGGGATGCGCACCGTGGAGCTGCGCCTGCTTTCCAAATGTATCAATACCATCGTGCTGGCACAGGTCCTGGCGCGGCATCCGATGATCAACGTGCATTGCTCTGCGGTACCCGGGCACCCGAATGCGCCACTGCGCGAGCAGTTGATGACGCTGGGCTTGCCGGCACCGCTGTTCACGATCGATTTTGAGCGCGCCGCACCTGGCGCAGGCAGTATCAGCCGGGATCAGCTCACACGCCTGTTCGATAGCCTGGAGCCGGCTTTTGGCCTGCAGGTGAGCCTGGGCCAGATCCACACGACAGTGCTGTGCCCGGCGCTGACCAGCCACTCAGAGCTTAGCGA
>JBEKOK010000314.1:0-4353 GCA_049521875.1 Steroidobacteraceae bacterium
GCACGGCCTGCACGTTGTGACAAAGCCTATTGCTTTGGATCGAAACACCGACGCGTGTGGCGCCCTTAGGCCACCTGGCCTAGATGGTATCCAGGGCCCGCGCCAGATCTGCCCGCAGGTCTCCGACATCCTCTACACCGACGGATAACCGTATCAGTGAGTCATCGATGCCGCGCGCCCGTCGATCAGTGGCCGGGATGGAGGCATGGGTCATGATTGCTGGGTGCTCGACCAGGCTTTCGACACCGCCGAGGCTCTCGGCCAGCGCAAACAGCTCCAGCGTCTCGAGAAAACGCTTGGCACCAGCAAGATCGGCTGCCAGTCGCAGCGAAATCATGCCGCCGAAACCATGCATCTGCTGCAGTGCCAGCGCGTGCTGCGGGTGCGATGCGAGACCGGGGTAAAACACGCGCTCAACCTTAGGCTGAGATTCCAGCCACGTGGCGAGCTCAAGGGCATTGGAACAATGTCGCTCCATGCGCAGCGCAAGCGTTTTTAAGCCACGCAGCGCCAGGAAGCTGTCGAATGGGCCGGCAATTGCACCCACCGCGTTCTGCAGAAACCCAAGCCGCTCACGCACTGCCTGCTGGTGAGGTTCGCCGCCCACGATCGCGATGCCGCCGATCACATCGGAATGGCCGTTCAGGTACTTGGTAGCTGAATGCACGACCACATCGAAACCCAGCTCGAGCGGCCGCTGCACCCACGGGCTCGCAAAGGTGTTGTCGACGACGCTGATCACGCCGCGACCCCGGAGAATGGCGGCGATCGCACGCAGATCCGCCAGCTGCAGCAGGGGATTCGTCGGTGTCTCTACCCAGACGATCCGTGTCTCGGGCCGCAGCGCGGCCTCGAGCCGTGCGGGCTCTGCAAGATTCACGTAGCTGACGCTCAGACCCGCGCTCTGCCGTCGCACGCGCTCGAACAGTCGGTAAGTGCCGCCATACAGGTCATCGCCCGAAACGATGTGCGAGCCGGCCGGCACCAGTTCCAGCACCGTCGCGATCGCGGCCAGTCCCGAGGCGAAGGCGAAGGCTTGCGAGCCGCCCTCCAGATCTGCGGCGCAGCGCTCATAAGCCATGCGCGTCGGATTGTGGGAGCGGGCGTAGTCGTAGCCTTGATGAACACCCGGACTACTCTGAACGAACGTGGAGGTTGCATAGATCGGCGGCATGATGGCGCCGGTCGACGGATCGGGCGTCTGACCCGCGTGGATAGTACGCGTGGCGAAGCCATGCCTGGACTTTTCATCACTCACTTCAATGATCTCCGCAGATGATTCAGCAGGTCAAAGCGCGTAATCAACCCGTGGAAGCCGCCCTCGTCGGCCACCATGGCCACCAGGCCGCGATCCAGAACAGCGCGGAGCGCAAAGATATCCGCCTTCGGTGGAATGGTCTCTGGGGCCGAGGTCATGGCCGAGCGAACCGGGGAGCGAAACCGCTCCGGGTCTGCCTGCACAGTCATCAGCAGATCGGATTCGTCGATGACCCCCACCAGCTGATTGTGCTCCAGTACCGGCAATTGCGAGATCTCATAGAGCCGCATGCGCTGGAACGCGGTCAGCAACGTATCATCCGGCGCGACGCTGACCACCGTGGCATCCTCGGCGCGCCTCGAAATCAGATCTCGCAGGTCACCAAAGCTGCGGCGCTCGAGCCATCCCTGATCGATCAGCCACTGGTCATTGTAGACCTTCGATAAATACCGCGTTCCGGTGTCGCACACGAAGCTGACCACGCGCTTGGGCCGAGTCTGTGCCTGACAGTACTTGAGCGCGGTGGCCAGCAGCGTACCGGTCGACGATCCGCCCATCAGACCTTCGCGGCGCAGCAGCTCACGTGCGGTACTAAAGCTCTCCTTATCGGCAATCGAATAGGCCGCCCGCACACCGGACAGATCCGCGATCGTCGGCACGAAGTCCTCGCCGATGCCTTCGACGGCCCAGGACTTGGCCTGACCGATGTGTCCTGTGCGGGTGTACTCCGCCAGGATCGAGCCGACCGGATCGGCCAGCACGAACTCCAGTTGCGGCTGCACCTTGCGAAAAAACCGCGTGAGGCCGGTCAGCGTACCGGAGGAACCCACTCCGACGACAATGGCATCAACATCGTGCCCGGTCTGCGCCCAGATCTCGGGCGCGGTGCCGGTCTCGTGCGCCAGCGGGTTGGCCGGATTATTGAATTGATCAACGAAGTAAGCCCCGGGGATTTCACTTGCGAGCCGGGCTGCGTAGTCCTGATAGTACTCGGGATGGCCTTTGCCAACATCCGAGCGAGTCATGCGAACATCCGCGCCCAGCGCCCGCAGATGCACGACTTTCTCCATCGACATCTTATCCGGCACGACCAGCACGACCCGGTAGCCCTTGGCACCAGCGACCAGCGCGAGTCCGAGCCCGGTGTTACCGGCCGTGCCCTCGACCACGGTGCCCCCCGGTCGCAGTTTGCCCTCGCGCTCCGCGGACTCGATCATCGACACGCCGATGCGATCCTTAATGGACCCGCCGGGGTTCTGAGATTCGAGCTTGAGCAGGAGCGTGCACGGCCCGGTGTCGAAACGTGTTATTCGCACCAGCGGCGTGTTGCCGATTTGATCAAGTACAGCTGGGCGTACCGTGGACATCTCTCACCTCGGCGATTGCGATAATGCAGGCAGCAGGGGTGCGCCCATGGCGACGGAGGCGCCCTGACTCCGTCGCTGGCTCCATTGTAAGGCGACGTACCCGTGATTGTCAGAGCTCGCCGGCCATGCCGCCCAGTGCAGGGACCTTGCCGACCCCCGAGCGCTTGCCGCAGCCGGCGCGACTGTCGCTTGCGATTCTTGAGTGGCCTCGGCCAGCGGCGCTGCGTGATCCGGCGACCGCATCGTTTGACAGCAACGTGGCGACCGGTCTGGGTCTTTGGCGGTCGCGATCTGGTCACAGGTGGGTGACATCGATAGGCGGGCGCGATGGTGTTTGTTATCGTCATCCGGCGTCATGCGACAAACCCGCGGCAGGTAAGCAAGGCCTGTGCGAGCTGACTTCCGCTTGCTCAAATGAACAGGCCGCTGAGTACCGGCCGGAGAATGGTCATGTCCGAGACCGACACCCACCCGAACCCGGCAGTGCCCGCCCAAAGCCAGTGGCGCGAG
Source organism: Steroidobacteraceae bacterium (assembly GCA_049521875.1). Lineage (GTDB taxonomy): Bacteria > Pseudomonadota > Gammaproteobacteria > Steroidobacterales > Steroidobacteraceae > FEN-1191. The sequence continues at coordinate 3,136 of JBEKOK010000314.1, forward strand.
CTGATCCGCCGCGAGGACTGGTGGGCGATCTGGATCGGATGCGGACTGGTGCTGGCCGGCGCACTGCTGCTGAAAGCTGGCTACAGCCTCAAGTGGCTGGCCATCGCGCCTACCAGGTGGACTCATCTGTCCGAGGCGTTGGCGCAGTTACAGTCACACGCGCTGCAATACCTGACGCTGTTCGTACTGTGGTCAGTGTTGCTTGGCCTTGGGCTCAAGGCGCTGGGCTTTCGACTCGCCAGATTCCTGCCGGCCTTCGCGCTCGTATTCCTCATTTCGCTGGTGCTGTACTTTCTTGGCCAGTGGGATCAGGCGGCGCACTACAACCTCGAGCCTCCGCTCGTGGCCCTCGTGCTTGGCTTGCTGGTGTCCAATACGGTGGGCACGCCCGCCTGGGCCGATGCAGGCCTGCGGGTCGAGTTCTACATCAAGACCGGCATCGTGCTGCTCGGCGCCAGCCTGCCGCTGACATTGATCCTCTGGGCTGGACCGGTCGCCATTGTGCAGGCCGGTATCGTCTCCCTGGTCACCTTCGGTGTTATCTACTTCACCGCGGTGCGTCTCGGGCTGGATCGGCGCCTGGCAGCAACGCTGGGTACCGGCGGCGCGGTGTGTGGCGTGTCCGGTGCGATCGCGACCGCCGGCGCCGTCGGCGCGCGCAAGGAACAGGTATCCATCGCCATCTCGCTGGTGGTGTTCTGGGCCATCGTTACTATCTTCCTGTTGCCGCCGCTGGCCCGAAGCTTCGGTCTGCCCACCGGCGTTGCTGGCGCCTGGATTGGCACTTCTGAATTCGCCGACGCCGCCGGATTGGCGGCAGCGCAGGTTTACAGTAGCTACGCGGGCCATGGGGGAGCCATTGCCGGGACGCCGGAGGCAGCAGTCAACGCGTTCACCTTGATGAAGGTCATCGGGCGCGACATCTGGATCGGTGTCTGGGCGTTCGTGCTCTCAATTGTCGCCACGACCCGTTGGGACCGCACCGGCGTGAACACGCGCACTGGTCCAGGAGAGATCTGGCGGCGGTTTCCTAAGTTCGTACTCGGATTTCTGCTGGCCTCGGCGATCGTGACCGTCCTGGCGCAAGGCTACAGTTACGGTGACTACAAGAAGATCCTCGTGCCCTCACTGGTGGCACCCCTTCAGGCTCTGCGGGTATGGGCGTTTACATTCGCGTTTCTCAGTATCGGGCTGACCACGCGTTTCCGTGAATTCGCC
>JBEKOK010000315.1:0-4343 GCA_049521875.1 Steroidobacteraceae bacterium
CCGAGAAGATGCTGATGCGCCAGCGCGTCAGCGCGGCGCGCGAAGCCATCAATGGCTACATCGCCTGGCTCAAGAATCAGCAGCAGCAGCTGGCAGCCGGCGGTGCGCGTTCGTTCCGCCTGGGCCGCGAGCACTACGAGCAGAAATTCGCCTTTGATATTGCCACTGGGGATACGGCTTCAGGATTGTATGAGCGAGCCCAGGCCGAAAAGGAGCGGGTGCTGACGCGCATGGACCTGCTGACCGAGGAGCTGTGGCCCAAGTACTTTCCCGATGCGCTGCTGCCGGCCGATCGCCTGGATAGAATCGGCACGCTGATCCGCGCGCTGTCGCTTCAGCATGTCTCAAAGGCCGGATATACCGGCGAGGTGCGCGATCTGGTAGCCGAGCTGACCCAGTGGGTCAGTGATCATCACCTGATCGCGATGGATCCGGACAAGCCCCTGCAGGTGCGCGTGACGCCCGACTATCAGCAGGGCGCCACCGATGCCAGCCTTGCTGCCCCCGGGCCGTACAACCCGGGGGCACCGACGTTCTTCAATGTCGCGCCGCTCGATTCTCTCAGTGCCGAACAGGCCGAGAGCTATCTGCAGGAATACAACCGCTGGGTGCTACCGATACTGGCGATCCACGAGGCGATACCGGGGCACTACGTACAGCTGATCTATTCCAACCGCTCCCCAAGCCTGATCAAGAGCGTGTTCCAGAACACCGCGACCGTCGAGGGCTGGGCCGTGTACGGCGAGCGCATGATGATGGAGTCCGGCTACGGCGATGACACGGCCGAGCAGTGGCTGTTCTATTACAAGTGGAACCTGCGCGAGATCTGCAACGTGCTGCTCGACTATGGCGTGCATGTGCAGGGCATGAGTGAAGCCGAGGCGCTGCAGCTGCTGACGCACGAGGCGTTCCAGACCGATGAAGAGGCGCGCGGCAAGTGGCGGCGCGTACAGCTGACCGCGGTACAGCTCGATGCCTATTACGCCGGTTCCTCGGCGATCCTCGCGCTGCGTGAGCGCCTGAAGCGCGAGCAGGGCAGCCAGTTCACGCTCGAGGGATTCAACGAACGGCTGCTGAGCTTTGGCAGTGCGCCGCTGAGCCTGATCAGCGAACTGGTGGCGGCGCCCGCGCACTGAGGAGCGTGCGCAGAGCGGCGCGGCTTGACAAGCGGGCAGCGCAAAGTCACGGTAATCGCTGCCCTACAAGCGATTGCCGGGGAACAAAAATGTTGCGCCTCCATACGCCCATTGCGCTTGCGTTGCTGGCCTTACTCGTCCATGCGCCGGCCCGCGCGCAGCAAAGCGATCCACTGGCCGACTACTACGGCAACACTTTCGTGTGCGCCGGCGGACTGGATGGCGATGATGCCTGCCACATCTGGCTCGAGAAGGACGGGAGCTTCGTGATGTTCGGCGGCATGCAGGGCGGCCATCATGGCCACTATCAGGTGGGTCCGCTGCGCAGCGATGGACAGGTCGCGCTGTGCTTGTACCTCGATACCACCGGGATCGATATCCCGCCGGAACTGGAGGCCCATCATCCTGCTCCTGCGATGATGCCACCCACGGGTAGTGGCGCGGCGCCCGCGGCCGGCGCCGGCAATGTGCCGCCGGGCGGTCCGCCGCCTGGTGCAGGCGGCGGCTTCGGCTGCGATACCGTGAACTTTCGTACTACCTGTGGACCGGGCCACGGCAAGCCGGCGCTCGATGCCGAGGGCAAACCACTGCCCCTGGCACGCGCGATCATCGCGCGCTTCCACGATGGCATGTGCTACCCGATGGGGGGACAGAAACTCGGTGATCATTGGGTCGAGACCGATGATCCCTCCCCGTCGCAGGGTGGCAAGGACCAGGCGTTCCTGTTTCCCGGACACCGCTGAGGAACTCCATGATGCGCAGACTCACCGTTGCGATCCTGATGCTGGGCCTCGGCGCGAGCACTGTGCACGCAGCCGATCCGGCCCGTGCGTATTACGGCAACTCGCTGCTGTGCAAGGCGCAGTCGAGTGGTGCCGTGTGCGATCTGTGGCTTGAGCCTTCCGGGCGCTACGCGGTGTTCTACGACAGCGGCCAGAAAGCCTATGTGAAGGGCGTGGAAGGTGATTTTGAGAATGAAGGCCGCACCGGTACCTACACGGCGCGCGCGACGCGCGCGGGCCTGAAGCTGTGCCTTAAACCGGATGCCGATTCCCCGCCGCGTCCGCCAGGTCATTCACCGGCGCTGTTCCACGCAGCCGGCTGCGTCGTGCTGCCGGATCACGCGCTCGGCGAGCTGTGGTCGCTGACGCTCGGTGGCGAGACCTATCGCATGGGACTCATCAGCGGGCGCTAATCTGTCGATCGCGGCTGCCGCCAGCGCGTGGTTGCCGCCGACCGTCTCTTGGTGTTCCATGCGCTATGGCCTGGCTCACCAAGTCCCGTTTCCTCGCCGGCCTGCAATGCCCGAAGCGCCTGTGGTTCGAGGTGCATGCGCCACTTGAGGAAAGCCTCCCGGTATCGGTCGCGCAGCTCAACGGCCGTGCCGTCGATAAGCTGCTGCAGCAGCTGAAACCCGGCCTGATCATCGAGCGCACGCAGAGCCTGCCGGCCGCGATTGCTGCCACACGCGGCATCCTGCAAGCCGGTGCGCCGCCGATCCTGTATCAGCCGGCTTTTCGCGCCGGCAACTTCGCGGTCATTGCTGATGTGCTGCAGACGCGCGCTGGCGGCTCGACACTGATGGAGCTCAAGTCCGCGACCAGTGTAAAGCCAGAGCATTTGCCGGACGTCGGCTTCCAGACGCTGGTGCTGCGAGGTGCTGGCATCGATGTCGATCGGGTGCTGCTTGCGCATATCGATGCGCAGTTCGAGCTGCTGCGCACCGGGGACTATGACGGCCTGCTGATCGAGCAGGATCTGACGCCTGAAGTCGAGGCACTGCTGCCGCAGGTCGAGGCGTCCGCTGCAGAACTCGGCGAAGTCATGGCCAGCAGCGAGATGCCGCGGATCGCGATGGGCGCGCAATGCACGCGACCCCATACCTGCCCGTTCATCGCCCGCTGCACGGCGCAGCAGGGCGCGGGGCCCGACTATCCGGTCGAGCTGCTGCCGCGTGGCGGCAAGATCGTGCCGGCACTGCGCGCCGAAGGCTACCGCGATCTGGCGCTGGTGCCGGGCGGACGCCTGAAGGGCGCGGTACACCGGCGTGTACACGAGGCCACCGTCACGGGCCGCGTCTACTTTGATCCGGCGGCGACGCAGGCATTGCGCCGCTTAAGTTATCCGATGGCGTACCTTGATTTCGAAACCATCGGGCTGGCGGTGCCGGAATTCCTCGGCACGCATCCCTACGAACCCTGGCCATTCCAGTGGTCGCTGCACGTCGAGGACGCGCCGGGCCGGATCCGCCATGCCGAGTATCTGGCCACGACAGCACTGGGCGATCTCGCGAGGCTCGCCGACGCGCTGCTGCGTGAGGTACCGGATGCCGGACCGGTGTTTGCCTATAACGCCTCGTTTGAGAAAGGCGTGCTGTTGCGCATCGCCGATCGCTTACCGGGGCACGCCAATGCATTGCGCGAACTGGCGGCGCGGCTCATTGATCTGTTGCCGGTGACACGCACGGCCTACTATCACCGCGACATGCAGGGCTCCTGGTCGATCAAAGCCGTACTGCCGACGCTGGCGCCGGAGCTCGGCTATGACCAACTCAACGAAGTGCAGGAGGGGGATGGCGCGCAGCGCGCCTTGCTCGAGATTCGTGGCGGCAACCCGAGTGCTGCGCGCCGCATCGAACTGGAGCAGGCGCTGCTGCGTTACTGCGAGCGCGATACCTGGGCACTGGTGGTGCTGCGCCGGTTCCTGTGTGGCGAGCCGGCGGCCCCCAGCGCTTCCCCGCCGGGGTCTGCATTATGACCGCTCGCGAGCGGCATCGCGCCCGAGCGACGTCGCGATGACATCGTGGCACACTGTCATTAGAGGTCGGAGCAGGATGCCGATAGGCGCTGGGACGGGCGGACTGACGCTCAACCGCCTTGGGGGGAAATCGCATGTCCATGGACGGGGATGTCGAGTGCAGCAGCTTCAGCGATCAGACGCTGGATGAGGTGCTGCGTCGTACGGATCCGCTGGTATCGCCACTCGATTACGCCAAGCTGCGGGCCGAGCGTGAGCGCCGCCACGGCAGCCCCGAGCTCCCGCCACCGGCGGTGCTCTTCCCGGCCGAGTTTCGCGGCGAGGGCGGTGAGTACTTTCGCATCTGGATCGTCAACCTGCTGCTGACATTGCTGACGCTGGGGATCTATTCCGCCTGGGCCAAGGTACGCAAGCAGCGCTACCTCTACAGCAACACCTCGGTCGCGGGCA
>JBEKOK010000316.1:0-4342 GCA_049521875.1 Steroidobacteraceae bacterium
ACTCTTGCCGCGCACGATGCTTAGCTAAGCTAAAGCCTGATGGAAAATATCCAATGGGAAGGTCGGAATTGCGGTCGCAGCGGTCTGGTTTCTTCTGCTTTGCACCTAGCCAATACTGAGCGGAGCACTCGATCACAAGCGATCAGGATCAACAATCCGCGTCGCCTACAACGTAGCTGTGACGATGTGGTCGTCAATCAACGAGATCACTAAGTGGCCTGGTTGGCAAATACGGAACGATGCTTGCTCCAGGCGGGGATCAGAATATGTCTACGATGAGACCAAGAAATGACCCTGCAGCGGTAGAGCAACAAAGCGCTAGCCACCAGGGGTCTGGCGCGCAGCTGTTCGGACCAACGCTAGCGGCCATTTTTAATGCGCCGCAATATCACTGCGCGCTGAAGAGTACTCTCCGCGGCCCCGAGTTTGCCGTCACGCGACTTCAGTCGGGCCCTCGACCCATTGAGAAGGCACCGGTTTACCCCAGGGATGAGGCGTTGCTCGTATGTGTATCGCTGACTCCGACGGCCGTTAATCAGTGGCGCGCCGTTTATGGGGGACGGGAAGTGGGCGTGTCAAAATCAATCCCATTCGCGACGACAGCTCTTAACCTACGTTGCCCCATGGAAATGTGGGTTCGCGGCCCATTCGATTATCTCCACTATTACCTTTCAGACTTCCTATTGCAAAGCGTCGCTGATGAAAACGAGATCGCAACGCCACCCAACCTCCAAGAGGTCTTTTTTGTTGAGGATCTTGTGGTCGCGCAATTGACTCGATCAATCCTGTCCCAGGTAATCCATGGGGAACCATTGGACAAACTGGAGCTTGATCAGGTCTCGATGCTCCTGAGTGCGCATGTTCTGCAACGATATTGTGGCGCGCCAAGAGCGGCGACGTCGCCTCGCAGGGGATTGCAGGCCTGGCAAAGGATTCGAGCCGAGGAAATGTTGAGGGCGCGGCTGGATGGGAACATTAGCATTAAGGAATTGGCGACCGCATGCTCACTATCGCCGAGCCATTTCGCGCGCGGGTTTCGGAGAACTTTCGCCACCTCGGTTCATCAATATCTTATTCGGCTTCGTCTCGAAAAAGCTAAGGCCCTATTAGCGGGAACAAGAAAGAAGCTCTCAGAAATTGCCTCGCTTTCAGGATTCTGCGATCAGGCGGCGTTAAGTCGTGCGTTCAGTAGAGCGGAACACGAAGCTCCATCGCGCTGGAGGAGGCGCAACGTTCCCATCTGAGACCTGCGCGCGCAATTGGTTGTGCACAAAGTGATTGGTTGCGTTGTGATGACCCGGGCCGTGCGGTCAAGGGCTGTTCGTCGCAAAGCTGTTTTTTGACCAGAAGGATCAAACGCGGTCAGAAGATACAAGAACGACTCTTCGTGCGCGCGCGCGCCCGAGTAGCATCGGCGGTCACGTACCGGCTGGTGAGTGTTTGGGGCTCGCAAATGCACTGCCTCAGTCCCCTATTGGGAGTCGAAAAGAGGATGCGACGATGCCGACTCATCCGGCCATCCAAATATTGAACGTCGGCGATGATTTTGGTCGACGCTTCCGACTGCGGAGAGCTCCGTCGCTGCTCTTGGATTCGAAATCTCGACCCCAGCTGGCAGTGACTCGGATAAGCGTTCCCTTTGGTCAGCCAGATCGGATCGGGCCACTTCTACCGGAGCGAGCCTTCACGATCTCGGTGCATTTGAGAAAACCATCATGCAACGGCTGGGGGATGTGGTACGAGGGCAAATTTACCCGAACCCAGCACTGGGATGAAGGTGGGGTTGGAATCTACGACCTTGAGGCAGATCCGAGGGCCGTGCGCCCAAGCGCGTTTGATAGCGTGCATTTCAATCTGCCACGGGCGACTCTGGACGCATTTACGACTGACTGCGACTCAAGGCCAATAGGATCTTTGCCGTGCACGGAGGGTAGAAGAGATGAGATTTTGTTTGGGTTTGCGAACTTTATGGTCCCGTGGCTCGGAAACAATGTTCGAATCTCCACCTTGACATTCGACTACTTCGTTCAGATGTTCTGCAGCCATATTGCAACCACTTACGGCAGCGTCGCGCTATTGCCGGGACGTGTTGGAGGTCTGGCGGCATGGCAGAAGCGCCGTGTGACGGAAATAGTCCACGCCGAATTGCATGGAGACCTCCGGTTACCCACTCTCGCGAATGAGTGCGGGCTTTCGATCAGTCACTTTTGCCGCGCATTTAAGCAATCGTTCGGGGTGTCCGCGCATCGGTATGTGATTCACCGTCGAATTGAATATGCAAAATTTCTCCTCAAGACTACGTCGAATTCCCTCGCCGAGATCGCACTCCAATCGGGATTCTGCGATCAGGCGGCCTTTAGCAGGACGTTCGGTCGGCTCGCCGGGACCTCGCCAAGACGATGGCTCAACGAGCAAAAAAAGCAAATTCAGTTAAATTCTGCAATAAGGGCGGCGAAAGCAAGCGTAGGTTGATTGTTAGTCCAGTGCGGCTTCGCGGCGGCACCGCTCCTCTAAGTCGCATCGGGTTTAGAGGGAGCCTGCACAGCGTTTGCGGCAGGTGGGTCGCGAACGATTATTGCTCGGCACGTACCCGACGCGAGACTTCGAAGTCGTACTCAAAACAGGTAAACGCCAACTGTTTAGGAAGGAAAAAGCACCATGACAGGGTTTTGCAGCACGATCGCCCGTGCAGCCACGGTGATCGCCATCAGTCTTCTACTTGGAACCCCCCAAAAGGTTGACGCGGCGCCGGCTGGTATACACAACGTCCTCCTGGTGCATGGGGCATTTGCTGACGGATCTGGCTGGGATGCAGTCGCGAAGCTTCTAGAGAAGGATGGGTATACGGTATCGGTGTTGCAAGAGCCCGAGACTTCCTACGCCGACGACCAAAAATACGCCAAGGCGGCTCTCGACGCCATGGACGGGCCCGTGGTCCTGGTCGGACACAGTTATGGCGGGTCAGTTATCACCGAGGCGGGCAATCATCCAAAAGTCGCAGCGCTTGTTTACATAGCCGCATTCGCGCTCGATGAAGGTGAGAGCTGTGCGTCGATCGAACAGGCGGTACCGCAGGCCTCAAAGGCATTTAAGCCGGACAGCAACGGCAACTGGTGGATAGAGCAGGAGCACTTCGCGGCCGACTTTGCGGCGGACATCCCGCCAGCCGTGGCCCACTTCATGGCCATAGCGCAGGTACCGATCTCCACTGACGCCTTTACGCACAAGGTCACCAATCCCGCCTGGAGGACCAAGCCGACCTGGTACATGGTGGCCTCGGAGGACCGATCAATCAATCCGATTCAGGAGCGGATGATGGCGAAGCGCGCCCATGCGAAGACGGTCGAAGTGCCTGCCAGCCATGTGGCGTACATGTCGCATCCTAAGGAGAGCGTCAAGCTCATCGAAGAGGCGGCCACCTCCAGACACGCCAACTAGCAGCAGGCAATCGATCCTGACGTTTGTGCGTTCCAGGCGCGAGAGCCGACCCGTTTTCTGGTGAGAAGTTCGGCGTCGCAAACTACTTTCCGAGTGAGTCTCTACTGAAAAGGAGAATCGTCGTGAAACCGCATATTAAGAACGTGCTTCTCGTACATGGGGCTTTCGCCGATGGCTCGGGCTGGGAAGCCGTCGCAAAGATCCTCAAGAAGGACGGGTACAAGGTCTCCGTGGCGCAGCCTCCCGAAACGTCGTACGCCGATGACCAGAAGTACACGAAGGCGGCTATCGACGCGATGGACGGGCCAGTTGTTCTGGTCGGCCACAGCTACGGCGGGTCCATCATCACCGAGGCCGGCAATCACCCGAAGGTGGCCGCGCTGGTCTATATCGCGGCATTTGCACTCGATGAAGGCGAGAGTTGTGCGTCGATCGAACAGGGCCGGCCGCAAGCGTCCAAGGCGTTCAAGCCGGATGCCAACGGCAACTGGTGGATAGAACAGGAGCATTTCGCGGCCGATTTCGCGGCGGACATTCCGCCCGAGAAGGCGTGGTTCATGGCTGTGTCGCAGGTGCCAATCTCCACCGACTCGTTCACCCACCAGGTTAAGTCGCCCGCATGGAAGACCAAGCCCACCTGGTACATGGTGGCCACCGCAGACCGGTCGATCAATCCGGACCAGGAGCGCATGATGGCGAAGCGCGCCAATGCCAAGACGGTCGAAGTGAATGCCAGCCATGTGGCCTACATGTCTCACCCGAAGGAAACAGCCAAGCTCATTGAAGAGGCTGCCACTTCTGCGCCTGTCCATTACTAGCCAGCCGTCTTGATCAGCGGCTTCGCTGGCCAAGCGCGTGGCCGTGATGCTGAAACGGCTCGCCCGAGTGGAGGGCCTCTGCCGAT
>JBEKOK010000317.1:0-4315 GCA_049521875.1 Steroidobacteraceae bacterium
CGACGCGCGGTTGCCGAAGAGGCGCTGCAGGATGCCTTTGTCAGCATCTGGCAGCGTAGTGCCCAGTATCAACCGCAGCTGGGCAATGCACTCGGGTGGATGGTAGCCATCGCGCGCAATCGTGCCATTGACCTGCTGCGCCGGGAACGCAATGCGCCGATTTCGGTCCCCGAACTCCCGGACGAGGAACCTGGCGCCCAGGAAGTTGACGAGACCACGATACTTACCGGCGATTCCCTCGAACGCTGTCTCAAGCGCCTGAGCGGCGAGCAGCAGCGCTGTCTTGAATTCGCCTATGTCCGCGGCCGCTCCCACGAGGAGATTGCCGGACTGATTGGCAGCCCGATCGGCACGGTCAAGAGCTGGATCCGTCGCGGGCTGTTTGCGCTGCGCGAGTGCCTGGAATCATGAAGCCGCTGAATGACAGCCTGATTGATCGCCTGGCGGCCGACTACGCAGTCGGCACGCTGCGGGGTGCTGCGCGCCGGCGCCTGGAAGCCTGGCGGCGCGAATACCCAGCGGTGGAGCAGCGTTGCCAGGAATGGGAACTGCGCCTGGCGGCGCTGGCACTGCGCGCGCGCCCGATTGCCCCGCCGAGCGGCTTGTGGCTTAAGCTCAGCCAGCGTCTCGGGCTCGCACCGCAGGTGCCGATGGCCACGCGCTGGGTCGCGGGCCTCGCGATCCTCGCTCTGCTCGGCGCCTTGAGCTCGCAGTTCCTCTCCTACAAACCGCTACGGCCCGATGCCGTGGCCGTGCTTGCGAGCCCGAGTGGCAACTCCAACTGGCACGTCGAGGTGTATGCGCGCAGCGGCCGACTGGTTATGCACTCCAACAACGCTCCGCGCCGCCCGACTAACCGCGACTTCGAACTGTGGGCGCTGCCGAAGAACGGCGCCGCGCCGGTCTCGCTCGGTCTGATGCCCAGCAGCGGCGAGGCGACGGAGCAGTTGACGCCCGAGCAGGCCGCCGCTCTTGCCGCCTCGGCTCAAGTCGCCATCAGCATTGAACCGATCGGCGGTTCCCCGACCCACCAGCCTACCGGGCCGGTAGTCTTCGTAGCGCCGCTACAGGCCGTCAGCTGATCTTGGCCCCGGATGCGTGTGCACCGGCACACGTTTGAGCCAGAGCTTCAAGGCCTGCCAGTGGATGCCGAACATCACCTGCAGCGTCATCAGCGGATAACGCACCAGCACCATCGCCAGTGAGCGCGCGCTGATCGCGCGCCGGTGCAGGCCCAGCGTCGCGGCAAACAGCAGCTCGCCGCCCCGCTCGCAGTCCATCTGCACCGCCAGCCCGTTGCCGGGCGCGCTCAACTGCCATTGATAGCGCAGGTCCATCGGCATGAACGGTGACACGTGCATGCGCTTGTCCGAGAACCAGCGCCAGGCGCGTGTCCCGCCCTCGGCTTCATTCGCCGGCAGCACGTAGCAGTGCTGCTCGCCCCAGGGGGTGTTATTGACTTCGGCGACGATCGCCTCGAGCCGCTCGTCACGCTCATCGAAGCAGTAGTAGAAGCTCACCGGATTGAAGCAGTAGCCAAAGTAGCGCAGGTGCGTCAGCAGGCGGATCGGACCGCGCGGCCTGAGGCCGGTGCGCTGCGCGACCAGATCGCGCACCGCACTCGCGAGCGGTACCGCAGGATCACCCAGATGATCGGTACGGCGGAAGCTGGCGAGGTTCGAGCGATCGACCGACCAGAACCAGCGCCCGGCGAAGACCTGCTCCAGTTCGGCCAGGTCCAGGTACGCCATGAACAACGGATAGCGAAAATCATGGACCCGCGGCGCATGCCGCCGGTGCCTAACCTGCCCGATGTAGAGCGCGCTGTGCATTCAGGTCACGTTCAAAGTGCGCCAGCGCCTGCTGGGCGCTGACAACACCATCCTCGTGGAAGCCATAGCGCCAGTAGGCGCCCGCGTAATAACAGCCGCCGGTGCCATCGAGCTCGGCGTGCCGCCTCTGCGCTTCAACCGCGGCCGGCGTGAAGATCGGGTGATAGTAGACCACGCGCCGCAGGATACGCTCCGGGTCGATCATGCCGCTGCCATTGAGCGTCACGCACAGTGTTGCCGGCGCCTTGATGGCCTGCAGGATATTCATGTTGTAGGTCACGCACACGCGCTCAGCGGCCTGCACCGGCACGTGGTAATTCCACGCCGCCCACGCGCGCCGTGTACGCGGCAATACGCGCTCGTCGGTGTGCAGCACGGCCTCGTTCTCCTGGTAGCGCATCGGCCCCAGCACCTCGCGCTCCAATGACCTGGCATCACTTAACAGCCGCAGCGCCTGATCGCTGTGACAGGCCAGAAACACGCGATCAAAGGCCAGCGCCTCGGCGCCGCGTGCCTTGATCATGACCCGACCCGGCTGCCGGCGAATGCTCTCGACCGGTGAATTGAGGTGGATGCAGGCGCGAAACGGCGCCACCAGCGTCTCGACGTAGCTGGCCGAACCGCCAGCGATCGTGCGCCACTGCGGCCTATCATTGACGCTCAGCATGCCGTGGTTGCGAAAGAAGCCGATCAGGAAGCGCGCCGGCATGCCGCCGATCTCGGCCGGCGCCGCCGACCAGATCGCAGCCGCCATCGGCACCAGATAATTGTTCACGAACTCATCCGAATAGCGCTGCTCGCGCACGTACTCGCCAAGGGTCAGTGGCGCCGAGCCGGGTTCGAGCAGCACCGGGGCATGCGCGTTGAAGCGCAGGATCTCGCGCCACAGGCGGTGGAACGAGGGTCGCAGCAGGTTGCGACGCTGCGCGAACAGGGTGTTAATGCTGGTGCCGTTGTACTCCAGGCCGGTCGCCTCGTTGCGGACGCTGAAGCTCATCGAGCTGTCCTGGGAGGCGACACCGAGCTCGGCGAGCATGCGGGTGAAGTTCGGGTAGGTCGCGTGATTAAAGACAATGAAACCGGTGTCGATCGCGAAACGCTCGCCACCCAGCTCGATGCGGTGCGTATGCGAGTGCCCGCCGATGTAGTCGGCGGCCTCGAACACCGTGAGCTCGTGCTCGCGGTGCAGTGCCCGGCTGATGATGTTGCCGGCGATACCGGTGCCGATGATTGCAATCCTCATGACGAGGAACTCCCCGTCACCGGATGCAGCGCGCGTGGCGGACGCGGCACGAAGGCACTGGTACGCTGCACGTATTCTCGGTACCCAGGCCGCCGCTCGGCGATATCCTGCTCCAGCAGCGTGACGCCGGAAACCTTGAGCAGCAGCAGGCTCATCAGCAGCGGCGCCGGCACCGACCACCAGCCACCGGCGGACACCGCGATCAGGTAGTAGCCCCACCACAGGCAGCACTCGCCAAAATAATTGGGATGGCGCGTATAGCGCCACAAGCCCCGATCCATAACCTGGCCGCGATTGGCCTGATCGGCCTTGAAGCGGGCCAGCTGGGCATCGCCAACGGCCTCGAAACAGAAGCCGATCGCCCACAGCGCCACGCCTGCGGCATCGAGCAACCCAAGCGGGCCGCTCGAGTGCGCCGCCGCCAGCAGCGGCAGCGAGATGAACCAGGCCAGCAGCGCCTGCAGGCCAAACACCAGGTACAGGCTTTTCCACTCGAAACCCGGATTGTTGCGCGCGCGGATCTGCTGGTAACGCCGATCCTCGCCATGGCCGTGGTTGCGCCACGCGATGTAGAGCGCCAGACGCGCCGCCCACAGCATCACCAGCGCCAGGATCAGCACTGTTCGTGGCGAGCGCAGTTCGCCGACAAATGCGTAGCAGAGCGCGGCCAGCACGAACATCACGGACCAGAGCGCATCGACAATGCTGACGTTGCGCAGCTTGAGGCTCAGGAGCCAGGCGAGTGCCATCAACGGCGCGATCGCCGCCAGACCCTCCAACCAGAGTCTGAGGCTAAACACGCACCCGCCTCGCCAGCAGCAGCAGTCCGGGCAGCATCGTGCCCCAGCCGACTCCTTCGGCCCACAGCCCCAGCGCCGGGCGCGGCAGGATCAGCGCCCCGAGGCGCGCGCCACCGTAGTAGGACAGCGGCGCGGCAATCGCACCCAGCACGATCGCAAGCACCGTGCGCCCCTGCAGCCAGCGCAGCGAGACATCCAGCGTCATCGCAAACAGCGCCCACAGCGCCGCGATCCAGGCCGGGGCCAGCAGATAACCGAACACTGTGGTCGGGTAGACGGTCAGGCCTGCGAGGCTCAGCGCGCTGTCCCAGACAAAGCCGATCAGCGCGACCAGCGCCAGCAGCAGCAGCTGACGCGGCCAGGCACGGCGCGCCAGCAGCAGCGAGCCGAGCAGGATCAGCGCCGTGATCGCGAGGCCAAGCGGCAGCTGGTGGCGGGCC
>JBEKOK010000318.1:0-4234 GCA_049521875.1 Steroidobacteraceae bacterium
ACGAAGCGAGCCGCGGCACAATGGCAGGGGAGCCCAATGGGGCGCGCGCTGATTGGCGCCGAAGCCGAACTGCTTGGTGCCGTACTGGATGACGTATACGGCCTTGAGCTGCTGCAGATGGGCCGCTGGGGATCTGGCCGGCAGCTGATGAACGTAAGTCGCCTGCGCCGCCAGAGTCTGGTCGCCGAAGCGGCAACCGGCGAGAGCTGCCCCGACATCGTCGCCAGCCTGAACCGCCTGCCCGTCGGCACCGGGCTGATCGATGCCGTGCTGCTGCCACACAGCCTGGAGACTGAGCCGGATCCCCATGCGGTACTTCGCGAGGCGGACCGGGTACTGGGCGGCGAGGGCCAGCTGCTGGTGCTCGGATTCCGCCCGGCCAGCCTCTGGGGACTGCGCTCGCTGGCCAGTCAGGGCGGCTATCCGCCGGGTCTGCGCCGGCATCTATCAGAACATCGTGTGCGGGACTGGCTGGTGTTGCTCGGGTTTGAGATCACGCTGATCCGTCGCTATCTCTACACGTGGCCGCGCCACCATCGCGAGCCGCCCGGGCCCCAGAGCCTGCTGCACCGCGGACTGCTGAGCCCCTGGCCTGCCGGAGCCTATCTGATCAAGGCTCGCAAACACACCTACGCGCTGACGCCCATTCGTCCGCGACGCGCGGAGCGGCGCACACGCATCGGTGCGCTGGTGGAGCCGACCATCCGCGATGGCAGCTCGCCGTGAAAATTTCTTTGCGACAATGCATGACATGAACACCGATAATTCGGGCGCGGTTGAGATCTATACCGACGGTGGCTGCCGTGGCAATCCGGGCCCTGGTGGCTGGGCCGCTTATTTGCGCCAGGGAACGCACGAAAAGGAGATTTCAGGCGCGGTCGCGGAAACCACCAACAATCGCATGGAGCTGATGGCCGTGATCGAAGCGCTGCGCAGCCTCAAGCGCGCGGTGCCGGTGCGCATCTATACCGATTCCCAGTACGTGCGCCTTGGCATTACCGAATGGGTTAAAAGCTGGAAAGCGCGCGGTTGGCGCACTGCAGCTCGCCAGCCGGTGAAGAACCAGGACCTGTGGGAGCAGCTCGATGCGCTGGCGGCCGGCTATGAGATTGAATGGCACTGGGTGAAGGGTCACGCGGGCGTGCCGGGCAACGAGCGGGTCGACGCGCTGGCCAACGCCGCGATCGATCAGCTGCTTGGGGTACACTCGCGCTGATGCGACAGATCGTACTGGACACCGAAACCACGGGGCTCGAATCGAGCCTCGGACACCGCATCATTGAGATCGGCTGCGTCGAACTGCTCAATCGGCGCACTAGTGGCCGCACCTACCATCGCTATCTGAACCCGGAACGGGACATTGACCCTGCGGCGCGTGCCGTGCACGGCATTTCGCGTGAGCAACTCGTCGATAAACCCAAGTTTGCGCTGATCGCCGAGGAGCTGATCCAGTTCATCGCCGGCAGCGAACTCATCATCCACAACGCGGTCTTCGATATCGCCTTTCTGGATGCCGAATTTGCACGTGTCTCCACCGCAACGCCAATCAAGGTCGGCGCGCTCTGCCAGGTGCTCGATACGCTGGCGCTCGCCCGCGAGATGCATCCCGGCCAGCGCAACAACCTCGATGCGCTCTGCAAGCGCTACAACGTCGACAACTCCAAGCGCGAAGTGCATGGCGCGTTGCTTGATGCGCGGATCCTCGCCGATGTGTACCTCGCGATGACCGGCGGCCAGAGCGCGCTGGCGCTTGGCCACGGCAACTCGGGCGCGGCGCGGCGCGCGGTCAAGTCGAGCACGGCGGCGCCGGAACTGCCGGTGAAGTTAAAAGTCACGCTGGCGAGCGAAGCCGAACGGGCTGCCCACGAGCAGCTTCAGGCCCTGCTCGATCGGGAACGCAGGGCGCCGTGCCTGTGGCGCCAGATCGATGCGGGGCCGGTACAGGTCGCCGCGGCGGGCGAGGGCGTGGGGGCCGGTTAGCGCAGAATCTGACGGTGCTGATCAGCGGTGCCGCGGGTTTCGTGGGCTACCGTGCGGCCCGGCAATTTCTCGCGCGCGGCGATGCGGCCATCGGCATCGACAATCCCAATGAGTGCCACGAAGTCAGCAGACAGGAGCAGCGCGATGAGTGATTTTCTTGCCGGTATCGATTGTCAGGTCTGGCCAAAGCTCCAGGGTGCGGCAACGGCACCTCCCATCGTGAAGGAGCTGTTCGAGCGCGACCCGGAGCGCTTTTCTCACTGCTCGGCGCAGGCCGCAGGACTGCTGCTCGACTATTCGCGCCAGCGGCTCGATGGCGCGCTGCTGGGCGCCTTCACGACACTTGGCGAGCAGCTGGGGCTGCGCGACCGCATCGAGGCGATGTTTACTGGTGCGCCGATCAATCAGACCGAGGGGCGGGCGGTACTGCACACGGCACTGCGCCGGCCCGCTAACGCCGGAGCGCTCATTGTCGAGGGCACCGACCTGCAGCCCCTGATACTCGCGGAGCGCAAGCACATGCTCGGCTTTGCAGATGCCATACGCAGTGGCACGATCCGCTCCAGCAAGGATCAGCCATTTAATCTGGTGATCAATATCGGCATCGGCGGCTCGGATCTGGGCCCGGCGATGGCAGTGCGGGCCCTGCGTTGCTACACGAGTGGCGCGCCACGGGTCGAGTTCGTATCCAATATCGATGGTTGCGAACTCGTGGATCTGCTCGAGGCGGCCGATCCGGCACGCACGCTGTTCATCATCTGCTCGAAGACCTTTACGACGCTCGAGACGCGCACCAATGCCGAGGCGGCCCGCAAATGGCTGCGTGAGCGGCTCGGTGATGCTGCTGTTCCGGGTCACTTCGCCGCCGTGTCGGTCAATGCCAAGGCGATGGATGCCTTTGGCGTGCATCCTGAGTATCGATTCAACATGTGGGACTGGGTGGGCGGGCGCTACTCGATCTGGTCATCGATCGGCGTCGCGCTTGCCATTGCCGTGGGCTCGGAGCACTTCACTGCCTTTCTCGCCGGCGCGCACGAGCTGGATGAGCATTTTCGCAGCGCCCCGTGGGAGCAGAACCTGCCGGCGCTGGCCGCGTTCTGCGGCGCGTGGAATATCAATTTTCTCAAACTCCCGACGCTGGCGGTGCTGCCCTATGACTCGCGGCTGGCGCGCCTGCCGGCCTACTTGCAGCAGCTTGAGATGGAGAGCAACGGCAAATCGGTGCGGCTCAACGGGGAGCCCACCGCAGTGGCCACCTGCCCGGTGATCTGGGGTGAACCTGGCGACAATGCGCAGCATTCCTTTTTCCAGCTGCTGCACCAGGGCAGCGAGCGGGCCGCGCTCGATATGCTGGTGCCGGTGCGCAGTTCCGGCGCCACCCAGGAGCAGCAGGACCTGGCGATCGCCAGTGCGCTTGCTCAGGCGGAGGCGTTTGCATTCGGTCACAGCGCCGAGCAGGTCGTGGCTGAACTGCAGCAGCAGGGCTTATCCAAGGAGCGCATCGCGGCACTGACGCCGCACAAGGTCCATGCCGGCAATCGGCCGGTGAGTCTGGTGCTGTTTCGCGAACTTGACCCGCGCACGCTCGGCGCCATCATCGCGCTGTACGAACACAAGGTCTTCGTCCAGAGCGTGATCTGGGGCAACAATGCCTTTGATCAGTGGGGCGTTGAGCTCGGCAAGAAAATGTGTGATGCGATTATTCCGCTGGTCAAGAACCCGCAGCTCGCGGGCCAGGCGACCAGTTCCGTGCGCGGAGCACTTGCCTTTGTAAGCCGCGAGCGCGGCGCCTGAACGCCAGCCAGCACGGCGGCGTCCACAGGGACGCCGCCGGTGCCGGACGGCTCATTGGGCCGCGAGGTAAGCGACGAGCTTATTGAGCGTACTGTTCCAGCCGCGCCCGTGATCATCGCGGTTGGCGATGCTGCCCAGGCCTTCCTGGCACAAAGTCAGCTCGGTCTGTCCACCGGTGTCGCGCAACGTGAGGCTGATGAGGCTCTCGCGCGCCGGGTCGCCATCCCAGCCCCAGGTGAAGACCAGTTTCCTCGGGGCATCAATGGTCTTGAACACTCCGGCGACCGGAATCACCCGTCCGTCGGACAGATGCATCGTGATGCGGTAGCGTCCGCCGACCTTGGGCTCGAGCAGCGGCACTTCGCAGCTCATACCTTCGGGGCCGATCCACGCCTGCCATTCCTCGCGGTTCAGCCAGGCGTTGAAGACACGGGCGGGCGGTGCGTCGAACAGGCGCGTG
>JBEKOK010000319.1:0-4196 GCA_049521875.1 Steroidobacteraceae bacterium
GATACCAAGGTCAAAGGCTTTGGTGAATTTATAGTCACCGCCTACCCAGGCTACGCCGAAGTGCTGCTGGCCACTCGCGTTCGCCGCGGGATCTGGCAGCGTCAGCCCGAAGTATTGCTGGATGCTGGTCAGGTTAGGATTGGAGGGCGCGGTAATGCTCAAGTACTCATAGCCGGCCTTAATGGTGGCATCGGCATTGAGCTTGTAGAGCGCGCTGAGCATGTAGCCACGGGTATTTTCGATCTGCAGATTGGGGTCTGGAGTGACCACGTTGGAATACTGAGTGGCCCAGGCGACAGTGTTGGTTTCCTCTGAGAATGTTCCCTTGATGCTAAAAGGTCCGACGCTGTATCCGAGCATCGCCACGTAGCCGCATCCGGCGGCCTGATCGTTCTGCGAGCCCTTGAATTTGTACTGCAGGCCCATGCTGACCGGGCCAACCTTGTTCTCATACTTAACGCTGTTATCGAGGCGACTGTTTTCGGTGGCACCCAGCCCACCCCCGATGCCGCCGGAGAATCCAAGCGGAGAGTAGAGGAGCGCGGCCTGGACCGGATCGTATTCCGCGACCTGATCAAGGGAGAAATTGGTGGTTCTGCCCAAGGAGATTGAGCCGAGTGCACCGTCCGAGAAGCCCACATAGGCCGCTCGAGAGAACAGCTGGCCGTCGATGGCGCTCGCGCCGTTCGCCGCCTTCAAAGCACCGATGTCGTTGTAGATCGACTGCCCGTTATTGGCGAGCACTCCCGATACGACGTTGATGGCGGATTCAAGCTTGATGAATGCCTTCATATCGGAGCCCAGGTCGGCATCCGCCTTCACGCCCCAGCGTGACATCGAGATGCCGCCGGAGTAGAGGCCGCTGAAACTACTGGGCGAGCTGTTCAGGTTGTAGGGATTAACGGTTGAGGCAAAGGTGCTGGCGCCACTATAGGAGTGCTCCAGAGTACCGATGCCGGCATCCAAAATGCCATAGAGCTCAACATCAAATCCGTCCTTGCTCAGCCCAATATCCGCTCGCGCCGTACCTGAGGCGATTCCAAGGACAGCCAGCGATAACAATGCAATCTTCATCTCGGTGATCTCCAATTCTCGCAGTGAATCTTTAAAAAAATCGGAGCCGGTCCCAGGACCGACTAGGCTCTTGTCATTTCGCTACATGCGAAGGGACCACCAGGGCAGTGGCGCTCGCTTGCATACTCAGTTCGTATCGAGACGGCAAGTGCAAGTCGCCAATAAAATAGCGTCCCGCATTGCCGCGCCCACTCTTGAGAAGTCGCGCGCAAGAGTGCGGGGCCGGGTGCCTAGTCCCCGATCCCTTAAGGCATCTCAGATGCGTTATATAGTAAACAATATAACGACGCCTTTCTACACGCAGAATGCCATCGTGTTGCTTCGCGGAGACACGCCGGCACCCAGCAGCGTTTCAGTTCTGTCGGGCTCACTTGTGAAAATCTCGGTCTGTTGAGTATCGGGATCGGCAGCCACGCAAAAGCAGTGGCTCGGGGTGGCGCTTGCGGTCCCCAGATAATTTCGGGCAAGTCTTCGGAGGCCAGCGGCTGCCGGCAGGAGCTGTTCGGGAGAACCAAGCGGGCTGTCACGCGGTCCAAAAGGAGATTTTTGAAGCCCGATCAGCGATTTTGCGGTGGCTCAAGTAACATGTGAAGCGCCGTGGAAATCGCGAGTTGCTTCGACCAAAAGCCGATCTCGTTGCATGAAGGATTCTTTGAAATCAACGACTGAGCCTGGAACAGGGTTCGCGGCCCGTGAGGGCGTTATTACTCGGGAGCCTTCGACCCGAAATCCCGGCGTACCCTTCGATCAGGATTGGATTGATGCGATCCGCGTCAATTTGAGTGCAATTGAGCGTCGCATCGAGTCGCTGTCCGGCCGGCGCTCGGTAAAGCAGCAGTGGCAGGCGGCTTGGCTGTTGAAGGCCGTTACCTGCATTGACCTAACGACGCTGGCGGGGGATGACACGCCCGGCAGGGTAGCGCGGCTATGCGCGAAAGCCCGTTCGCCCGTTCGACCGGATCTTCTCATGGCTCTGGGAATGGCTGAACGTGGGTTGACGGTGGGCGCCGTATGCGTTTACCACGACATGATCGGCGTGGCGCTTGAGGCGCTCTCGGGCAGTGGTATTCCGGTGGCGGCAGTTTCCACGGGCTTTCCTGCCGGGCATGCGCCGATGGCCACCAGGCTGGCTGAGATCGAAGCTTCGGTGGCGGCGGGTGCGCAGGAAATCGATATTGTCATTTCGCGCCGCCATGTGCTGACCGGAAACTGGCGCGCGCTCTACGACGAGATGCAGGCATTCCGTGCAGCCTGCGGTGCTGCGCACGTCAAGGCGATATTGGCCACCGGCGAACTCGGCTCCCTGATCAAAGTAGCGAAGGCCTCGACTGTATGCATGATGGCCGGTGCGGATTTCGTCAAGACCTCGACCGGCATGGAAGCCGTGAACGCGACTCTGCCTGCGAGCCTTGCCATGTTGAGGACTGTTCGGGAGTATGAGCAACGCTGCGGATACCAGATCGGCTTCAAACCGGCCGGCGGCATTAGCTCGGCCAAGCAGGCACTCGCATATTTGATGCTGCTGAAGGAAGAACTGGGGACCGAATGGCTGACACCCAGATTATTCCGCTTTGGCGCCTCGCGACTGCTATCCGATATCGAGCGTCAGTTGGAGCACTTTGTGACGGGCCGCTACTCGGCGGCGCACCGTCACGCCATGGGATGAGTCGATGAACGACGTGCCCGCAATTTTTGATGCAATGAGTTATGGGCCAGCCCCGGAGGCGGACACCCTGGCTCGCGCATGGCTTATTGAGCACGCGGCCGGCTTCAAGTTGTTTATTGATGGCCAATGGGTGGACTCGCTTGACGAGATCGGGCGTTTTGAGAGCCGCAACCCGGCATCGGGCGAGAAATTGGCGGATCTGGTGGTAGCCGGTCCGAGAGACATCGATCGGGCTATCGCGGCGGCGGCGGCCGCCGCCCGGGGCTGGGCCAAGTGCTCCGGGCATCAGCGTGCGCGCGTGCTATACGCGCTCGCGCGCTTAGTACAGAAGTCCAGCCGCGTGCTCTCGGTGCTCGAAAGTCTCGACAATGGCAAGCCGCTTCGCGAAACGCGGGACATTGATATACCGCTGGTTGCCCGGCACTTCTATCATCACGCTGGCTGGGCACAGCTGCTCGCGCGCGAGGTGCCCGAGAGCGTGCCGGTTGGTGTCGTCGCGCAGGTGGTGCCGTGGAATTTTCCACTGCTGATGCTGGCCTGGAAAATTGCACCGGCACTGGCATGTGGAAATGCGGTGGTGCTCAAGCCGGCGGAATACACCAGCCTGACGGCTCTCTACTTTGCGGACCTTTGCCGGGAAGCGGGCGTACCAGCCGGAGTGGTGAACATCATCACTGGCGCCGGCGATACTGGCCAGGCGCTGATTGATCATCCGGGCGTTGCCAAGATTGCCTTTACCGGCTCGACCGAAGTCGGGAGGATCATACGAGCGCGAACCGCAGGCAGCGGCAAGAAGCTTAGTCTGGAGCTTGGCGGGAAGTCACCGTTTATTGTGCTGGAAGACGCGGATTTGGACGCTGCCGTTGAGGGCCTGGTCGACGCAATCTGGTTTAACCAGGGTCAGGTGTGCTGTGCCGGGTCCCGATTGCTCATTGAGGAGAGCGTTGAGGAAGCATTTCTGGCCAAGATCAAGCTGCGTCTGGCCAAATTCCGCTTGGGAGCGCCGCTCGATAAGTGCATCGATATGGGTGCGGTCGTTGATCCAATTCAGCGCGCTCGCATTGAGCGCTTGGTGGCTCAGTCGGAGGCGGAGGGGGCCCGGATCTGGCGCGCTCCGGTCGAGGAGCCGTCGGCCGGGTGTTATTACCCGCCCACGCTGATAACACATATCGGCACGGCCAATACCGCATGGCGCGAAGAGATCTTCGGGCCGGTACTGGCGGCGATGAGTTTTCGAAGCGTTGCCGAGGCGGTGCAGCTGGCGAATAACACGCGCTTTGGGCTTTCTGCCACGGTTTGGTCGGAAAACATTAATCGCGCTCTGGAGCTCGCCCACGCTGTAAAGGCGGGCGTGGTCTGGGTCAACTGCACCAACCAGTTTGATGCCAGTTGTCCGTTCGGAGGATACAAGGAATCGGGTTTTGGTCGGGAAGGAGGTCTGATCGGTCTGGGTGAG
>JBEKOK010000320.1:0-4132 GCA_049521875.1 Steroidobacteraceae bacterium
CCACAACTCCGGGAAGAATCGCAGGCGCAGCGCCTTGGCCAGGTAACTCACGCCAGCCGTGCCGCCGGTACCCGGTTTGTAGCCGATGATCCGTTCGACAGTCTTCATGTGCTGGAAGCGCCAGAGCTGAAATCGATGATCCAGGTCCACCAGTCGCTCGGCAAGTTCATAAAGGTCCCAGTCTTTCTCCGCATTGTGATAGACGCCAAGCCACGCTCCGGTGACCTGCTTGCTGGCCACATACGGCTGAGAAAAATCACGCGCGAGCAGTTCGGCTGGCACACCGTAGCCGCGCCTCGACAACAGCCGCAGAACCTCGTCATAGAGGCTCGGGGCATTGAGTGCCTTCATCAGTGCGGCCTGAGCTACCGGATCGCGATCGTGAACACGCACCATCTCGGCGTTCTTGTTGCCCAGCAGGAACTCGAGCAGCCGATACTGGTAGGACTGAAATCCGGAAGAGCGGCCGAGCGAGTTGCGGAATGCCGCGTAGTCAGCCGGAGTCATGGTCGCGAGCACTTCCCACGCCGACATCAATTGCGCCTGTACGTGGGCGATGCGGCCGAAGCGCTTGAAGGAAGGCTCAAGCTCATCGCGGCGCACGCACTGGAGCACGCCTTCGAGTTCATGGCGCAGCAGTTTCATCCACAACTCTGAGGCCTGATGCACGATGATGAACAGCATCTCGTCGCTCGCCGGGCTTTGCGGATGCTGGCAGTCGAGCAACTGGGGCAGTCGCAGGTACTCGCCATACGAGAGCGAACTGCCAAGATCCCAGTGCACCGGCTCGTCGCTCAGATCGACGCTACCGGCGTGCTCCTCGTCCACATCTTCTTCCGTACCGCTCATCACCCGACTCCTTAGCAGCAGCATTTTCACGGCTGCCCAATAAATAGCGTCAGTGGTGCCGGGCGCCCAGCGCCCAGTGCGGCACCCGCTGCCAGCCCTTGCCCAGCTCCCGGTCCAGCAGCCGGTAGTCCGGTTCATAGCGCTCGACGTGGGCCCAGAATCTGGCGGAGTGATTCATGTGTCGCAGATGCGCCAGCTCATGCACCAACAGGTAGCGCAATACTTCTGGCCGCTGGAAGAGCGCGCAGCAGTTCAGACTGACTGCACCACCGGCGGTGCAGCTGCCCCAGCGCGTCCGCTGCCGGCGTACCTTGAGCTGCACCGGGATCGTCCCAATCTCCTCTGCCAGCGCTGCCAGTGGGCCCGTCAATTCGAGCCGGGCCCGCTCAACCAGCCATGCGCGCAAGCTTCGCACCAGCTGCGCTTGATGAGCGCCATCGCCGCCCAGCTGCAGCATGCCGGCCTGCTCCTGGCGCGGCTCACAGGCGATCTGCACCCGGCCCGGCCGCAACTGCTCACTTAACTCGCAGTGCCAGAGCTGGCCAACCGCCGCAAAACTGATCTGCCGTGGCGGAAACGGCTCGGGTTCG
Organism: Steroidobacteraceae bacterium; assembly: GCA_049521875.1. Classification (GTDB taxonomy): domain Bacteria; phylum Pseudomonadota; class Gammaproteobacteria; order Steroidobacterales; family Steroidobacteraceae; genus FEN-1191. The sequence goes on from JBEKOK010000320.1 coordinate 1,440, forward strand.
CTCGGCTGCATCCGCGCCTGCTGGCGCTCGATCCACTGCCGATACCTGGCCACAAACGCACTGACCGTGGTCGCGTTCGTCCGCAGCGGAACCACGATCTCGACCGAGCCGTCGCGAAACACGCGGGCGGCAAGCCGCCGCGCACGGCGACTTTGTCGCACCTGCCATGCGCCGGCATGGTCCGCGCTGTCCCACAGCGACAGCTGCTGCGCCGGATCGTGTGCCGACTGCAGCGCCAGAGTTCGGGAAGTTTTCAACGGTTTGCGGCCTCCGCTCACCATGCGATCATAGCAGGAGCCCCGCACTTGCCCCCTAACGAAGACGCTGGTGCCCTGCCCGCGCCCCATAGGCCTCAGCACACATGGACCTGATCGATATTGGCATCAATCTGACTCATGAAAGCTATGAGGCTGACCGCGAGGCAGTCATCGCGCGCGCCGTCGCTGCGGGCGTGAGGCAACTGATCGTCACGGGCGCAAGCCTCGCTGGCAGCTTCGCGGCCAGCGCGCTCGCCGCAGCCCATGCGCGCGTGCTCTTTGCCACAGCGGGCGTGCATCCGCATCATGCCGATGGCTTCAGCGCCGAGACGCTGGTGCCACTGCGCGAGTTGTTGCGTTCGCCAGCGGTCGTGGCGGTGGGTGAATGCGGCCTGGATTACTACCGGAATTTTTCGTCGCGCCAGGGACAGCGGCGCGCCTTCACAGCACAGCTGACGCTGGCGATCGAGTGCGGCAAACCGCTGTTCCTGCATCAGCGCGACGCGCACGAAGATTTCGTCAGTATCCTGCGCGAATACCGCACGGTGCTGCCCAGAGGAGTGGCGCACTGCTTCACTGCAGGTGAGGCTGAACTCGAGGCGTATCTCGAACTCGGACTGGCAATTGGCATCACGGGCTGGATCTGCGATGAACGGCGTGGTCGCCAGCTGCAGTCCGTGGTGGCGCGCATTCCGGCCGGCCGGCTGCTGCTGGAAACGGACGGACCGTATCTGCTGCCACGCGATCTGAAGCCTGCCCCGCCCGGGCGCCGCAATGAACCGATGCTGCTGCCGCACATCGCGTCCGCGGTCGCGCACCATCGGGGGGAAAGCCTGCAGGAATGTGCCGCGCATACCAGCGCCGCCAGTCGCTCCCTGTTCGGGCTGCCGCCGCCCTAGACGGCGGGTTTCGGATCGCTCAGCCGGCTCGGAACGCAAGCGGCGCGCAGTTGATCCCATTCGCCTTGCCAGCCCGCGAGCAGCGCGGCCACTGCGATGCGGTCCACGGCTGGGTACTCCGAGAGCAGTGAATCGAGCATCAGCGTGAATCGCGGCAGGCCCTTGGGAAACAGCGCCCCGCCCATAAACAGGATTCGCCCATCCACCGGCAACTCTGAAACCAGTGCACGCACGGCAGCCAGCCGGTCGTAGAGCGCGGTCTGTGGATTGACGAAGGTGAAGCGTCGTCCGCGTTGCATCACCGTCCATTCATTCATCTGGTCGCCGCCAAAGATGTTGCCGACCACATAGCGCAGGTCAATGATCACCACCCCGCGCGCCGTCAGCAGCAGGAAATCCACGTGCAACCAGCCCCCCTGACCATCCGGCAACAGCACGTCGCGCAGATAATCGAACGAACTGCTGGTGACCGCGGCGAGCAGGATCTTGCGGGCCCGCATGCGCCGGTACCCGCGCCACAGCAGCAGCAAGCCGGCAATCAGTGCCGCTGCGCCAAGCAGGTAGGCAATCGTCTCTAGATCGAGAGACGGCAGGGTGAATGGGAGCGGCGGTACCTCGAACGGTTTCATGCAGTTCCTAGAGCGTCGCCCGGAGCGCCGCCAGTGTCGGGTCAATCTCCGTGAATTTCGAGGCTCGCTCGAATAACCGCGCAAGGTTCTCCGGCACCGGGATCGGTGCGCCGATCAGTGGCGCTACGATTTCGGCAAACTTGGCCGGATGCGCTGTCGCGACCACTACCCAGGGGCCGGAGTCGCGTTGCTCGAGGGGCAATCGCGCCCAGGCCTCGGCAGCGACGGCGCTGTGTGGGCACCAGATCACGCCCAGGCGCTGATAATCAGTGCGAATGCGGGCGCTGATGGCCGCATCGTCGATCGAGACTGCGCTGAGCGCGCCACGCAGCTGCGCGATATCAGGATACATGGATCGCAGGCGCTCCAGGTTGCTCGGGTTGCCGACATCCATCGCCGAGGCGAGGGTCGCAACGCTGGCGCGAACGCGCAGCGTTCCGTCGGCGAAGTAGTCGGGGACGGTCCGGTTGGCGTTATGCGCCAGGACAATCCTATCAATCGGTGCACCCATGCGCTTCGCCCACACGCAGGCGGTCGCATTACCAAGGTTTCCGCTCGGAATCACGAACGAGGCAGGGCCGCGGCCGCGATGCGCTACGGCGAGACTCGCGGCAACGTAGTAGACCGCCTGCGGCAACAGGCGACCAAGGTTGATGCTGTTGGCTGAAGAAAGCTCCCATTCGGCGCGCAGGCCTGGGTCAAGGAAAGCTTCCTTGACGAGCCGCTGGCATTCATCGAACGTGCCACGCACCGCAAGGCTGCGCACATTGTCTCCCCAGCAGGTCAGCTGCTGTTGCTGGGTCGGCGACACCAGCCCCAGCGGGAACAGTACTGTCACCTCAATGCCGGGCTGGCGGTGAAAGGCTGCGGCGACCGCACCCCCCGTGTCGCCCGAAGTAGCCACCAGA
>JBEKOK010000321.1:0-4128 GCA_049521875.1 Steroidobacteraceae bacterium
TACGCTGCTGGGCGAGTTCGTGCGCCAGCGCCGGATGAAGCTTCCGGGCAGTGAATACCAGCCCTGCTATCGACTCGTGAACTGACTTTGCGCAGGCGCGATGGTGGTGCGACGGAACGCGCACAAAGGTGCATTCTGGTGTGATCCAGTTCCTCTCGGCCAGCTTGGCGCACAGCTAGTCTGCTGCAAAGGCGAGCAGGTAAGAGACGATGAACAAAGGTGACCCAGCAGACAAGGACGCGCCCGGCAAAGCCCGGACGGTTCCGGCCGCGCCGGCTCCCGGTGGCGGCGCCGAGGCGTACGCCCGCTGGCTCGAGCATGTGCAGCGCTCGCGCGGCCGCCACGCCGCGATTACCCGCAATCTCTACACCTGGACCAACTACAAGAACTGGGCCGATAAGGTCAAGAATTCCTGGGATCCCGACGGCAGCAAGTAGCTGCCCGTCCTCCCTTAGCGCACCGCGCCTAGCGTAATCGCCGCTCCCGGCTCCGCCGTCTGCGCCGGACGCCCCGCCGGCAGCGCCAGCCACTCGAGCAGCGATTGCCAGTGTTCCAGGTCCTCCTGGACCAGATGCGGCTTCATTTCGTGGATGCCCACGCCGAGCTCGGCGCTGCGGATATAGCACTGCGAATCACGAAAGGTCGCCACGATCGGTATATCAAGCGTCCCTAGGAAGCGCGTCAGCGACTGGTAGATGCGTGTGTGGCGTTTGACCCGGTTGGCGACGATCCCGAGGCGGTTATCGCTGCGGCGGACCTTGGCCACCAGCAGCAGGTTGGCGATCGTGCGTGAGCAGGCATGGATGTCGATATCCGAGGGCAGCACCGGCACCAGGATCTTTTCGGCGCCGGCGATCAGCGCCGGCATGTTGTGGGCATCGACTGCTGCTGGCGTGTCGATGATGACGCGCCCGGTACCTTCGGGGATGCGCAGCTGGAAGGCACGCGTGGTGCGCGCATCGCGCTCGTAGGCGGCGATCAGGTGGATCGGGGGCTGCAGGCTCTGGCGTTTTTTCACCCAGCGCGTCGCCGAACCCTGCGGATCGTGATCAATGAGGACCGGGCGCTCGCCCTGCAGCGCAAAGTAACTCGCGATGTTGATGGCGATCGTGGTCTTGCCGGAGCCGCCCTTGGGATTAAGGACGACGATGCGCTGCATGAGCATTCCCGCGGGCACCGGCCCGATCTTATGTCCTGTCGCACAGCCTACGCAGCCGCATCGGGCATCGCAAGCATGATGCACGTCTGCCCAAGGCTGTGAGCCGCGGCACGGACTGTCTGCGGGCGCACCGCTACGATGAGCTCCGACATCGCTTCTGGATGAGATCCACTTGGAAAGATTCCTGCTGCTCTGGGACGAAATGGATGACTGGTTCAACGCCTGTCGCCACGTCCTGAGCCATCTGACTTGAATTAATCCGGCGCAGACCCGATAAAGCCTCCTGCCCCCTCCGTTTGAACCGGGGCTGAGGTTTCCAATCCATGACGACACGTGAGACACGCGGCTTTCAGGCCGAAGTGCGCCAGTTGATGCGCCTGATGATTCATTCGCTCTACAGTCATCGCGAAATCTTCCTGCGCGAGCTGATTTCCAATGCCTCGGACGCCAACGACAAGCTGCGCTTTCTGGCGCTGGCCGAGCCGCAGCTGCTCGCCGAGGAGCCGGAGCTGGCCATCTGGATCGATTTCAACCAGGCCGCCGGCACGCTGACGATCCGCGATAACGGCGTGGGCATGAGCCGCGAGGAGGCGATCACGCACCTGGGCACGATTGCCAAATCCGGCACCGCCGAGTTCTTCCAGCGCCTGACGGGCGATCAGCAAAAGGACGCGCAACTCATCGGCCAGTTCGGCGTGGGCTTCTATTCCGCCTTCATTGTCGCCGATCGCGTCGAGGTCTTTACGCGCCGCGCCGGCACGGCGGTAAGCGAGGGCGTGCACTGGGAGTCATCGGCCGATGGCGAGTACACGGTCGAGACCATCGAGCATGCGCAGCGCGGCACCAGCGTCGTGCTACATCTGAAGGAGGATGCGAAGGAATTCGCCGACGGCTTCCGGCTGCGCAGCCTCGTGCGCCGTTACTCGGATCACATTGCTTTCCCGGTGCGCCTGCCCAAGGAAGGCGCGACGCTCGAATATGAGAACGTCAACCAGGCCCAGGCGCTCTGGTCGCGACCGCGGGCGGAAATCACGGATGAGGAATACCGCGATTTCTACCGGCACATTGCCCACGATGGCACCGACCCGCTGATCTGGGCCCACCATCGCGTCGAGGGCAAGCGCGAATACACCAGCCTACTGTATGTGCCGGCGCGCGCGCCCTTTGACCTGTGGCACCGCGATGCGGCGCGGGGCCTGAAGCTGTACGTGCGGCGCGTGTTCATCATGGACAACGCCGAGCAATTCCTGCCGCTGTACCTGCGCTTCATCAAGGGCGTGGTCGATTCCAGTGACCTGCCGCTCAATATCTCGCGCGAGCTGCTGCAGCAGGATCGGGAGGTCGAGGCGATGCGCGCTGCCCTGACGCGCCGGGCGCTCGATCTGCTAGCTAAGCTGGCCACTGAGGAGCCGGAGAAATACCAGACTTTCTGGCGTGAGTTCGGGCGCGCCTTCAAGGAGGGCCTGGGCGAGGATCACGGCAATCGCGAGCGGCTGCTGCCGCTGCTGCGCTTCGCGAGCACGGCGAGCGAGGAGAACGAGGAGCGCGTGACGCTCACCGAGTACGTGGCGCGCATGAAGAGCGGTCAGGAGCGGATCTACTTCCTGGTGGCCGATTCGATGGCCGCGGCCCGTGCCAGCCCGCACCTGGAACTGCTGCGACAGAAGGGCGTCGAGGTGCTGCTGCTGGCCGATCGCATCGATGAATGGGTCATGGGCCACCTGACCGAGTTCGAGGGCAAGCGCTTCAAGGACGTGGCCCGCGGCGATCTGGAGCTCGGGACCTTGAGCGACGCGGCCGACAAGCTGCGCGGTGAGGATGCGCTCAAGCAGAGCAAGGTGCTGCTGCGACGGGTCAAGGATGCGCTGGGCGAGCGCGTCATCGAGGTGCGGCCGAGCGTGCGCCTGAAGGACTCGCCGGCCTGCCTGGTGCGGGGCGAAGCCGACCTCTCGGCCCAGCTGCGCCGGGTGCTGGCCGCCAGCGGCCAGGAGCTGCCCGCCACCGCGCCGACCTTCGAGATCAACATCGAACACCCGCTGGTCCGCTACCTCGATGGACTGACCGATACCGAGCAGTTCAAGGAACTTTCGCTGGTGTTGTTCGATGAGACCTGCCTGGTCGATGAGGGCCAGGTCTCAGCGCCCGCGGAATTCACGCGCAGACTCAATGGCCTGCTGGTAAGGCTCGCCGGAGTGCAATAGTCTTCGCATTCTGAACCATGGCCCGGGCCTGGCCCGGAGCATAAGGAGCACGTTCAAGATGAGCGCTGACAAACCGACCGATGAGGAACTGCGCCAGCGCCTGACAGCGCTTCAGTACCACGTGACACGTGAGCACGGTACCGAGCGGGCCTTTACCGGCATCTACGAGCACAACAAGGAACCCGGGGTTTATCGCTGCGTCTGCTGCGGGACGGAGCTGTTCAGTTCGGACACCAAGTACGACAGTGGATCGGGCTGGCCGAGCTTCTGGGTGCCGCTGGCCGGGGAGCGGGTCAAGACCCTCGAGGATCGCTCGATCTCGGGGCGGGTGCGCACCGAGGTGCGGTGCGCTAATTGCGATGCGCATCTGGGCCATGTGTTCGAGGATGGACCGCAGCCCACGGGCCTGCGTTACTGCATCAATTCCGCCTCGCTCGATTTCACGCCGGGCTCCAAGCCCAATAAATGAACGCTGCCGCGTCACCCGCTGAGCCGGTGCGGATAGCCGGCCCGGCCGGTGCGCTCGAAGCGCTGGTGGAACTGCCCGCAGCCCCGCAGCCGGCGCGCGTCGCCGTCATCTGCCATCCGCATCCGCTGCACGGTGGCACGCTCACCAACAAGGTCGTCTACACGCTCGCGCGTGCATTGCAGGCGCGCGGCGCGGTCGCAGTGCGCTTCAACTACCGCGGCGTCGGTGCCAGCGAGGGGCAGTACGATGGTGGCGTGGGCGAGGTCGAGGATGCGCTCGCGGCAGTGGCCTACGCGGCT